>NZ_OY775937.1:705000-1057500 GCF_963675255.1 uncultured Desulfobacter sp.
ACTATACCATTTCAGGTACGTCCCAGTTGTCGATTTTCATTGTGCCGTTTTTAGCAAGATTCAACTGCATTTTAAAGCATCTATCAAAGAGCTGGGGCTCGTGACCGATACCTTTTGAAAGGGTAACCTTAGTAGAAATGTCGAAGTACTCTTGCATGATATCTTTATAATCAGGATGCACACATTTGTCGATGATCGTCTGAGCTCTCTCTTTAGGCGCAAGACCACGAAGGTCTGCAAGTCCCTGATCGGTGACGACAACGTCAAGGTCGTGCTCTGTGTGATCAACGTGCGGGGCCTTCGGCACGACACAGGTAATACCTGTCGGATCTTTTTTTGTGGGACGGACGGACGGACAGTGCATGATTGTAAGGTAACCGTTTCTGAGGAAGTCACCTGAACCGCCGATGCCGTTGATCATTCTTGTACCCCCTACAAGTGTTGAGTTTGCGTGGGCGTAAAGGTCGAACTCAATCGGTGTATTCATAGAGATACATCCGAGACGGCGGACCACCTCCGGCGAGTTGGAAATGGAAAGCGGACGAAGAACAATTTTGTCTGCGTATCTATCCCGATTTGCCAGGAAACGCGGGAAGCCCTCTTTCTCGGAAAGGGAGAGTGAACATGAAGATGCGGCATCAAGTTTGCCGGCATCAAACAGGTCAAGCATTGTATCCTGAAGCACTTCCGTGTAAACCGTCAGATGTTCGAAAGGACTTTTGGCAAGACCGCCCACAACTGCATTGGCGATGGAACCGACACCGGACTGTAGTGGAAGCAGGTTTTCAGGAAGCCGGCCGGCTTTAACTTCAGCACTGAAAAAATCAATGATGTGGCCTGCGATGGCTTCGGATTTCTCATCAATTGCCGTAAAAGCGCGGCCTTTGTCGGGATATTTCGATTCTACAACAGCAATAACTTTTTCAGGGTCACATGCGATTGAGGTAGAACCGATGCGGCTGTCTGCTTTTGTAATATTGAAGACCTGTCTGTGAGGCGGTTTTTCCTGCGTAAAAAGGTCATGCATGCCTTCGAATGAAGGCTGACCTGTGTTAACCTCAAGGATAATCTTATCACAAACCATAAGGATGTCAGGAATTACACCACAGGAGGCGGTGGGAACAATGCTTCCGTCTTCCTTAACGGCGGAAACCTCAATGATAGCAAGGTCAAGCTTGCCTGACTGCGTATCTTTTGTATAGAAACCGTATCCAAGATCCTGGCCGAAAAGAGAAAGGTGTTTGTCACCCATTCTGATGCGGCCTTCGTTGATGCCTTTGGCGATGTTTTTACCTGTCTGGTACGGCCATCTTCTGTCGATCATATTAAGGCTGGCCCATCTGTCTTCTGTTTCCGCACCGACAGATGCCCCGATGAAAAGGTTGAACCGCAATTTGCCCTGAAGGCTGTTGGCTTCAACATAATCAGCCAGCGCTATGGGTACGGCTTTCGGGTAGCCGGCAGGTGTAAAACCTGACCAGCCAAGGTTCATTCCGGGTTTAAAAAACTGGATTGTCTCTTCAGCCTTCATCACTTTTTTAAGAAGGCTCTTACATTCCACTCGAGTTTCAAGTTCAGACATATACTCCTCCGTTTCAGCTATTTCAGAAATCACTCGACAGGCTGTTGCAAAATGCTAATTTTTCCAATTTCTTCGTTGGAAAAATAAATTTGATCCTCAGAAGGCTGCATGTATGCCTACGGTCAAATTTATTTTCCGCCTTGAACCTAAAAAAATTATCTATTCCGTAACAGCCTGTCGAACGGAGGGATTTTTAGAACATAATTTATTTGATGTCAACGGACTTAATCACATATTTTTCTTGACATAACCGGGTATTTTAAATTAGCTGTGGCTCATGAAAAAACCGTTGCGCAATGTTTCCATGTTTTACCCCTTAAAAAGCACTCGGCTTATGGCTGTGTTTTTTGTGATCCTTGCCTTGAATACAGTTGCTTTGCATCTAACGCCTGCAAGAGCCGGCACATCAAATGTATTTATTGTCCCGCCCCAGGAAAATGCCGTGGCAGGTCAACCCACCCGGTTTACCCTGTTTGTCCAGAATCCCGATACCACGGATATCATTTCAAAGAATTATGATTCTGTCATGGTAACGGTGGGCTTAAACGATCAAAAGCGTATAGTGACGGCTCTTTGTATGGAAACCGCGCCTGACGGCACGGTGACTGTTCCGGCCGGCGGATTCGCCAAACTTACCTATGAGTTTGAACTGCCCCAAGAGATGACCGGGACGGTCAGCCTGGCCCTTGAAGATTTCAAGTCCGGCCCGGTGTTATTTACCGCGGAACCACCGGTTGAACCACAGGACCGGGAAGAGGAAAATGCAAACCAGGGGCAACTGGTCATTGGAGAAAAACAGAATGAATTTCAGCCCTTTTTGAGAAATCTGTCTGCCTACGAGCCGGTTTATTTTCTGTTCGGTGTGGACCCGGGAATGGAAAAAAGTAAATTCCAGATCAGTTTTAAGTACAAGCTGTTCAATGGGCCCTTTGACAGCCGGGGATTGAATTCCCTGGTGGATGGATTTCATCTGGCCTATACCCAGACCTCTTACTGGGACCTTAAGTCAGATTCCAAACCCTTTGACGATTCCAGTTATAAGCCGGAATTGTTTTACCTGGTGCCCAAAATTGATTTAAAGCTGCCATGGGTTAAAATTTTCGGTATCCAGGGCGGGTTCCAGCATGAGTCCAACGGCAAGAGCGGGGATGATTCCAGGGCCACCAATTATATATATATCAAGCCGATTATGGCGATTTCACTTTTTGACGATGCCTATCTGACCATTGCACCCAAACTGTGGGTATACGTAATGAATGAGGATGATAATAACCCCGATCTGGCAGACTTTCGAGGATATTTTGATTTGCAGGTCCAGGCAGGCAAGCCCATGGGCTTGTGTCTGGATACCCACACAAGGTGGGCTGAAGCGGGCTCCAGTATCCAGGCGGACTTAAGCTATCCATTGACCTCATTTTTCAATAACGGGCTTAATCTCTACCTGCATTTGCAGTATTTCAACGGATATGCGGAACGCCTGAAGGAATACAGCTTAAAAGAAGAAATCTTCCGGGTGGGTTTTTCCCTTAGCCGATAATGGAATTATCCACATATTTGAGTATAAAATATGAAATTGACAACACTAACTTATTGCAATATTCTAATAGTTTATTTTTTGCTCCTTTTGAGTAGTATTTATGTAAAATCTTTGGTACCCGGATTCGGGGCTCCTGGATATCATCCTAAATTTTACTGGGAGATGATTAATGCCGTTGTATGATTTATTAACCGGTCCAGTGTTTTATACCTGGAGTTTTTTTATTGCGTTGACAATATTCCTCATCGGAATCATTTACAGAATCATTGGATTTTTCCGGTTAACCATCGGACCGGACCGGGCCGGATTCACTACGACAGGCCGAATAAAAGCTTTTTTGTCCGGCCTGGTCGGCATCCTGGTCTCACCTGTCCGAATTTTTCAACTTTTCAAAACGCTTATTCTGGATGTAGTGCTTCAATTGCCGCTGATGCGCCAGGACTTCCTCAAGTGGTTTATGCATATCTGTATTTACTGGGGATTTGCCTGGTTGTTTTTTTTCCATGCCCTTGAAGGCTATGTCAGCGAAGTGATTTTCTCAGATTACGTATCCACCCTGAACCCGTTCATGGCCCTTCGGAATATAGCCGGTGTAATGGTGATGGCGGGAGTGGGCATTGCCATATATCGCAGGAAAACCAATTTTCGATTGAAACAAATCAGCAAGCACCATGATTACCTGGCAATCGCCCTGCTTGCACTCATCATGATATCCGGTTTTGGCCTGGAAGCCGCCAAAATAATCTCTTCCGGGGTGTTTTACGACATGGTGGATGAATACGGCGCCATGGATTATGATGAGGAACTTCCGGCACTCAAGGCCGTCTGGCAGGAAGAATTCAATGTCCAGTTCCCCGGGGAAACCATCACGGTCACCCCGGAACTTATTGAAGAAGGATGGATCATCAATGAAGACAATTGTGCAGCTTGCCACTCCAACCCAAGGTGGGCCTTTGTCTCCTATCCTGCCTCCATTGCCATGAAGCCAGTTGCCGGTTTTTTCAGCAGGAACCGTCTGGATTTACTGATATTGAACATCCACTTTTTAAGCTGCTTTCTTGCCTTGGCTTACCTGCCTTTCAGCAAATTTCTGCACATCCTGACAACCCCGGTAAGCCTTATGATTTCAGGGCTTGCAGGACAGCAAATAAAACGCGATGAAAACAGGGCCACCCGCCGGGTCTTTGATCTTTCCGCCTGCACCCAGTGCGGCACCTGCACCAGTCATTGTGCCGTGGGACCTTTATTTGAAATCTTTGACAATCAATGGGTGTTTCCCTCTGAACGTGTAACCCGTGTCCGGGAATCAGCATGGGGCCGGCCAATGGACCCGGAATTAAGGGATGCCTTTTCCCAGGGCACTTTTGCCTGCACCATGTGTAACAAATGCTCCCAGCTTTGCCCTGCCGGACTGGACCTGCAGAATATCTGGAAGGCAAGCAGGGAAAGACTGGAGGAGCAATCACTTCCGGACCTCGTTATCCGGTTAAGGGAACTTCGCAAAAAACATAAACCGGAAAAAACCGGGCTTAAAGCCCCTGTGCAAATCAAACCCGGAAAAAACCCCGTGGTTGAATCCTTGAAAAAATCCCTCCAGGGGGCTACGTTTTCACAATGTTATACCTGTCTGACTTGTACCAGCACATGCCCGGTGGTGGGTGTCACAGGAGAAACCCGGGAGTTCGGATCAGCACCCCACCAGGTCATCCATGCCCTTATTCTGGGCAAACCGATCTGGCAAAGGACGCCCCCATTGTCTGGGATTGCCTGACTTGTTATAAATGCCAGGAAAATTGTCCCCAGGGAGTCAAGATTACGGATATTTTTTATCAACTTAGAAACACGGTATACCACCAGGAATTTGGAATATGAAATACGCGCTATTCTCAGGATGCAGAACCGGATTTGACATTCCCCAGCACCCAAAATCGGCCAAAGCCGTTTTATCCAGACTCAATGTTAAGGTGGAAGAACTTGACTTTGGCTGTTGCGGATACCCTGTTAAAGAAAAAAACCTGGATGCCTTTCTTTTACTGGCCATACGAAACCTGGCCATCGCCCAGGCCCATAACCTGCCCGTACTGACCCTGTGCAAGTGCTGTTTCGGCTCCCTTAAACAGGCAGAATATTATTTTCAAAACAATTCCGAAAAACGAGTCATGATCAACGAGATACTGGAAAAGGAAGGGCTTCACTATGGCGGGGGCGTCAAAATCCATCACATGCTGACCCTCCTGGACCGGGAAGTGGATACAGGCATCATCCGGCGAAGCATCACCCATCCCCTTGACGGGATAAAAGTGGCCCCAAGCTACGGCTGCCATGCGCTGCGCCCCTCAACCATCACCGGATTCGATGACCACCCCAATGCGCCGACGATATTTGAACGAATTATCACACTGACCGGGGCAGAACCCGTAAACTGGTCCAAACGCCTGGAATGCTGCGGCAATCCCCTGTTGGAAAAAAACAACGCCCTGGCCCGGGACTTTATTCTGGAAAAATATGGAACGGCAAAACAGGAGGGGGCGGATATAATCTGCACGGCATGCAATTATTGCCACATGCAATATGAATACGGCCGGGACCTTATCCTGAAATCGGGATCAACAGACCCCATACCCGCCATACTTCTTACCCAATTGCTGGGCCGGGCCATGGGGCTTGAAAAGGATTAGGCAGGGAAAAAATAAATCCCCTGCCTCTTCCGAGACAGGGGATCACCGCTCTATTTTCTAATCTCATAAACCAGATCGTTGGAACTATATTCCCTTGCATGCCCCACATAGTTATCAGAGGCTCTTTTCAGCATCTGATCAATCTCTTCCCGGTTCTCGTAAACTTTTTTTACCTTGCCCGGCGACCCTGTAACAAGTGAATATGGCTCAATTATTGTGTTTTCCAGGACAAGGGCACCGGCCGCAATAACGCAGCCTTCCCCGATCACGCTTTTGTTCAACAGAACGGCGCCCATACCGATCAGACAGCCGTCTCCAATGGTGCAACCGTGGACACAGCAGTTATGGCCGATGGTGACGCCGTTGCCGATTATCAAAGGGGTGTCCCTGGCCACATGACCCATGCAAAGATCCTGAATATTTGTGCGTTCACCAATGCGGATTTCAGCGACATCTCCCCTGAGAACCGTTTGAAACCAGACCGAAGAATCCCGGCCGATCTGCACATCTCCTATAATCTTCGCACCAGGTGCTATAAAAACGGTGTCGTGGATGTCCGGTACAATGTTCTTGTATGAATACAGTGTCATGAAAGTTCTCGTTAATAGGTAAATTTTTCCCGGAAAAAGGGAACAAGCTCATCTATCTTTATACGCTGCTGATCCATGGAGTCCCGCTCCCGGACAGTGACGGCATTATCGTCAAGGGAGTCATAATCAAAGGTGACACAATAGGGGGTGCCGACCTCATCCTGACGGCGGTAGCGCTTGCCGATACTGCCCTGGACGTCAAAATCCATGTTCAGCCCCAATTGTTGCACCAGTGTGTCAAAGACAGGCTTTGCATTGTCGGCAATTTTTTTAGCCAGGGGCATCACTGCAATTTTCACAGGAGCCAACTGATTGTGAAGATGCAGCACCACCCGGGTATCGCCCTCTTTAATCTCTTCTTCTTCATAGGCGTCGCACAAAAAGACCAGAGCGGAGCGCTGAACCCCGAGGGAAGGTTCAATAACAAAGGGGATATACTTTTCCTTGGCAGCCTCGTCAAAATACTTCAGATCCTTGGAAGAGTACTCCATGTGCTGGCTTAGGTCATAGTTGGTCCGGGAAGCGATGCCGCACAATTCCCCCCAGCCAAACGGATACTGGTATTCAATATCGGACGTGGCATTGGAGTAATGGGACAATTCTGCATCATCATGGTCACGCATTCTAAGATTGTCCGGGGTAACACCTAGCCCTAAGTACCAGTCCATGCAGAATTTTTTCCAAAAGTCATGATACTCAAGATCGGTGCCGGGTTTACAGAAATATTCAATTTCCATCTGCTCAAACTCACGGGTCCTGAATACAAAATTGCCCGGGGTAATTTCGTTCCTGAATGCCTTGCCGATCTGGGCAATACCAAAGGGAATTTTTTTGCGTGAGGTGGTCTGGACATTTTTAAAATTGACAAAGATACCCTGGGCGGTTTCAGGGCGCAGATAGATGTCCTTTCCTTCGCCTTCAACCACACCCTGCTGGGTTTTAAACATCAGGTTAAAGGCTTTGGGCAAGGTCCAGTCAAGGCTGCCGCAATGGGGACAGGTGATATTTTTGGCATTAATAAAATCCAGCATATCCTGGGGCGGGGTCTTTTCCCCTGCCCAGTTGGCGGGCTGTTCATCGGATTCATTGGTCTGCTGCCAGTTTTCCACAAGTTTATCAGCCCGCTCCCGGGATTTACATTTTTTGCAGTCCATCAACGGATCAGCAAAACTGCCCACATGGCCGGAGGCCTCCCAAGTGGTCGGGTTCATGAGGATGGCGGCATCCAGGCCGACCATATCAATACGCTCGGTGACAAATTTTTTCCACCAGGCGTCTTTCAAATTTTTAAGCAGCTCCACCCCTAAAGGACCGAAATCCCAGGAATTGGCAAGCCCGCCGTAAATTTCAGATCCCGGATATACAAACCCCCTGCGTTTGCAAAGGCCGACCACTTTGTCCATCAATGTTAATTCTTTTTTTGGTTTAGCCATTTTTTACTCCATGTTCCAAAACCGCCCGGATGGTATCCTGGGTCAGCCCGTTATAATTTAATAATAATTCACTGGAATTTCTTACGTTTAAAAAAAAATTGAATATACATGATTTTTATATTTTGCTGAACTGTTTTTTCAAATTTTTATGCCTCTCCAGGGGGCAATATTACTAACTTAAGCTCTGAACGCATTGAAATAATATTTTTTTCACGAAACATTTATTTCTTCTCAATTAAAAAGTTCTATGATAATAATTCGGAAATTAATATAATAAGGAAAGAAAAGTCATGAGTGAAAAAAAATCGGAGAAAAAGCATCCTCCCCCCCCGCCTCAAATGAGCCCTTACGTATTTACGCTCCTGTTGCTCGGATTCGGTTTGTGGTGCTTTTGGGACGGATGGTTGAATACAGACCCTGAAATGGCCGAATATGCGCTTTTCAACCAGGTACTCAGCGCTGTGTTGCTTCCCTGGGCCATATGGGATTTTTTCAAAGTCAAAAAAAAATATAAAAAAAAATAAAGTCTGCGCCGTGGTCAACTTTCAAACTGGTATTAAGGACTCGAAATCAAAATAGAACCATCTATACGACTTGCCTGTTGAGCTGTCTTCCGCATTGCGTCACTGGGCACATATTTCGAATATGCCCCCAGTAACGCGTCTTGAATACAAATAAAATTTCGGCGCAAAATTCTGTAGCATCTATTTCCCAAACCCCTGAAACTCAATCATCTAGTGAAAGGTTACTTTCGACCCAAAATCATGCTTTCAGGCTTGACCCATTCATCAAATTGCCCGGGCTGAACCAAATCCAGTTCTAAGGCAGCCTCCTTTAATGTCATTCCGTCCTGAAGTGCTTTTTTGGCAATCACGGCGGCATTGTCATATCCGATGTGCGGTGCCAGGGCTGTGACCAGCATCAGGGAGTCTTTCAGGTGACGCTCAATCACCGGGATGTTCGGAACAACACCGGCCAGGCAATGGGATGTAAAAGAGGAGATGGTGTCGGCCAGAAGCCTGACAGACTGGAGCAGATTATGGATGATAACCGGTTTAAATACATTGAGTTCAAAATTCCCCTGGCTGGCGGCAAAGCCGATGGTCGCATCATTTCCCATGACCTGGCAGGCAACCATGGTAGCTGCTTCGGCCTGTGTGGGGTTTATTTTTCCGGGCATGATAGAGCTGCCCGGCTCATTGGCCGGGATATTGAGTTCTCCGATGCCGCATCTGGGACCGCTGGCAAGCCACCGGACGTCATTGGCGATTTTCATCAGATTGGCAGCCAGCCCTTTGATTGCACCACTGGTAAAGACGATCTGGTCATGTCCGGTGAGACCATGGAAAGTATTTTTCATCTGTGTGAACGGATGGCCGGTTGCCCTGGCAAGTTCTTCTGCCACGGCTTTTCCAAAACCTTGGGGCGCATTTAACCCTGTCCCCACCGCTGTTCCGCCAATGGCCAAGGGATAGAGTGTTTCCAGGGAACGCAAAATCTGTTCCCGGCTGCTTTGGATCATGGCTTCCCAGCCGCTGATTTCCTGGCCAAGTGTCAGCGGGGTAGCATCCTGGAGATGGGTGCGTCCAATTTTAATAATCTGTGAAAACTCACGGGATTTCTCTTCAAGGGTCAGACGCATGCGGTCAACAGCGGGAAGCAGGGTGTCATGAATCTCAAATACGGCCGCAATATGCATGGCAGCCGGGAATGTATCATTGGAACTTTGGGATTTGTTCACATGGTCATTGGGGTGGATGGGTCTTGTATCGTCGAGTTTCCCACCGTCAAGGAGGGCGGCCCGGTTGGCAATAACTTCATTTAAATTCATATTGGTCTGGGTGCCGCTGCCGGTCTGCCAGACGTGAAGGGGAAACTGGCTGTCGTGATCCCCTTTCAGGATTTCATCGCAGACCCGGATAATAAGATCTGCCCGATGATCATCCAGCAGCGTCAGCTGCCTGTTGACAGCGGCACAGGCTTTTTTAAGCCGTGCATAGGCATGGATCAGGGCTTGTGGCATCAACTCCCGGCCAATGGTGAAATTCTGCCGGCTACGTTCGGTCTGAGCGCCCCACAATGCGTCTGCGGGCACCTGAATTGCACCCATGGTATCATGTTCGGTTCGATTCGCCATCTCTTAATTCCTCCTTTTGGCCCTTACTTAGGAAGGGCGGGTCTGTTGTGTCGGTTCCGGGAATGATGAGCTACTTTACAATCTGTCCGTCGGGAGCTATGAATATAACAGCTTGCCGAAACAAGATCAAATCCCTGGAGCCACTGCGAGTCCTGACAAGTCTACTATTATCCCTTGATCAAATCTGTTTTATAAAATAACATGTTAGGCCTCGGAAAAAATTAATACTACAGATTTTGCGCCGAATTTTTATTCGTATTCAAGGCGCGGCTTAGGAGCATATTGGAATATGTGCCCTGAGTCGCAACGAAGAATACGGATAAAAAGGCAAGCAAAATGTAGAAGTTATTTTTTCCGGGTCCCTTAATCCACTCAGAGGAAAAAAAAACTTCAATCAAAATTAATCGAAAGGATATTTTATATAATGGAAGATAAACAACAGCCCCAAGGCGATCTGCTTCTTCGAACCCAGACAATGCCGGCAGATACAAACCCCAACGGAGACATTTTTGGGGGATGGGTCCTGTCCCAGATGGATATTGCAGGAAGTATCCTGGCCAAAGAGTTTACGTGTGGACGTGTTGTAACCATTGCCGTGGAAGGTATGAAGTTTATCGAGCCCATTCAGGTGGGAGATATCTTTTGTTGTTATGGTTACGTGGAAAAAATAGGAAACACCTCAATTACAGTGAAGCTTGAAGTGTGGGTCAAACCTATACTGACGGAGGCCTGCGGTGTGGAGCGTTTTAAAGTTACGGAAGCCAGATTCGTGTATGTTGCTATTGATGATAACCACAAAAAAAGGCAAATTCCCAAAAAATAAAACTTGATGATCGAGTAAAACAGGAGGTAAGAAGATATTATGAACTTTGATCAAATTACTAAAACCAGACGGTCCATCAACTTTTTTGACCCTGAAAAAAAAGTCCCCCAAGAACTGATTAAAAAAATGGTGGAACTGGCCGGAAATACTCCGTCCAGTTTTAATCTCCAGCCCTGGAACCTGATTATTCTTCAGGACAGAGAGCAAAAAGAAAAACTCAAAGCCCTGGCATGGGACCAGCCGAAAGTCGTTGAAGCCCCGGTAACCATGATTGTGCTGGCAGATAAGGAGGGATGGAAACAGGGCCATCCCGGATTTGAACGAACCTGGCAGGAGATGGTTAAAACCGGCATGCCCGAGACCCAACGGGATTGGTTCCTAAACGCCGCAAACAGCTTATATAACTGGAGCCCGGATGCCAACCTGGCCTTTGCTGCCAAAAACGCGGGATTCTTTGCCATGAGCCTGATGTATGCCGCCGTAAGTTTGGGGCTTGATTCCCATCCCATGGACGGATTTGACCATGAGGGCGTAAAAAAAGCATTTAATATTCCTGACAGATACTGGATTCCATTGCTGCTTGCCGTGGGATACAAAAAGCCCGGGCTTGTACTTGATCCGCCTAAATGGCGTAAGACCTATGAAGAGATTGTTGTTGAATTTTAAAAAAAACATATGAGATAGATGATGTTGCTGCACAATAGGGAAACCAACCGGAAAAGAAAAGTTCTTTCCCCGGGTCGGATTTCCATGCTCAGTTATGCTGTGTTGATACTTCTTGGCGCGATTTTACTTCTTTTGCCCGCATCCACTGAAAAAGGACATTTGGACTTTATTGATGCACTTTTCACATCAGCTTCCGCCGTGTGCGTCACAGGGCTGATCGTGGTGGACACCGCTTCAACGTTCACCTTTTTCGGCAAAGTAGTCATCATGGCGTTGATCCAGGCCGGCGGCATCGGCATCATGGTTTTGTCCACCATGTTCCTGCTCACCCTTGGCAAACGGGTGAGCATGACCGGCCGGCAGATGCTCTCGGAGACCTACAGTTACGGCCAGGGAAAAAATGTATATTCACTGATTAAAGAGATAGTGATCTTTACATTTATCATTGAGCTGATTGGAGCGGCATTGATGCTGCCGGATTTTCTTTACAGGTTCCCTGTGGGCAAAGCCCTCTGCTATGCGGCGTTCCATTCGGTCAGTGCGTTCTGCAACGCAGGATTTTCCCTGTTTCCGGACAGTTTCACCCAATATGACGGCAGCTGGCTGATCAACCTTGATATCTGCTTTCTTATTATCACCGGCGGGATCGGGTTTATTGTCATGGCGGAAATCCGCCAAAAATGTTTATTTTCAAAACGCTGCCGGTCAAAACTAAGTCTGCATACACGGCTTACGCTGACTGCTACATTGATCCTGCTGGCCGGCAGCACGCTGCTATTTTTTGTTCTGGAATGGTCCAACACACTGAAGGACCTGCCCCTGCACACCAAATTTCTGGCCTCTTTTTTCCAAGCCGTGAATACCCGTACGGCCGGATTCAATACCCTTGACATTGGCAACCTGGCTAATGAAACGCTTTTTATCAGCATTCTGCTGATGTTTGTGGGCACAGCCCCCGGCTCCTGCGGCGGCGGGGTCAAGGTAACGACAATATCCGCCATCGCCATCCTGGGATATTCCAGATTCCGGGGACAGGAACATCCCCATATTTTTTACCGCAGGATATCTGATGCAAGTATATCAAAGGCGGTGAGCCTTATTCTTATCAGTATGCTGGTGATTGTCATCAGCGTGGTGCTGCTCCAGCAGACGGAAATCGGCGGTATCTCCCATAATCTGACCCGGGGCTCCTTTCTTGAAATTTTTTATGAAGTGGTCAGTGCCTTTGGCACCGTGGGACTGTCCACCGGTATTACATCCGGATTTTCAGGGCTTGGCAAACTGATTATTATATGTATCATGTTCATCGGACGCTTAGGCCCCATGGGCATTGCCATTGCAGTAAGCAAAAAAGGCAAACCAAGTAAATTTTCCTATGCCCAGGAAAATATAATGATCGGTTAAAAAATAGTGACCGGTTAAAGGAAAATTATATGAAACAGTTTCTGATTATCGGCCTGGGAAATTTCGGATTTTACCTGGCCACACATTTATACCGCAAGGGCCATGATGTCATGGCCATAGATAAAAATTCTGTTCTTGTACAATCCATTAAAGATCATGTCACCCAGGCGGTAGTTGCGGATGCCACGGATGCCGGCACCCTTAAAGAGCTCGGCGTCAAAAATGTGGACACGGCCGTGGTAGGCATTGGCTCAGTGCTCGGGGATTCCATCCTTGCGGTGCTCAACCTTCAGGAACTTGGTGTCACGCATATTGTGGCCAAAGCCATCAGTGATCCCCACAAAAAAGTTTTGGAAAAGCTGGGCGTTGAAGACATCATCTTCCCGGAAAAAGACACGGCCCTGTCCATGGCAAGAAAACTGGACAACCCCAACCTCATAGATTATCTGCCGTTTATGGAAGGGTATGGCATAATTGAGCTTCCCGTGCCTGAAAAATTTGTGGGCAAAAGTCTTAAACAAATTAACCTGACCAATAAATACGGTGTTCAGATCGTCGCCATAAAAGGCATGGACGCCGAACATACAAGGTTCTCCCCCCATGCCGATCACATTCTGAACCAAGGCGAGATCCTGATTCTGCTCGGACCGGAAAAAGGTCTGGATACCCTGAAAACCGCCACCAAAAAATAGTAGACATGGACTTTGCACTGCCTACCAGGGGCACTCATCCAAGCGATCCAAGACCGAACCCTTTTTACTGTTCAATAGAATCTTTAAAATGCTAAATATATTGACCATTATCTTTTATTTTCTTAATATAAAAACTATGCATCTTATTAATCATTGTTAAGACGGTCCAAGAGAATCAGTCAGGCAGTATTTAATGAGAGGTCCGTCTTCGTCCAAAGAGATCCAATCCGCCAGATGGGAGATGCTATAATTTCAGTCCAAAAGGGCCGCACAATTAAAGACGCGGCCACTTGCAATGCATTTGGCGTCAATAACAAAGTATTTACAACTCTTAGTAAAAGGAGATTTTATGGATCAAGACAAATTTGGCAGTAAAGATCACCTCAAGCTATCTAATGGGCCGGCGCAGTTCTATAAACTTGAAAATTTGGAAAAACAAGGAATAGGAAATGTTTCTCGCCTGCCATTTTCAATTAAGATATTATTGGAGCAAACCCTGCGCAACTTGGACCACTTCCAAGTGAATGAGGATGATATCGTCGCGTTGGCAAATTGGCAGCCCAAACAAAAATCTGAAAAAGAGATCCCTTTTAAGCCGGCCCGGGTTGTTCTGCAAGATTTAACAGGCGTCCCCGCTCTGGTTGATCTAGCCGCCTTACGAACATCCATGAGCCAGTTAGGAGGGAATCCTGCTGTTATTAACCCCAAAATACCAGTGGATCTAATTATTGATCACTCCATTCAAGTTGACTCGTTTGGCATGCCAAACTCCCTGCAGATCAATATGGAAAAGGAATTTGAACGTAACCGGGAAAGATATGAATTCCTGAAATGGGGACAAAAAAACTTTAAAAATATGAGGATATTCCCTCCCGGCGTAGGCATTGTACATCAGGCGAACCTGGAGTTTTTGGCCAATGTCGTGCAAATGAAAGATAACATCTGTTTTTCGGATACACTGGTTGGAACCGATTCCCACACACCAATGGTGAACAGTTTAGGCGTGTTAGGCTGGGGCGTTGGTGGAATTGAAGCTGAATCAGTCATGCTGGGACAACCCATTTATATGCAGATCCCTGAAGTTGTAGGATTCAAATTAACCGGGAAAATGAACCCCGGAACCACAGCCACGGATTTGGTTTTTAGAGTTGTTCAAATCTTAAGAGATGTGGGTGTGGTGGAAAAATTTGTTGAATTTTATGGTGACGGACTTTCAGGTCTTAGTCTTCCTGATAGAGCCACTATATCCAACATGGCGCCCGAATATGGTGCGACCATAGGGTTCTTCCCCACAGATATTGAGACGTTGCACTATTTAAAAGGCACCGGCAGAAGCCCTGACGTGATTGAAAGAGTGGAGCATTACTGCAAAGCGCAAGGTCTATTCAGAACCGACGGAATGTCCTCACCTGAATTTTCAGATGAAATTGAGCTGGATCTTTCCACCATCGAGCCGTCGTTGGCAGGCCCCAAACGTCCCCAGGATCGAATCGGATTGTCAAACATGAAGCATGCTTGGGCAAAAAGCTTAACAGCATCCGTTAGCCAACAAGGATATGAGTTAAAAGAGAACGAGCTGTCTTCCCAAGCAGAGATAAGCCTTCCCAAATCAGAAAAGCCTTTTACCCTGGCACACGGATCGGTTGTACTTGCCGCCATCACCTCCTGTACGAATACCAGCAATCCATTTGTCATGATTGCTGCCGGATTACTCGCCAAAAAAGCAGTTGAAAAGGGGCTAAAAACAAAACCATGGGTTAAAACATCACTGGCACCTGGATCAAGGATTGTCACCGATTACCTGCAGCAAGCAAAACTTGACGGCTTTTTAGAACAACTTGGCTTCTTTACGGTGGGATATGGCTGTACAAGCTGTATTGGAAATTCCGGCCCCTTCTCGGAACCCATTAGCAAAGCGATAATAGACAAAGACCTGGTCGTTGCCTCTGTCCTTTCCGGGAACCGTAATTTTGAAGGCAGGGTCCACGCGCTCACAAAAGCCAATTATCTGGCAAGCCCTCCCCTTGTTGTTGCTTATGCAATCGCAGGAACCATCAATATCAATCTCTCGGAAGATCCCTTGGGGATGGACCGGAATGGACACCCGGTCTACCTGAAAGATATTTGGCCGAACTCAAACGAAATCGCAGAGTTGACCTCACTGATCACGCCTGAAATGTATATAGAACGGTATAGCAATTTTGAAACGCTGTCTCCGCTTTGGAACGAAATTCCAACCAAGGGAGATGAAGTTTATGCGTGGGATGAATCTTCAACGTATATTAGAAATCCTCCCTTTTTCTTGAATATGAGTAAAGAGATAGAACCTATCCGTGATATCTTTGACGCCAAGGTGCTGGTTAAGGTCGGAGACTCGGTCACCACCGACCATATTTCACCTGCCGGAGCCATTGCACAAAACAGCCCTGCTGCGGCGTATCTGCTTGAGCATGAAATCCAACAGTCGGATTTCAACTCATATGGTTCCAGAAGGGGAAATGATCAGGTTATGGTCAGGGGAACCTTTGCCAACATCAGATTAAGAAACCAGCTGGCACCGGGGACAGAAGGCGGCATCACCACCTATCTTCCCACCGGGGAACAGATGTCAATTTTTGAAGCATCCCAGAAATATAAAGCTTCCGGAACGCCTTTGATTGTTTTAGCCGGCAAAGAATATGGAACGGGATCTTCACGAGACTGGGCCGCCAAGGGGACCTATCTTTTAGGCGTCAAAGCGGTTATTGCCACCAGTTACGAAAGGATTCACAGATCCAATCTACTGGGAATGGGCGTTTTGCCCTTACAGTTTAAAGACGGTAACTCTCCAGACGCCCTGAAGCTGACCGGGAAAGAATCCTATTCCATTCTGGGACTAAGAGATGGAATTAAACCCGGCCAGGAACTAATACTAAAAGTGGATGACCAGGAAATTCCGGTTGTACTTAGATTGGATACGCCTGTGGAAATTGAATACTATCAAAATGGAGGTATTTTGCATACAGTATTAAGAAACTTTATTAGAGACGTCGGTTAATGTTACTGCCGCAGAATAGGCGGTTTACACTCTATACGAATTATGCAAAACTTTACAAGTTGTCATTAGCTTATTTTTGTCTCTGAAACCGTAGAATTTATTATAAGGAGAAAAAAATGGATTTATCTACGACTTACTTGGGTTTACCCTTAAAAAATCCCGTAATCGTCGGCAGTTCAGGACTGACGGATACCCCTGAGAAAATAAAGGAATGGGAGAAAAATGGAGCCGGCGCTGTGGTTCTCAAGTCCCTGTTTGAAGAAGAGATTATTTTTGAATACGACGAGGTGCTAAAGGAGGTACAGAATACCGGGTACAATATGGAGCAGTTTGATTACTATGATTTTGTAATCAAAAAAAAGAAGCTGGATGCCTACCTCGCACTGATTGAGGAAGCAAAAAAGGCTGTATCCATCCCTGTCATTGCCAGTGTCAATTGTGTCTATTCCCATGAATGGACGGCCTTTGCCGATAAAATCCAAGGTGCCGGGGCAGATGCTATCGAGCTTAACATGTTTTTTTTACCTTCGGATATGAACCGGACAAGCCGGGAAATGGAGGAACGGTATCTTCAGGTCATCAATGCCCTGACTGCCAGAGTCAGCATCCCGGTAGCCGTGAAAATAAGCTATCATTTCTCCAGCCTGGGGCAGATGATCAAAAAAATATCGGATACAGGGGTATCAGGCATGGTCCTGTTTAATCGGTTCTTCAACCCGGATATTGATATTGAAAAGCTGGAAATCAAACCATCTTTCATATTCAGCACCCCTTCGGACATTGCCATGTCCCTGCGCTGGATTGCATTGATGTACCAGCGGGTGAACTGCGACCTGGCAGCCTCCACAGGCGTACACGACGGGGAGGCCGTCATTAAACAGATCCTTGCTGGAGCCCGGGCCGTACAGGTGGTCTCTGCCCTGTATAAAAACCGCACGGGAACCATACCGGCCATGCTTGACAGGTTAACCGGCTGGATGGGGGACAAAGGGTATGGGTCCCTTTCCGATTTCAGGGGAAAACTCAGCCATGTCAAGGCTGATGATCCTGCGGTGCTGGAACGGGTCCAGTTCATGAAATATTACGGTTAATTGATTATGCGCTGATAATTGTCACATTGATTTTTCGGGTTCTGGGTCCCTTACCAGGTTCCCAGAACCAATTTTCTCAAATTTTCTGTTAATAGCCGGACTATTGGCCGAAAATTTGAGGAAATTGGGGCCATTTTCATGTGATTGCAGCCGATTCATCTATTTTTAAACAGGCTCCTAAGAAAATTCATTAAAGACGTCAATTTATTTCACTCATTTTTTTAATTTTTTGTCAGGCAGCTGACAGACAGATTGGTTTTCCAATTATATTTTTGATAAACCCCAATAAACGCAGTGCATCGGAAAAACCCGGAGGAAAACCATGAACAAAGAAGCACAGTCACCAGAACAGCTATCTGATATCATAGAGGAATCTTTAAATTCATTCTCAAGGCCATTGGCTCAAAATTCCTGGGATACCTTAGGACAATCCCTGGATCTATTTTTTAAATCACTAAAATTTGGAAGGGTCCGCGGCGTAGTTGACATCATCGACGACCCAAACCATGACCTCAGAGACGATTCTGAGTACATCCAGTTAATACGGGAACTGATCCAGCATGACATCTTGATAACAATATCCGGGGGCAAGACAGAAGAGACGAACCTGGTCGATATGATAGATCCGGATCTCTTTCAACATGCAGGAAGCGGCCTATTTGAATTCTGCGATTTCATTGGTGTACAGCCGGTTCTATATATCGGCCGAATAGATGACCCCAAAATTGTCAATTTTTACAATGAAATCGCCCAGCGTGCTGAAGTAAAACTTTTGGATTTGCCTGTTGCTACGATTGCACCAGGCAGACATCAAGAACAAAAAGAAAATCCCGGAAACATTTTTACGATGAAAAAAGGTCCTGAAAAAACAGCAGACCTGATTAATGCACAGATACACGCAAAACGACTGGCGATAAATTGGTGTGATCGCTGCGGCGGCAATTTTTCAGCCTTTTCATAAAAAATTCATGGACGGGAGAAAGTTAATATTAAACAAATAGGGGCCTTTTAAACAGGCTCTAAGCCTTCCAGGGCGGCAAGATCTGAAATCAAAAACGTTCCCCGTTCCAATTTTTTAATCAGTTCCTGCCGGGAAAGTTGATTTAAAAAGGTGGATACGGTTTGCCGTGTAGAACCCACCAAAAAGGCGATCTGTTCAACAGAAAGATCAATTTTAACAATGATGCCACCGTCTGCAGCGGGAATTCCGTGCTTTTTGGCTTCGTTTACTAAAAGTCCAACCAGTCGACTGTTGACATCTTTAAAAATTAAATTCTCAATAATAGTAAATGAGTTTTTCAGCATACTGCCCAGTATGCCAACCATGGCTTTTGCAACTTCCGGATCATCCAGCATCTTCTGCCCGAATGTTTCAATATCTGCGGTCAGAAGTTCGATGTTATCCAGCGACTGCACAAAAGCTCGCGTGTGTGCAGAATAGATATCGCCTTTAGAGAGAATGCCGATATTAAATTCTTTATCTTCGTACCCCAGATATACCCTGGCTCGGCCCTTAGCCACGATAAAAATCTGATTTTCCCCGCTTTCGGGCTGACAAATAAAAGCCCCTTTGGGATAGCTGCGTTTTTTCAACGCAGCATACAATTCTGCAAATTCCGGACGCTGGAGGTGAGCCAGAAGATTTTCTTCCAATAATTTCATTATATAAAAAAAGGGGCAAATCTACTATTACCCCTTAGTTGAAATCCTTTTTCAAAAGCTTTCCTAAAGTCGTCGAAACTGGTTATAAAGGGTGGCCCGTTGCCAACTTTTGACCTTTAAACGTGCATGTTCATGCAAATCATGTAAGGCCTCACGGCAGTTTTATGCGCCGATAATTGTCACGTTGATTTTTCGGGTTCTGGGCCCGTCAAACTCGCAGAAAAAAAGACTTTGCCAGGTTCCCAGAACCAGTTTTCCATTTTCAAGGGCAACGGTCTCAGACGGACCGAACAGGCTGACCTTTATGTGGGCCGCTGAATTGCCTTCCATATGCTTAAAGTTATCATCAAAGGGGATCACCTTGTTGATACAGGATAAAATATCCACAGGCACCGCCGGATCTGCATTCTCATTAATGGTCACAGCCCCTGTGGTGTGCATGGAGAAGACATGCACAAGTCCGTTGCTCGTGCCGGACTGCCGGACAATGTCCTGGACCTGGGCGGTAATGTCTATCATCTGGGTCCTGGCCCCGGTTTTAACTGAAAAGTGCATCTATCTATTTAATTCCCCCTGATTCGCTTTTAATTGTTGCCTGAACGGGCACCCGTGTTTGGACGAAAAGTTGCCCAGAGGCAAGGCGCATAAAAATTTACAACCGAAATGCAATTGGCAATCAGGATTGTAAATTTTTATGCAACACCGCAGGTGGGTGACTTTTTGTTCAAACACTAAATTACATTTCCAGGGCGGTTTTTACGATGTTGTCCACGGAAAAACCAAACTCTTTGAGTACCGTACCGCCGGGGGCTGATGCGCCGAACCGGTCGAGACTGATGCTCTTGCCCTGGCTGCCTGCATACTTTTCCCACCCCATGGAAATACCGGCTTCAACGGTCAGTCGCTTGGTGACAGCGGCAGGTAAAATTCTTTCTTTATATGCAGGAAGTGCTTTTTCAAACAGTTCCCAGGAGAGCAGGGAAACCACAGAAGCCTTAATGTTGTGCTCTTTTTCCAAAATCTCTGCGGCTGCCACGCTGATGTGAACCTCCGAGCCAGTGGCAATGATCAGCATATCAGGGGTCTTGCCCGCACTTTTTACGGTGTACCCGCCCCATATCATATCTCCGTCTGAATTGGACAGATCCAGGGTGGGCAGTTTCTGCCGGGAAAGGATTAGTGCCGTGGGGCTATTCAGGGTGCCCAGAGCCGTTTTCCAGGCAAGAGCCGTTTCATTGGCATCTGCCGGACGGATAACGTTAAGGCCGGGAATAGCCCGCAGCGCGGCCACATGCTCCACCGGTTGGTGGGTGGGACCGTCTTCGCCCACAGCCACGGAGTCATGGGTAAACACATAGATGATGGGCAAACGCATCAGGGATGCCAGCCGGATAGCCGGCCGCATGTAGTCGGCAAATACCAGGAAGGTACCGCCAAAAGGCCGGACCCCGCCATGCAGGTACATGCCGTTTATGATGGCCCCCATGGCATGTTCCCGGACGCCAAAACGAAGGTTTCGGCCGCCCCACGCTTCTTTCTGGAATTCTCCGGCACAGGTCATGTAAGTCTTGTTGGAAGGCGCAAGATCGGCAGATCCACCCACCAAAGCCGGCAGGTTAGGTGCGATGGCGTTGAGCACCGTGCCGGAGGCAGCCCGTGTGGCCACAGGCCCGTCCTCGGGCTTAAACACAGGAATATCCTTGTCCCATCCTTTGGTTAAAAATCCTGTGATGGCATCCACAAACAAATTGGCTTCTTCAGGGTACAGGCTTTTAAATTTCGTAAACGCCTCCTGCCAGGTTTTTTCATACTGTTCCCCATATGCAAGTGCCTTGCGCGTATTTTCCATAACCTCATCAGGCACATAAAAATCCTTATCTTCAGGCAGTCCGTAGAATTTTTTTACCACCTTGATCTCTTCTTCACCCAGGGGGGAGCCGTGGGCATCCGGTGAATCCTGTTTGCTGGGGCTGCCATAGGCAATATGTGTACTGATTTTAATCAAAGAGGGTCTGGAAACTGCATCCTTGGCTGACTGAATCGCTTTTTCAATGGCATGAAGGTCGTTACCGTCCGCCACCTCGACCACATGCCAGTTCATGGCATCGAATTTGGCCCTGATGTTTTCGGTGAATGTGATACTGGTTTTACCTTCGATGGTAATTTCATTGTCATCATAAATGAGGATCAAACGCCCAAGTCCCAGATGACCTGCCAAGGAAACGGCCTCCATAGCCACCCCTTCCATGAGATCCCCGTCGCCGCAGATGGCATAAGTGTAATGATCAATCAAAAATTGGTCTTCCTTGTTGAACCGATCTGCCATATGGCGTTCTGCAATGGCCATGCCCACGGCATTGGCAATGCCCTGTCCAAGGGGGCCGGTGGTGGTTTCCACACCTGGGGTATCACCATACTCGGGATGCCCCGGGGTTTTGGAGCCCCATTGTCTGAATTTTTTTAAGTCATCCAGGGTCAACCCGTAGCCAAACAGATATAAAAGAGCGTACAATAAAGAGGAGGCATGCCCGCCGGACAAAACAAAACGGTCCCGGTCCACCCAAGAGGGATTGGCCGGATTCTGTTTTAAAAAGTGTTTGAAAACCACATAGGCGGCAGGTGCCAGGCCCATGGGGGCACCTGGATGCCCTGAGTTGGCTTTCTGGACCATGTCCATGCACAGAGCGCGGATGGTGTTTACGGTGAGCTGGTCTTGGTTGTTGTTTTCGGCATCAGCCATGGATATTTCTCCTGTAAAAAATTTAAAAATTATAAGGCTCTCATATATTCGGGTTTCAACGGAATCTTTCCGTCCAGGGCCTGGGATATAAGTTCAAGGGTTTTTTCTTTATCCCGGGGCAGATGCGCCCGTATGGGTAAATAATTGGATGCATGGTTAGCGTGAAAAAGGCCGTCTGTCAGGTTGGTGGCAGCAATCATGGCCCCAAGTTCGGTGAGCATCTCCTCTGGCTCGAGTAGCTGAAAGTCTCCTTTGACATACTGGTCATGCAGTTCTGTGCCGGGGATGAGCATCAGGCTTAAAGCACCGACAAAGTCAGGGTCCATGGCTGTAAGCACCCTGCCGGTTTCCCGGGCATGGTCCAAAGAACCCTTGCGGCCACCAAGCCCAAGCAACACAGTCACCGAGACCTTGATGCCGGCCTTTTTAAGCTTTTTTCCCATGGTGATCATTTTATCTGCGTCAGCCCCCTTACGGATGGCCTCAAGAACCTTGTTGTCACCGGATTCAAGACCCATGTAGGCAATTTTGAGTCCAAGTTTGCGAAGCCGGGCCAGCTCTTCATCGGTTTTCATCTTGATGCTTTTGGTGTTGGCATAAACACCCACCCGCTCCACCCAGGGCAACCGGTCCCGGATTCTTTCAAGGATGGGAACCAGGCGCCGCATGGGAATCACCAGGGCATCCCCGTCACAAAGAAACAAGCGGTTCTGGCGACGGCAGTACTTTCTTGCAAATTCGATATCTTCAAAGATCACATCATCTTTTTTGATGTTGAACCGTTTTCCCCGATAGGTCCCGCAAAAGGTGCATTTATTATGGGAACAGCCCAATGTGACCTGGAGCAGTATACTGTCCGCCTCGCTGGGAGGCCTGATAACCGTACCTTCGTAGTGCATTCTGTATCCCCTTAAAAATTTAGGCCATTATACTTATCAGGTCTAATGCAAAAATTCAATGTATCAACCGCTTGGTCAGCAATTCTAAATTTGGATTTATTGGTTCCATACACAAATAGGGATCGACAGATTTCTGTCAATACCGGCAACAATGCCTTAAACTTGAAAACCGATATGAAAATGAGTTATTTGAGCGGAGTAGAAACTGCCCCCTCATATACCAACACAAAAGATAAAGATGAAACAGAAAGAACTGCCCATGAAAAAAATAAACAGCGGATGGTCTCAAGAAGCATATATCAGGGCGTACAGATTTGCTGCTGAAAAACATAAAGGACAATTGGTCCCTGGCACTGAATGGTCATATTTAGCACACCTCAGTATGGTCTGTATGGAAATCATGGCCGCTTTAAATCATGAAACCGATGTGGATGGAAATTTGGCCATTCAAGCTGCAATCCTTCATGATACGATTGAAGATACAGATGCCACTTATAATGAACTGCTGTCAGAGTTCGGACAGCATGTTGCAGAAGGAGTTCTTGCCCTAACTAAAGATACAAAAATTGAAAAACAGCATCAAATGTCAGACAGCTTGAAAAGGATAAAAGGCCAACCCAGAGAAATATGGATGGTCAAACTGGCTGACAGGATCACAAACCTTCAACCCCCACCATCCCATTGGGCTACTGAAAAAAAGAAAAAATATCTGGACCAGGCTAAATTGATCTTGAATGAATTAAGATCCGGTAATGATTTTTTATCAAACCGGTTGAATGAAAAAATTCAGGTATATCAGTCTTATCTTTAACAATGTAGCCATGATCAGGACCACCAATCCTATTTCTGTTATTGACCGCTTTTTTTCTGGGAGGCCTTTATGAAAAATTATACCATCGCCTATGACGGATTAAGAATGCAAGAATCATTGACTTTTAACATTCAAAAAGGCCTCTATTGATTTAACCAATGCGTGGACTAACCGAGAAAGTATGGGGTCAATTTACACCTGAAAAACTGACCTCATCTTGAAAGTAAGGGCAATTTTGAACTTCGGGAGGACCAGATCCCTTACACGGCTGCTTTCGGTACTGAAAATGAAAGGCTAAGGTAAAAAAACACCTATAAATGGGATGTTTTTTAACGTTTTAACAGCGACATAGGAAGCCCCCCAGATGTAGTATTTCACCGCCGTCTTCGATACGGAAGCTAAACGAGAGCCGCGGAATAACAATCGACACTGAAACCGTAATCGGATATAGGAAGATATTTTTCGGTGCTCATGGCTGCTTCCTTGTTCCTGTCATCCGGCGACGATTCCATAGCCAAACTGTCCGTAAAGGTCATTCTTCACTTTATATGCCAAACTCATCTCACCTTACTTGATGTTATTCATTCATAATGCCGACACCGTCTTTCATCCCTGGAGCTCCTGTCGAACCAGATTAATCATGCCGCCGGCCAGCAGGCTCTGGCGTTGCCGGCTCGAGACTTCCAGCAGGGTTATAATGTCCTGATCCCCCACCCTGACAGGAATTTCGGTTTCCCCGCGCTCAAGACGGCGTTTGATATCAGATAATACCAGCACCGATTCGCTGTTTAGCAGGTCATAATCTGCCGGATTTTTAAAAGTCAGGGGAAGGATACCGAAATTACACAGGTTGGCCTTGTGGATACGGGCATAACTTTTGGCGATTTTGGCTCTTATGCCAAGATACCGGGGCGCGAGGGCGGCGTGTTCACGACTGGAGCCCTGGCCGTAATTCTCACCGCCGATCACCGCCGCGTCGCCGGCACTTCGACAATGCTCATGAAAATCAGGAGCGATCTGATAAAAAACAAATTTGCTGATAGCCTCGATATTGGAACGCAGGGGCAGCACCGTGTTGCCCGCAGGCATAATGGTATCCGTTGAGATATTGTCCGCCACCTTTATGACAACTTTGAGCTGTAGACTTTCCGGCAATGGTATCAGGGCCGGAAAGGGTTTGATATTAGGGCCGCGAACAATTTTTGTGGTAAACAAACTCTCAGAAGGAAAGATGATGGATGACCTGTCGACCACGCGTTGCTCCGGATCAACGACTGCGGGATAGGCCATCTCGTCACCGAGTGACCGTGGATCGGTGATCACCCCTTTAAGTGCCGCGGCGGCTGCAGTTTCAGGGGAGCAGAGATAGACCTGATCCTCTTTGGTGCCGGAGCGGCCGGGAAAATTTCGCGGAAAGGTCCGCAGACTGACCTGACCGGTCCCTGGAGCCTGACCCATACCAATACAGCCCATACAGCCGGATTGGTGCACCTTCGCTCCTGCCTTGATCAAATCCATCAAGCCGCCAACGGCCACCACATTTTCCAGTACCTGGCGGCTGCCGGGATTGATATTAAAGTCAACCTGCGGTCCGCTATGGTGGCCCTGCATAATACGGGAAACCCGCAATAAATCTTTAAGCCCGCTGTTGGCGCTGGAACCGATAATTACCTGGTCAACGCCGATCCCGGCCACCTCGCGAACCGCAACGACATTGCCGGGCGATGACGGACAGGCGATGAGCGGCTCGATCCGGGCAAGATCTATCTCGTCGTACATATCGTAGGTCGCCTGGTCATCGGCCTGCATCGGCTGCCAATCGGCTTCCCTTTGCTGGGAGGCCAGATATTTTCGGGTATTTTCATCGGAAGGAAACATCGAACTGGTTGCACCCAGTTCCGTTCCCATGTTGCCGATGGCTGCGCGATCCTCAACCGTGAGGTTGGCCACTGCCGGGCCGAAATATTCGACAACCATTCCCACACAGCCCTTGACACCATAGCGACGCAGCATTTCCAGAATTATGTCCTTGGCACTTACCCATTCGGGCAGACTGCCGACAAGTTTCACCCCCAGCACCTTGGGGCAAGGCAGATAATAGGGCCGGCCGGCCATGGCCAGTGCGACATCCAGGCCACCGGCGCCAATGCCCAGCATGCTAAGGCCGGCAGCAGCCGGGGTGTGACTGTCTGCGCCGATCATGGTAATCCCGGGTTTGCCAAAATTTTCCAGATGCACCTGGTGGGAGATACCGTTTCCCGGCATGCTGAAATGAATGCCATATCGAGCACAGACGCTTTGCAGGTAGCGATGATCATCGGCATTTTTAAAGTCGGTCTGCAGGAGATTGTGATCAACATATTGCGCGGCAAGATCAGCCCGGACCCGGTCCAGGCCCAGTGCCTCGAACTCGAGCATGGCCATGGTACCAGTGGCGTCCTGCAGGAGAGTGTGATCCATTTTGATGGCGATCTCTTCGTCAGCCTGCATCCGGCCTTCAACTAAATGAGACTCGATAATTTTTTTGGTCAAATTAATAGCCATATCAACTCCTAACCCATCTTTTCGATGGTGGTATTGGATTGAGTTTGATTTCAGTAAGGCATCATTTTTAAATGATTCTTTATGGCACTACATTTGTTTATTTTAATCATAACGAATTGGGGTTTAGGTACTAATGGGTACAATTAAACATTTGGATAAAAATACCCACAGAATTTTTGAAAACCCCTTTAATCTACAATGTTTTGTTTAATTTCACCCACGATGGGCTTTCAGCCCATCGTGGGTGAATTCCTTTGAGTTTGCTCAAGTTGCGATCCATTTATGCAGAAATAAATCCAGCCAGACCACCATTTTGCAGGTGGATTCGCGACCGCTTAAACCTTTTGAGACCCAAGCTGCATTTTAATGGTTTTCATAATCCGAGACATCCTCTGCATTATCCTTTTTTTGATGAAGACGATTTTTCGATACTATCCTTGAGCCGACTGATTTCAATACCCAGGATGACACACCATTTGCCTTCCATGCAGAGTTGTGCATCTCCGGGTTCCAAAAAAGTTTCCAGAGACTCGTTCTCCTTTTTCAAAAGAATCTTCCAACGGCTGCTATCATTGTCATATGTAACATCTAAATCAATTCCGCATTTTCCGATGTCCGGGTATACCTGTTCGATTTTCTTGCAGAGTTCTTTTTTATCCATTGATTTCCATCCTTTTTTGACAATGTCCTCACATTGTTCTGATTTCTGCTTGTCTTCTGTCATATTCTTCACCTCCTTTTCTTGCTTATCGGATCTGGAGGTTCCTGCCCTGCCGTCATCACAGGGTTCCTTTGGCGGTTCGTTGGGTCTTGCATGCTCAGCGAATTCAGGCGAATCCGTACAAGTGTCCAGATCCGCCGATTCGTTAAGTGATTCAGTTTTGTCAGGCTTGGAACCGTTGTCTTTTTTCATAACTGGTCTCCTTTTTTATACAATTTCATCCAATCCAATTTCCTCATTCTCAGCAGTTTTTGGTTTCATCAATTGATCTTTATTTTGCGCAGCCGGAGCGCATTGCCGATAACAGACACGAAACTGAAACTCATGGCCTCCGCGGCAATCATTGGACTCAAAAGCAAAAAACAGATTGGGTATTTTGGCACAACGCCCAAAAAGGTATATTTTGAAAATTATACGCTCAATTTTCCTCTTTGTTTGAACTCTTGATTAACTCAAGAATTATTTTTTGCATGTTAACTACATCCTGGGATTTGGTAAATTCGTAACGACCGTTAAGATTGATGTGCTGCCAAGCAGCAATGGATAACCCATCAATATATTTTCGCATATCAGTGCTCCCAAGTGCAATATGAATTTTTAAATTCTGAGTGGAAGAAAACATCAGCACCTCCTCTAATTGAAAGTTGGTTCATCTTCTCATGCCACGCTAACAATTTGTAGATGGGGCTCCCTAACCACTTACCTTCATTTCTCTTGCTCGGTATTTTGCTCGCCAAGCTAACCGGCAGTGTTTTGGCAGGAGATGATAAATTGAGACCCCTTACAGAGTCCAAAAATAAATTTCGCGTACCGTCAAGATAAACTTAGAGCCGGGGTGTTCACGGCCAACCTGTTTGTAGATCAGGATCACGACGTCTAACGGTAGCCAATGCCAAAAGTGCCACCTTGGTTGAATTCTTTACTGCCTCTTGGCAATGGTGGTCAAATGTGTTCTCCCGCCGATTATTGATCGTCGTGCAGATTGCGCCGGCCCAGTACCCCAGGGCGCCAAGGAAGTGGATCAGGAAGCTCGTTTCCATTTCCATGTTTTCGATACGTTGGCCACCCACCACCGGGTCGTATTCGGAAAAGACTCTTTCTATTTCTGGAATGACAGGCTTCACTCGAGCAATGTCACGGCCTTGGGGGGCGTAAAACCCACTCGTTGAAACCGTCAAACCGAGCTTGGCCGGTACGCCAAGACTCGCCGAAGCCTCCAATAGTGCATCGACAATGGTCGGCTCAGCGCGAGATACATATGGGTGGATTCTCCCGTAAAATCGAGATTCTATGCTCATCGAGCGTCTAACAACATGGTCGAGCTCCTGTTCGAGTCGCTCGCAGGTCTCGTCTGGATAGGGTGCCTCATAGAACAAACCTGTATTGTCCATACCAATCGCATAAGAGGTGATGATTGGGGTACCGATCTTTGTTGACGCCTGAAGTCCACCGGAAGTGCCCACTCTTATGATATGAAGCTTTGGAAAATCGGGCTTGTGGGTTCGCGTCTCGAAATTAATTTCGTTCAACGCAACCAACTCATTCACAACGATCTCAAGGGAAGACGTTCCGATCCCGGAGGTCGTTACGGTGGTTTTCACCGGCGAAATGATCGTTGCCCGTCCTCCTGTAATTTCTGAGGTTCCGGTGACCGTCACGATTCCCCGATGCTCATGCTCAACCTCTATATCACGCAATAAGGTTGAACCAATGAATTCAGCACGTCCGGGGTCCCCTACCAATAGGATATTGGGGGCCATTTGCCCCGGTTTTATCTGAAGGTGGTAACTTCGCCCATCCTCATCAATCGGCAAATCTGCTGCTGTGTATGGCGCAGCAGGACAGCGGACACTGACTCTATCAGGATTCAGTCGGCCATTCATAAAAAAGAGCCCTCCTTTACCCAATAAACTTAAGGCGCTATCCAGAAAACAGCCGGCGCTATCCTACCATTTCTGCAAGAAGGGCATTTACCAGGCTTTTTGAATCTTTTCCTGTTTTTGAATTCGAATCCGCAATTCAGGCAGCAGTAAGGTTCCATCCGTATTCTTTTCTTTTGGGTCCGAACGGTTTTATCTATGAATTCCAAATGATGTAAAACATCCTTTTCCATAATCCCAACGGATTGTGAAATATCCCGTACCGTCATAGGCCCTCTTTCAAGGTGATTTATAATTTCCTGCCTGATGGTTTGTGCTCTTCCATTCATTTTCTAATTTTCAAAATTATATACCCGTTTCCAGTCGGACTTCATGTCCACCACAACCCATCCCCGTCCAGGGGCCTCTTTTAATGCCTCAACCAATTTTCCGCTGCTTTTGGGTTTTGCATCATAGGCGTACTCGCGTTCCGCATCAGTATGACGGACAATCAGGCCGAAACTAGGGCGCGGATTTTGGATGGTGGTGTATTCAAGCATGGCCTTATCCCCGTCACTGTTTCCGAAACAGGCGATGGGGCGGCGGCCGATAAACTGGTGGATACCGACCGGCTTGCCTTCCTTGTCGTCGACAAAAAGAGAATCCATGGTTTTGACCAACACCGGTCCGCTTTCCCGGAGTTCAAATTTTGTCAGAGCATTGGACCCGATTACCTGTTCCGGTGGAATACCATAGACCCGCTCGCTCCAAACGCGCATAAAATCAGCACCGCCGCCGGACACAATAAACGTTTTAAAACCGTTTTGACGAAGGTAATTTAATACTTCCTGCATCGGCTGATAGGTTAACTGGTCATACGGCTTTTCATAGCGGAGATGCCGGGCACTTAAAAGCCAGTTTTCCACCTGTGTGTTAAATTTCCCGGTGGTCATACCGGCATGGGTCAGCGCCATAACCTGCATCAGACCGTCATGGTGTTTTCCCTCAAGAAGCTTTGAAAAATCACCGCTCAAAGCGGCCTGAACCATGGGGTCTTTTTTCAGCTGCGGTTTTATTTCCGTCATCTGCTTCAGTGTATCCAAAGCATATGCGAGCTGAAAGGGCACCGGATTTTCAGGCCAGAGGGTGCCGTCGTTGTCAAAAACGGCAATTCGTTCAGGTTCCGGCACGAAATCAGGAGAACCCGGTGTGGTAACTTTTTCGACAAAGGCTATAATGCCTTTTTTCGCAGAAGTGTCGTTCCACGACGGCAAGTGGTCTGCTGCCTGGGCACCGATGACAGAAACGGTGAATGCGATAGCGATTACCAGAAAAAACATGCATTTTTTCATAGTGTCTCCTTTTAAAATAAATAAAGTGGGGCGCACTATGCGTACGCCCCACTTAAAGGATGCAATTAGTTGCCGCCCATGGTCATACTTTTAATCTGTGATTCGAGGGTGGCCAGACTCCAGTCGCCGGGGGTCTGGCTCGGCGGATAGTCCTTCATAGTCATGAGGAACCGGCTGGCAACGACCTGCATCGGCCCGAGAATGTAAGCGCGGTCGATCACCCAATCATGGTAGGTGTTCGAGTTGTGCTGTGATTTCTCAAACGGATCACGCCTGAGATTGAACACCAGCGGGAGACGTAGCTGGATAAATGGTTCACGCCAGATCTGCAACTGATGAGCCCGGTTCTCAAGGTAAACGGCCTTCCAGTCACCGACGCGGATGGCGCAAACCTCGCCCCCGTCGGTCACGTATATGAACTCCTTTCGGGGGCAGGCTGCCTGATCTTCGTTGATGGTCTTGAACGTGCCGGCCTTTGACAGGTAGTCCAGCATGTTGTAGCCGTCAATGTAGTTTTTATACTTTCGCCCGTTCAGTGTGACGCCCTTTTTCAATTTTTCCTTGATCTCCGGTTCTCCGGCAGCCGCGGCAAAGGTGGGCAACCAGTCTTCATGGGCCACAATCCCGTTAATCGTGGTACCGGCCGGGAACTTGGTCGGCCAGCGGACGAATGCCGGCACTCGGAATGCGCCTTCCCAGTTGGAGTTTTTCTCATTACGGAAGGGGGTGTTTGCTGCATCCGGCCAGGTATTGTAATGCGGGCCGTTGTCGGTCGAATAGAGCACAATCGTATTCTCGGCAATGCCAAGTTCATCTAACAGTTTCAGTAACTCACCAACCATCATGTCGTGCTCGACCATTCCGTCGTGGTATTCATCGGAGTTGGGTCCTGCGAGGTTCTTGTGTTCGTCCTTAACGTGCGTGCGGAAATGCATACGCGTGGCATTCCACCAGCACATCCATGGCTCACCGGTTTTGTGCTGACGATTAATAAAGTCCTTGGCGACGGCGAGGGTTTCCTCGTCGACTGTCTCCATCCGCTTCTTTGTCAGCGGACCGGTATCCTCGATGGTCTGGCCGCCCTTGCCGTCGGCCTTGCACTTGAGTACACCACGCGGGCCGAACTGCTCACGGAAGGTTTTACCGTTGGCCAGTTTCATGTCGCCGGGATAGTCTCGATTTTCAGGCTCCTCTTCGGCGTTAAGATGGTAAAGGTTACCCATGAACTCATCGAACCCATGCATCGTGGGCAGATGCTCGTCGCGGTCACCCTGGTGATTCTTGCCGAACTGACCCGTGGCGTAGCCTTGCTCCTTGAGCACGGTCGCAAAGGTGACATCCGTCTTCTGCCAACCCTGTTCCGCTCCGGGCATGCCGACCTTGGTCATGCCGGTGCGCACCGGCACGCTGCCGTTGATAAACGCCGCGCGACCAGCTGTACAACTTTGCTGGCCGTAATAATCGGTGAAGGAAATGCCCTCCTGCGCGATGCGGTCGATGTTGGGAGTCTTGTAGCCCATCATGCCGTTATTGTTGTGGCTGATATTCCAGGTACCGATGTCATCCCCCCAGATTACAAGGATATTGGGCTTGTCTTTTTGCCCAGCCATTGCACTGCCAAAAGGCAACGATATCATAGCAATTGCCAGAAACGTGAAAAGTAAAATTTTTCTTTTCCTCATCTTGATCCTCCTTTTTTGGGTAATACGATTTTTGATAAAAATTGAATAGGTCCGTCACTGCAAGTTATACCACTGATCAGGACTTACTCTCCGTTCCCTTCGTCTGTAATTCAATTATTTCTATGAAAGCCTGTTCGGCAAAAGGCTTTAATAAAAAATAGATGGCGACATACTTTACGGCATTGCTCTGCGTATCCGCTTTCGCTCGGCCGGTAATTAGGATCACTGGAATATCAGAACCCAGTTGTGCGCCTTTCACCCGTGCATCGGATAACTTCTCAAGGGCATTGATACAGCATAGATGCTGGGATTTCAGCCCCGACCTGGGTCTGTTTTGTCTAATTTTTTCCGCTCTGAAAGGTATTCGGGTCAAAGCGGAAAGGGCTATGGCGGTTCGTATAATCTGTCCGCCGCCTTCTCTGTAGGAGCCGTCTATATGCAACATAATCCTGACCTCCGACTATCCCTTGATGACGGCCAGCGGAATCAATCGTGCAACTTTTTTGGCAATGCCTGAGCCGTGAACCACCTGGATCACCCGGTCCACGTCTTTATAGGCCATGGGTGCTTCTTCGGCCAGGGCCGACATGCTGCCGGCCCGTACGCGGATGCCTTTTTTCTCTAATTCTTCCCGCAGCTTGGTGCCCCGTACGTTTTTTTTTGCTTTGCTTCGGCTCATTACCCTGCCGGCACCGTGGCATATGGACCCGAAGGTTTGGGTCATTGATTCTTTTGTGCCCACCAGCACCCAACTGGCGGTTCCCATGGTGCCGGGCACCAGCACCGGTTGACCGATGTTACGATAAATTCCGGGTAAAACCGGGGAGCCGGGGCCAAAAGCACGCGTTGCTCCCTTACGGTGAACGCATACCTTTATCCGACGCCCGTCCACCTCATGCGCTTCAACTTTGGCCATGTTGTGGGCAATATCGTAAATTTGGTAAATATGGTGATTTTTTATCTTACCGGCCAGCACTTGTTCAAAGCTGCGACGGATATGATAGGCCAGGACCTGGCGGTTGACAAACGCATAGTTGGCGGCCGCTTTCATGGCTGCCAGGTAATCTTTTCCTTCGGGACTGCTGAGCGGTGCGCAAACCAGTTCCCGGTCCGGCAAAATAAGGCCGTATTGATGAACCGCTTTTTGAAAGCGTTTTACATAATCACCGCAAATCTGATGCCCAAGCCCCCGTGAACCGCAATGGATCTGGACGGTTATCTGGTTGGGGAAAAGGCCCATTTGCCGGGCGGTCGGTTCGTCGTAAATCCGGTCTACCGTATCGATCTCAATAAAATGATTGCCTGAACCCAGAGTGCCGACCTGGTTTTTACCTCGATTTTTGGCCCTGTCACTAATCTTGCCGGCGTCAGCACCCGCCATACAGCCATTCTCTTCAGTGCGTTCCAGGTCAGACTCGGTGGCATACCCACGCTTCAATGCCCATTTCGCGCCTTTTTCTACCAGAACGTCCAGTTCACCCGGCTGAAGTTTTATATGACCTGCTTTGCCGACACCACTGGGACAGTTGGCGTATAGCGCCGAGGCCAGATCATCCAGGTAAGGGTTTATTTCCTCTTTTTCAATTTGAGTTGCCAGCAAACGCACGCCGCAGTTGATATCGTAGCCGACACCGCCGGGGGAAATAATCCCGTCGGGCAATTGGGTGGCGATCACCCCTCCGATGGGAAAACCATAACCCTGGTGAATGTCGGGCATGGCCAGTGCGTATTTGACAATTCCCGGAAGGGTAGCTGTATTGACCAATTGTTCCAGACTTCTATCGCCCTGTAAGTCCTTCAGGAGTTCCGGATCGGCGTAAAAACGGGCCGGAACGCGCATGTCGGCACGAAATGTCTTGGGAATTTCGTACAGGTATTTGTCAATTTGCTTGAAATTATGGTTGCTGATCATCTTATACCTTCCTTGTAAATTAAGAAAGTTGCAGCTCCCTCCAATGTAACACGTTCAATTCGCCGTGTGTCTATACATCGAATACCACCGTGGCCTCCAGCCCTTTTTCCGTTTCGACAACCTCCAGGTTATGATAAGTTACTGCTTTTATATGCTTTTTAAAATCGGATACGTGACCACCGTGTATAACGGCCTGCAAATGATTCGGAGTCACGTTGTAGAGTTCAAAGCGGTGAAATACGAGCATCTCCATTTCAGCCCAATAGGCCAATTCACTCAACCATTCTACCAGTAGGCTCTCGGCATCCATGGCCTCCAATTCAACATGCCGCCTTGTATCATCAGGGATGGCGGAAGGCTCGAAAGCCATCAAGCTGGTCATACCGATCGCTGCGTTTGTAAGCAGTTTTGAAAAATTTTTCCCGAAAATGTGAAGTGCGCAATCAGCTGTGTGCTCTATCTCTTCAAAACCGATATCATGAAAGCTCTTCAGGGATCTTGGTAAAGATTCGGTCGGCATTATATCCCCTTTTTGATACTCGATGATCGCGTGATAGAAATTATCTGAGTGTCACAGGCGTTCTTCATTCTCCCGCTGCTGTCCCCCCATAACCAGTCTTGCAAGGTCCGTCAATTGTTCGGAGAGGGCATCTATAAGGTCATCCACCGCGAGGATTCCTTCCAGAGCGCCGCGATCGTTTACAACCGGTATACGGCGCACTGCTTTATGCCGCATGCGCTTGATTGTCTCCATAACGTTGTCTTCTTCCCTGGCGGTTATTAATTCGAAACTCATGGCATCGCCAACCGTGACGGCGTCTATGTCGACATCAAGAGCGATCAATTCAAGCACGATGTCTCTGTCGGTTAGAATGCCGATCGGAAAACGTTCTTCGTTCTTTTCTTCGACAACCACGACATTACCGACGTGGTATTCTCGCATGAGCCCGGCTGCTTCACGGATGGAACCTTCTCTGTCAATAATGATCACTTCGCGATTGCAAACTTCTCCAACATCCATGGCTTTCTCCTTGTATGTGGTTCCCTGCATTAAGTCACAGCCGGTTCCGGACCGACAGCAATTTAAAATTATAATAGCAAAAGTATTGTGGAGAGGGGCATTTCAAATTTCCAGTGTGGATTAGATCAATATCGAAATTTCGGCAATATGAAATTTAACCCCCCGGATTATTATTAAATATCAGAATTATGCCCGGGTGCCAACCGCTTAATTATTTTTCAACGACTTTGTCCAGGCCCTTATCCCGTTCTCCCCATGGCATTCTCAGTCATAGGCAAATTCCCGGTCCTGTGATATATATTCGCCATGGAACGTATTATTAATATATTTGGGCTGCCTTTGGATCAGTTGACCCGAATGCTGCGAAATAACTACGGCAAGGGGCTGTTTCATGCCGAAGTGCTCTACCGGGAAGTGTTTAAAAACGGCGGGAAAAATATTGGCAATGCCCCGGAATTCAAAAACTCTTTAAAATTCTGGACTGAACTTGAAAAAGCACTTGTGCCGGTATCCGGAAACGTGGAAGAGACATTCAAGGAGGATGAACTGGTCAAGTTCATCACCCGGCTTGCCGATGGGCTGAAAATTGAATCCGTGGTCATTCCCATGACCCGGCACAATACCCTTTGCGTCTCAAGCCAGGTGGGGTGCAAAATGGGGTGCAAATTCTGCCAGACCGCCCGCATGGGATTCAAGCGCAGCCTGTCAACATCTGAAATTGTAGGTCAAGTATTTAATGCCCGGCATACCCTTGGTCATGATATAAAAAACATTGTATTTATGGGCATGGGAGAACCTTTTGACAATTTTGATGCGGTAATGACCGCAGTTAAAGTGCTCAACAGCCAGAAAGGATGCGATATTGCCCTGCGCCACATGACCATCTCCACCTGCGGTGTCGTGCCGGGGATTGAGCGCCTGGCACAGATGAATCTGCCCAATATCCGCCTGGCGGTTTCCATAAACGGACCGGACGATGCCACCCGGTCAGCCCTGATGCCGGTAAACCGGCACTGGCCATTGGCTGCGCTGAAAAAAAGCCTCGAAGCATATCCCCTGCCCCCAAGGGGCGTATTCCTTTTTGAATATATCCTGATCAAAGGGGTAAACGACTCAATGGAACATGCCCAGGCACTGGGCCGGTTCATCCATCCTTTACCCGTGCGTTTGAATCTGATTCCCTACAACCCCGTAACCGGCTTTGACCATCAAAGCCCCAGTGATGAACAGATGCATGACTTTGCCCAAACGCTCACCGACAAAGGGGTGTTTGTGATCAAAAGATGGAGCAAGGGCAGGTCGGTCAGTGCCGGATGCGGCCAACTGGGAAAAATTTGATATTGGTTCATTTTACTTATTATTGTGTCAATCATTCTCTAAATTTATTGCTTTTCCGGAACATTGTTCTATATAATTCTGCTGTCGGCAAGATATGGACTATAACATCAAGTAGCCTTCCATACCCACAATAAAAGGATTTCGAAGGAACATGGACTACAGCGAATCCAACACCCAGGCCGGAGAATTTTTAAGGCTTACCCTTGGCTTTTTAGCAAAACACAACCTACCGGCAACCCCTGTAAATTATACTGTTTGGTACGAATACGCGTCCGGAAAAAATCCCAAGCTAAGAAAAGCCATTGACCAGATGCTTGAAAAGAGGCTGCCTTTGGACAAAAATCATGTCGAAGCCCTTTATCAGAAATTCATATCCGACGGGGACCGGGTGGTTATTTCACGTCTTTTAACCAAACTGAATCTGATGCTGCGGGAGATAACGATTTATGTGGTGGAAACAGAGGGAGACCTTTCCGCACATGGCCAGATCCTTGACAATCTATCAGGTCAGATAAAGGACATCCACGATTTTGACGGCGTAAAAGAGATCATAGACCAAATGCTGGACACAACCAAAGCCATTATCCAGTCAGGGTCACGCCTGCAAACCCGAATGAAGGTTTCTTCCGAGGACTTAAAGCAGCTCCACAAAGAGCTTGAAGTCTCCCAAAAGGAAGCCAGGACTGATTCCCTCACCGGCCTGACCAACCGCAGGGGCCTTGAAAAAAGACTGGAAATTGAACGAATCCGGGCCCGCCAGAATAACGTTCCTTTTTCCATTATCATGCTGGATATTGACCATTTTAAAGCTGTAAATGATACCTTTGGCCACCTTGTAGGAGACAGCCTTCTTAAAGGTTTTGCCGCTATACTTTCCAGCCTGGTACGCCGCAATGACCTGGCTGCACGGTACGGTGGGGAAGAGTTTTTGATTTTGCTGCCCGAGACAAATGTTGAAGGTGCGTACACCGTTTCTGAAAAAATCAGAAACATTTTATGTAAAAAAGAATGGACCATAAAGGATTCCGGTAAACGCATCGGACAGATCAAGGCATCCATGGGAATTGCCCAGTATAAACTCGACGAAACCGGAAATGAGGTGATCACCAGAGCCGATAAAGCCATGTACCACGCTAAAAACACCGGCAGGGACCGTATTGTTATCCATTCAGATTTAGATTTAGAGGCGTAGGTAAAAATGAAACCCTTCAGCATACATTACGGCATGGGCCCTGTTTATGCTGCGGCCATCATCTGCGGTTTCTTCCTTTTCACCGTCCAGGCCACGGCCCGGGATGCGTTTTTTCAGATTCAAACCCCGCCCCATTGGCACAACAGAACCGACCGTCTGAACAATGATCTGAAACAGCAGGTCATGGCGCCCGACAAGGACGCTTTTATTGAAGTATATGCCGTCCGAAGCGGCAACATCGGGGTTCAGGCCATTGCCGACAGCATGGAGCAGACCATGCGCAGCCGGGGAAAAACTTTTCTTCAAAACCAGATATCATCAAAGCCTGTCCATGTGGACGGGAACCCCGGCATCATTCGGAAGTATTCAGGCCATTACAACGGCACTTTGCTGCAGGCCTTTGCCTTGTATACCTATGACAGGGGCCAGGCCTTTACGATTTTCGGGGTATACGCCAAAAACAAGGCCGCCCGGTACCGGGACACCATATATACTAACATCACCAGCCTTCGTTTTTCAGGGGCATATGCACCAAAACCGCCTTCGCACCATGCCGAAAACGACATCTCCGGTGCTGCCGGCGGCGGGCATGGGTCCGGTTCAGGGGTGTGTTGCAGCTACTACGGCTTGTGGGAATTCCCGTCCCGGGACACCCGGGTGCACCTGATGCCCAATCATCTCTACGGAAAAAAACGAAACCGATTTCATTGGGAGTGCCGGGGGGATCAGGTCACCATTCACTGGCCCGACGGGGCTGTTGAGACCTGGCAGCGGCAAGATAGAAACCATTTGACCCGGACCAATGCGTGGGGCGGGATTGACAAGGCGATCCGGCTCAAGGATTTTTTTGTCATGCATGGTCAAACCTACACAGCCTGCTCGGGTTATGGTATGGATCTTCCGGACCAGGCGCCGGATATTCCCAGGACCGACCGGGCGAAAAAGATCTCCGGCAGCATGGGCTGTCAGTGGGGCCTTGCCCATGGATCGCTGAAACCCGGACAACCCTGTAAATGGGAACTTTCTGCAACCCAGGGGGTTGTCTTGAAGTTCAAAGACCCATACAAAAAAGGAAAACAGCGCTATTTTGTCCGGGCCTTTTTTGCTGACGGAGAGCCGGCGGCACAGACCCGGGTGGGATTGTCAGGCACACTGGCACTGGGTCCGGGTACCTACACCATCGAAGTGACAACAGACATGCACTATGCCCGGTGGCGATGCGAATGGAAATAAGTTGCAACCCGCATACAGGATACGCTATCTTTACTGTGGGAAATAGCAACGAAGGCATAAATTTATGGAAATGGGGGATAAAACTAAAAAAATGATTGAAGAAGATATATATTCAAATTTAGCCGTCATTCCGATTACAATTGACTCTTTTACCTGGCACTCTGCTGAACAATTCTTTCAAGCATCAAAATTCACTGACGAAGCAATCATAATGAAAATCAAAGAGTGCCCAAATCCATTTCGCTGTGCTGCGATTGGTCAAACCCGGGAATTTAAACTTCGAGATGATTGGGAAGATATAAAAGTTTCCGTCATGGAACGCGCCATACGTGCCCGATTTGATCAACATCCCGACCTGGCTGACATACTTAAACGCAGTAAAGGCACACTATATGATCATTCGGCCGCAGACAGTTTCTGGGGTATCGGTTCTAATGTCACAGGTAAGATATTAATGAAAATCCGGGATGAGTTACAAGCCACTACCTGATTGGATTTTATCATAACAAACAAGGAGGCAGGAAAATGGACACAGCCAAACTGCTTGAGCCGTTTAAGGACAACAACAAACGGATAACCGTTTTAACCGGGGCCGGAATTTCAGCTGAAAGCGGAATCCCGACATTTCGGGGGCCTGAAGGGTATTGGACTGTGGGGTCAAGAGAGTACCGGCCCGAAGAGATGGCTACCCACAGCATGTTTACCCAAAATCCTTGGGAAGTCTGGGCCTGGTACCTTTACCGGCATACCGTGTGTAAAAATGCAGAACCCAATTCAGGCCACCAAGCCATTGTCCAAATGGAAAAGATTTTCAAAGACAGATTCCGTCTGGTTACCCAAAATGTGGACGGTCTTCATTTGCGGGCCGGCAACAGCCTTGATCGAACCTTTCAGATCCACGGGAACCTTAATTATATAAGGTGCTCAGGAGAATGTACGCCAAAACTTTTTGACTTCCCAAAGGAGATAGCGGACAAGGAAAAAGACCAGCCGGTCACCGAGGAAGAAAAAAAGCTGCTGACCTGCCATAGGTGCGGCAGCATTACCCGGCCCCATGTCCTCTGGTTTGACGAATGTTACAACGAAACCTGGTACAAAGCCGAGTCCGCCATGGGATGGGCTACGTCCACCGACCTTCTCTTGGTGGTAGGCACGGCCGGGGCCACCAACCTTCCCATGCAGATCGGCGGGATGGTAGCCCGAAATCCTGAAGCGGTCATTGTGGACATCAACCCGAGCGATAATCCCTTCAGGCAGTTTGCCGCCCGTCACGACCGGGGGATTACCCTTGACGGAACCGGGGGTGAATTTCTACCTGAATTGTTAGCCCTGTGGGAAACATAAAACTATTTGAGAAACCGGAAAGCCGCACGCCGGTCTTCCGGTTTCCCGTCTTTATCTTTTTTATCTGAAGTTTAAGGTTTGGTCAAGAAGCTTAAGGGTGGGAGGATTGACGTTAAGACGAGCAAGCGCTTCTCTGGAGAACCACCCGGCATCCAGGGCATCATCTCCAGGCGTGGGTTCTCCACTGAGATAGCTTGCCGCAAGATCCACAATATAATAATGAAACCTGACCCGATCCTTGTCATCCCTGTGAATGTATTCAAATGAAAATATGGGTTCCCCGGCCTTGATGACAATTCCGGTTTCCTCAAAAATTTCCCTTTCAGCCGCCTTTTGAAGGGTTTCTCCCAATTCCACACTACCGCCCGGGATTGCCCAGACACCTCTGGCCGGGGGATTACCCCGTTTGACCAGCAATACCCTATTGTCTTTAAATACAACTGCCCCCACGGCAAGGGCGGGGCGGACAGGATATTCTTTGGGGCCGCTGTCAGGTGTGACTTTCATAATTTTCATCCTTGGTAAATATGGCTTGCAGACCATGCATTACGCTTGGGCTTCACATATGAAGTTCAGCATGTGCTCGGCCAATTTATGGGGGCCTTCCAAATGGGGAACGTGACCATATTCCTCAAAAATATGAACCCGTGCACGGGGAAACAATTGTTCCACAAACGGTGCGGTCTTCCAAGGCAAAAGAGAATCATGCCGTCCCCAAAACAGCATAACAGGCATGGTAATCTCTTTGCAAAGATGATTTAAAGAGGCTTGTTCCAAAGAAATTTTGCCAGACGTTAGTGAATCCATATCCACCAGTTCATCAAATATTTTGGCAAGCCACTTCCGGTCCCCCATGGCCTTTAAAATCATATACTCTTTGACACAGGTAGGAAGCGATGGACTTTTTCTAAAAATTCTGGATTGTAACGTTTCAAAATCCCCGGGAGAATTTATATGAAAAATATTAGTCCCGGCCAGTACCTCATCATAAATAGAGGATTGGCCGGGCAGGTAAAACCCGGCCGGCCCCACCAAAGACAAAGATTTAACTTTTGAAGGAAATTGGGCCGCAAACTTTGCGGCAATGGCGCCCCCCATGGAACAGCCGGCAAGATGAAAAGAATCCAGGCCGTTTTGTTCAATGAACAGCCCCAGCCAATCAATATAATTATCCAAACTATACACAAAATCCGGGTCCATACCGGAATTTCCAAATCCCGGCAGATCCGGAATGACAAGATTCAACTTTTCGTTTAAAAATTTTGAAATGAAATAAAAGCTTTCTTTTCTATCCCCAAAGCCATGAATCAGGACCAGGGTCTCTTTTTGCTCCGATCCGATTTTGGCCCATTCCATAAGTGGCGGTCCCTGGTGGGTATGAAGGCTCACTCCCAACCGATTCCCGATTTTTTTACTAAAGGCCTCTACCATGGCTTCCCCGGCTTTGGCCTTGGCTCTGAACGCTATAGATGGCTTAAATGTCATGAGTAATCCTTAATTTAAATTTCAGCGGCAAAAAAACAAGGAGCCTGCCGTATTTTCAATGTAATGGATTACGCCATCTATTTCATGATTTCAAGACAAAGCGCCATTGCCGGGAAATAATGAACCTGTTTCAAAACCCAAATAAAAAACCTTGCACCTGCTCAAACAGACTCTTATCGACAACCGCCGGCCCGGGTTTCAGGGCCGGCGGTCAGCGGTAATTGAAGCAGTTACAAGGCGATCATTACATGCTTGGTTACCTGGTAGTCATGCACGGCTTCCATTGACAAGTCTTTTCCAAAACCTGACTGCTTAAACCCTCCATGGGGGGTTTCAGAGGCCAGGGGCAAATGATCGTTGACCCATACCGTGCCGTATTCCAGGCCGGCCGAAAATGTCATGGCCCGTGAGACATCCTTGGTAAAAATGGACGCCGCAAGACCAAAATCCACGTCATTGGCCATAGCAAGTGCCTGGGCTTCATCTGCAAAGGACTGAATGGTGATCACAGGGCCGAATACTTCTTTTTGAACGATTTCAGATTTCTGGTCCACCCCGGTGATTACGGTGGGTTCAAAAAAATAACCGGTATCAAACTCTGCAGGTTTCCGGCCGCCTGTAAGAGTTTTTGCCCCTGCGGCACCCGCCCGTTCCACAAAACCTGTGACCGTTTCCAGGTGTGCTGCAGAAACCAGCGGCCCCATCTGGGTAGATGGGTCAAAAGGCATGCCGATTTTAATTTGCTTCACGGCTTCCACAATGGCTTCGGTGGCCTGGCCCACAATGCGTTGATCCACCAGGATTCTTGTGCCGGCAGTACAGTCCTGCCCGGAATTGAAAAATCCTGCGATGGCAACGGTTTGGGCCATTTTTTCCAGGTCGGCATCGGAAAAGACCACCATGGGCGCCTTGCCCCCGAGTTCAAGATGTACCCGTTTGATGGTATCTGCAGCCGTTTTCATGATCTGGCTGCCGGTATCCGTTGCCCCTGTCAGGCTGACCATGCGAACATCAGGATGTTCAACCAAAGCGCGGCCGGCATTACCCGTCACAATATTGAGTACGCCGTCCGGCAAACCGGCTTCTTTTGAAATTTCGCCTAAAAACAAAGCGGACCGGGGGGTAATGGTGGCCGGCTTTAAAATGGATGTACAACCGGCAGCCAATGCCGGGCCAAGCTTCCAAACGGCCATCATAAAAGGATAGTTCCACGGCGCGATGCCTGCTGTCACACCGCAGGGCTCTTTTCGATAAATAGAGGTAAACCCTTCAGCATACTCTCCGGCGTGGCTGCCCCCGGTATCCCGTGCGGCGCCGGCAAAAAATTTCAGATTATCCACACAAAAGGGCAAATCAGCTCCCAGTGATACAAAGTCATAGGGCTTGCCTGAATCCTCGGATTCAATCCGTGCAATTTCATCTTTTCTCTGATCCACAATTTCGGCCATCTTCAGCAGGACATCGGCACGCTGCGCCGGTGTTTTTCCAGACCAGCGCCCGTCCTCAAAAGCTGCCTTGGCAGCATGAACCGCTTTATTGACATCTTGGGCACCTGCATTAGTCACCTGGCCTGTAACCTCTTGTGTGGCAGGATCTATTACATCCACCATATTATCATTTGCAGAACGCGTCCACCGGCCGTCGATCCATAGTGCATTTTCCATATTTTTTCCCTTCCCCTGCAGAGGGTTCAGTTTGATTTCTCATTTAAAGCCTGTTTAAAAATTAGGGGATCGAAGCGAAATCTCATGTGATTGCAGCCGATTCATCTATTTTTAAACAGGCTCTTATTTTTAAACAGTCATATACCCGACACAAAGAAACATGATCCCGGTCAATAACGCGCCCAGGAATCCATAGGGCATCTGTGTGACCGCGTGACGGTAATTGTCACATCCGGATGCGGCCGAGCTTAAAATAGTGGCATCAGAGTAAAAACAAATATGACTTCCCCAAACCCCTGCCGAACATACCGCACCCACGGCGATGAAAAGGTCGACCCCCATGGCCTGGGACAGGGGAACCACAATGGGAACGGCAATGGCGTACATGCCCCAGCTCAAGCCCATGATAAACTCCGTGATACCCAGAATCAAAAATATAACAAACGGCAGCAACTGGGGGGTCATGACCTGCTTTGCCGAGTCAATAGCAAAGCTTAAAAATCCTATTTTTTCATTCACAGCCCCGAAGGTAAACGCCAGAACAACCATCAGCAAAGGAAAAAGCATCTGTTTGATACCGGTTACGCAGGCGTCAAAAAAACCTTCCGGGCTGAGCAGACCCTGGGGGATGTAAAGCAGAAACATAAACGCCACCGTGGAAATAACACCGGCCTGCATGTCCACGTCAAAATAAATGGTGGACCCGACCAGAAAAATGATGGGCAGGAAAAAATTCAGAATTTTCGGATTGTCCGGAATATCATAGGAATCATTGCCGTGAATATCAATTTTTTCCGATCCCGGAGGTGCCAGAATACCCTTTTCTCTGGCTCTTTTTTCCGCCTTCTTCATGGGGCCGAACAAAGGGATAATGCCAAGAATCACCAAAGGCACAATGATCGCTGCGATCCATCCGTAAAAATTAAAGGGAATGGTCTTGATAAAAAATTTGACCCCCTCTCCTTCTGCTGCGGCACCAGACTGTTCCAGCAGACTGCCGATGTAGACGGCCCAAGTGGAAATGGGGATGAGCACACATACCGGAGCGGCGGTAGAATCTACGATATAGGCCAATTTTTCCCGGGAAACTTTGTGTTTGTCCGTAATGGGAGCCATGCAGGCGCCAACGGTCAGAGAATTTAAATAATCATCAATAAAAATCACCACCCCCAGAATCCAGGTCCAAAGCAGAGTACTTTTCCGGGTTTTGGCCCGTTTGGCCACCCATCTGCCAAATGCCTCCGCCCCGCCGCTTCTTTCCACCAGGGCGATGATACTGCCCATGAGCCCGCAGACGATGAACAGCCACTGGGTATTCCCATCGGTGAGCACCGTGGTTAACGTTGTGTTGATCTCTGAAAAAAAATTAAGTTTACCGGCCATAAGAAAGCCGAGCAATGAAGCCAGGGTCAGTCCTTCAAGGACCCGTTTGGTATAAAAAATAAAAGCCAGAAGAAAGACAGAAGGAATGGCTGACAACACGCCAAACGATTCCACATCATCGGGTGAAAGGCCGGTTATGGCCAAAAAACCAATGGCGATCACTATATATTCCATGGTGATCCGCCGAAGGTTATTCATAGAAGCTATTGCCGGTGGTGCTCCGTTCATGACAGTGGTTTCACTCATAAACGTTGTCTCCTTTCAAATACGGGGAACCCTTTTTCCCCTTTACATAAAAAGGCCACATACCTTTTATTCTTAAGTTTAAAAACAAGGCAGTGGCTTTTGATAGTTACGCCGCGCTAGTCTGCGATGGCCTTAAACGTGTCTTCAAGACGGACCAGCATTTCATCAATGATGTCATAGGGCACATTCAACGCAGGTTCGATACGGATGGTTTTAGAATTGGTCAATGTGCCGGCCGTTAATACCTTACGGCTGAACAAGCCTGATGCGACCTTATACCCGATTTCATCGGAAGGAAAGACCATGCCCAGAAGCAGCCCTTTCCCCCTTATACCTTCCAGGATACTCGGATATTTATCCCGAAGCTCGCCGACTTTACTCAAGATATACTCCCCTTTTTCAGCAGCCTGACCGGCAAGATCTTCTTCAAGAAGAACCGTGACGGCAGCAAGGGCTGACGCACAGGCCAGGGGATTGCCGCCTGTAGTGGTGGTGTGCATAAAAGGATTGGGTTCCATGCACTCCCAGATTTTTGCAGTGGAGAAAAAACCTGACATGGGAACAACCCCACCGCCCAGCGCTTTTCCGAAACACATGATATCCGGCTCGACATCCCAGTGGTCCACACCGAAAATCTTGCCGGTTCGCCCGAACCCAGTCTGTACCTCATCGGCAATAAGCAACACGCCGTAATGGTCACAGATATCCCGAAGCAAGGGCCAGTAATCATCCGGAGGTACAATGGCACCGGCCTCACCCTGAATGGGCTCGGCAACAACGGCGGCTATGCTTGCACCGGTAATTTTAGCCGCTTCAAGGGTATTTTTAACCGCATCGGCATCTCCGAAAGGAACGTGATGAATCCCCTCCAGCAGCGGCAGAACCGGTTCGCGGTATACGGCTTTTCCCAAAAGAGACAAAGCCCCCAGGGATTTGCCATGGAATCCACCCATGGTGGCAATGAACCCTTTTTTCCCGGTATAAAATTTAGCCAGCTTCATGGCCCCGTCAACAGCCTCGGTGCCGCTGTTGGCAAAAAAACCATATTGAATATCGCCCGGGGTCAATTTTGCGATAACCTTGGCCAGATGCGCTCTCAATGGATCTAACATCTCCTGGCTGTACTGGGGGCTCCTGTCCAACTGGGCTTTGACGGTAGCCACAATCTTAGAATGACGGATGCCGGGGCCGTACAGACCGAACCCGCCTAGCATATCGATGTATTCTCTTCCAAGCACATCCTTGAGAATCGACCCCTGGCCGTACCAGTCCGTGAGGGCAAAATCCTGGGTTTCCGTCACCGATTTTCTGTATTCAAGAAACCCTTTATTCACATGATTTGCAAAATTATTGCTGACTTCGGCGGCGACCCACTCACGATCTGTCTGGGTCAAATCCGCTTCAGGCGTTGTAATCAAATCTACCATTTTCCGGGCCTCGGAAAAGGCGGTATCCACGTCGCGCTCACATGCCGGCCCATCTTTTCTTTTGTCTAACATTTTTATTCTCCTTTATTTAAATTTTATGGCAATTTCAACCAAATTATTTGAACGAACGGTTAATTTAATTGAACGACCAGTTAATAATATATTACCCTTATAAAACATGCAGTTAAAATCAATTAATCAGGTTACAATATTAAAAAAATAAATTTTACCTCAAGGATTGATCATTTTAGGGGCTACTTAAATCCGCCTGTTCTCAAACCATGTACCACCATTTTTTTTGCGGTTTGTGCAAACTCCTCAAATGGCTGGTCGTCTGCAAGAAATTGCGCATGAAACTCAAGACCTTCCATCACGGTAACAATATAATCAGCGGCTTTTTTTTCATTGGAAATAGATATCACCCCAGCCCGGTTAAAATCAGCCAGATTCGACATCAGGTAGTCTCTTAACCACACAAACATGGTTTTAAATCGTTTTGAGATTCGCTTATCCCTGAAACTCAGATAATAAAATCCAAAATGCACGCCGGGATCCACAGTTCTGGACCACTGAAAAGAAAAAAGAATATCCATCAGTTTTGAAAACCGTTCGTCAAGGTCTTCAATGTGACTGACATCAATCATCTGGCGCGATTCGAATTTTTTGATCAAAAGCTCCACTAACTCTAATTTCATATTATCTTTATTTTTAAAATAATGGAGGATCAGGCTGGGATGAATGTCGAGACGATTTGCAATTTTGCTGATAGAACTGCCTTCAATCCCCTCCTTGATCATCACCTGATAAAAACTTTCAAGGATTTCAGGCTTTCTTAAATCGGCGTTTTGATTCCGTCTCATGCTCTCCATCTTTAAAATAAATTAACTGAATGCTTATTTAACTTTAGTTCTATATCCAGGCGTTTTTAGGATAGAACGGCGCTTTTTGTCAAGAAAAGTATGAAAGATAATAAATGATCAAGCCTGAAATTTAACCTTAGCCGGCTACCGGGGCACCATGTTCCGGCCTTGCCCGGCAAGGGTTTCAACGCAAAATTTCAGTTTGTAATGGCTTCTATGCCTAACACCTTTCGGAGCACTTCGTCGAGTTCACCTGCGGTAAAGATTTTTATTCCCTGCTTGAGGCTGTCATCCATGGCTGTTATTTCAGCCTGATTTTTGCCAGGAAAAATGATTGTCTTGATTCCGGCGGTTTTGGCTGCAAGCAGTTTTTCCCGAATGCCGCCCACCGGAAGGATTCTGCCACTTAAAGTCACCTCGCCTGTCATGGCCGTATCCCTGGGACAGGGTATATCTTTTAAAAGGGAGATCAGGGCCACGGCAATGGTCATCCCGGCTGACGGACCGTCCTTGGGAATAGCCCCTGAGGGCACATGAATGTGGATATCCCGGCCCTGGAAAAAATCTGCAGCCAAGCCAAATTGTTCGGTATGGCTGCGGATGTAACTTAAGGCCGCCTGGGCCGATTCCTTCATTACGTCTCCCAGATATCCTGTGAGGATCAGACGTTCGGCCCCCATCATCCGCGTGGTCTCAACAAAGATGATTTCTCCGCCGCTTTCTGTCCAGGCAAGTCCTGTGGCACATCCCACCCGGTCCCTGGCCCCTGCAATTTCATAGTGGAATCTGGCAGGGCCCAGAAGTTTTTCCACGGTGCCTTCATCAATTTTTATCTGCCGGGACCCATTCGGCGTATTGAGATACCGCCGGGCAATCTTCCGGCAGATTGCGGAAATTTTGCGTTCAAGGCCCCGTAACCCCGCCTCCCGGGTGTGTTCCCTGATGATGGCCCAAAGTGCATTTTGTGTAAATTCAAGATCAAACCCCGAAAGCCCGGTATCATCTTTGGCCCGGGGGATCAGGTGGCGTTGGGCAATGTGGGTTTTTTCTTCGATGGTGTACCCGGACATGGATATTACCTCAAACCGGTCCAGCAAAGGCCCTGGAATCCGTGCCACCATATTGGCCGTGGCAATGAACATAACTTTGGAAAGGTCAAAGGGAATATCCAGGTAATGGTCAATGAACTTTGAATTTTGTTGGGGATCCAGAACCTCAAGGAGAGCTGAGGCAGGGTCTCCTTTAAAGTCCTGTCCGATCTTATCGATTTCATCAAGCATAAGCACGGGATTCAAGGATTCGGCTCGGCGAATCTCCTGGATGATCCGGCCGGCAAGGGCACCGGCATAGGAACGCCTGTGCCCCCTGATATCGGCCTCATCTTTAACGCCGGCAAGAGAGATCCGGACAAATTTACGTTCCAGGCTTTGGGCAATGGATTGGCCAAGTGAGGTCTTCCCCGTGCCTGGAGGACCGGCAAAACAGATTACGGGTCCCTTGGCTTCCACAAGTCCTGTTTTTTTGCCCAGGGCCTTTTTAACGGTTTCCCGGATGTCATCAAGCTTAAGGGGTTTGGGAATAAAATGAAAAGAACCCCGCTTAATGGCGTCCACAGCAGTGAGCACCGTGGCATACCCGGAAATGATGATCACCTCTGTGGAAGGACTTGTGGCCTTTATACGTTCCAAAAGCGCCATGCCGTCGATCTTATCCATTTTAAGATCCGTGATCACAAGATCCACAGTCTTTCCTTTTAGAAATTCCAGGGCCTGGGTGCCGCCGTCAGCGGTGCTCACCTCATAACCCTCCTTGGACAGGACATGCTCCAGGTTCATCCGGGTGATCTGTTCATCATCCACCACCAAAATGGTGTTTTTCCGAGACAACTTCATCTGCCGGACGGCCAGGTGCTCAAGAATTCTCTCCTTGATTTCTTCAAGTCCATAATGATCGGAGTTCAGGATTTGTTCCGCACGCCGGATGTCAAGATTATCCTGGGTGTATCGGTTCCAGGGCAGAGAGATCACATAGTCGATATGGTTGAGCCCGATGGTGTACTCTGCCGCAGTGGGGTTGATCTTTTCAAGCCGGTCTACTTCCTTGAGCAAAATTTTTTCAACTTCGGTCGGAATTTTTTGGTCAAGCACGGCCTCGCGCAGTGCGGCAATCTCTTCTGCTCCCGTATCAACTACCTGAGTCTCTTCTTCTTTTTTAAAGATTCGTTTCACCCTGACAGCCCCCCCCCCTTCTTTTCAGACTTCAAAAATTATTAAATTTTTTTATTATGGAGCTTTGAGCAATTAGCATGCCTGATATCTAGTTAGAGGTACGGCAGCCCTTTAGGACCGCAGATTAAATAAGGTTTTTTCGATCTCCTCAAACAAAAGTAAAAGATGAATCCGGTATAAATTGTTTCATTAAGCAACACCGACATTGACAATTGCAATATCCGAAAACAGCCATGAGGCGAGGCTTTGAATAATAATTTGAAAAAACATTGCATTATGCAACACGATTAAAATTGAAAGCGTGGTCCAAAACTTTTGGAAAACCCTGCTAAGTAGGCTGTTGCGGCTGTTTTTGGGGAACTGGTATGTAACTTGCTCATTATTTGCCAGCAATAATAATAAACCCAATACATCTAAAGGAGATAGTGGCGTATGCAGTTTTTAAATAAAATATTTACTCTTGGCAAAAAACACGGCGATGCGGAAAAAGCAATTAAGTTTTCCCAGCCTTGCGCTAACAATAATATTGATACTGATAGCGATCAGTGCATATTGTGCCGGGAAAACGAGGGGAAAAACCTGGTGGTTGCAACCCTTGAAAGCCGGTTTTCCGATGATATGGTTGAGTATGCCCTGGATATGGCCAAACGTATGAATTACGGCATTATCGCGGTAAATGCAGCCAATCTGACCCATGACGTGACCTCATTTTTTTCCACTAGCCAGGAAGAACTGTACGCCGATTTTAAGGATACAACCGCAAAAAATGTGATGCCGTTTGAGGAAAAAGCCGCAGAACTGGGGCTTAAATTTGCCCATACCACAAGCCAGGCCGATGTTGACCATGCCATTGCCGATATCACCAAGGAGTGCGGACATATTGAATTTATTATTTCCGAGAACAAGAGCCCTGCTGAGATAAGAGATGCTGCCGTCAACCAGCACCGGATTGCCCAGCGGCTTTGTGTTTATTCAGTGAATTAGGAGGACATCTTTCATGAGTGCTCATTTTATCATCGGTCTTAGTATCGTTTTGTTTACAGCAGTGCTGTGCTTTATTTACAGAAATGAAGGTGAATAGAGTTAGTTCTGAATAACGGCCATGGCAGACCTGGTCTTCCACCGAGGTTAGGCCACAACAAATCATGAAAGAAACCAACTGGTTAGTTCAGTTCTTTCATATAAATAGTTAATTTTCAATGGAGTGTTTTTTTAAATGACACCTGATATGATTATGACCATGATCATCCTGGTCTTTGTTATCTGCCTCTTTGTATTCGAATGGGTGCGGGTGGATGTGGTCGGGATAATGATGATGGTCCTTCTTCCCTTGATTGGACTGATCTCTCCCAAAGAAGCCTTTGTGGGCTTGAGTTCCAATGCAGTTTGTTCCATTATTGCCGTAATTATCATTGGTGCCGGTTTAGATAAAACCGGCGTTATGAATAAGGTAGCCAAGCCCATCCTGGCCTTGGCAGGTAGAAGCGAAGCCAAGATCATGCTTCTGGTCTCAAGTACTGTGGGCGTTATTTCAAGTATGATGCAGAACATTGGGGCCGCAGCCCTGTTTTTGCCCGCTACCCAGAGAATCTCCAAGCGGGTGGGGATACCCACTTCCCGCATCCTGATGCCCATGGGGTTTTGCGCTATTATTGGTGGAACGCTTACCCTTGTGGGTGCAAGCCCGACCATCCTGCTCAATGACCTTATGGTGCTGGGCGGTGAAAAGCTTGAACCTTTCGGGTTGTTTACCCAGACCCCCATCGGTGTGTGTCTGTTGATTACGGCGCTTTTATATTTTTTGTTTTTGGGACGGTTCATTCTCCCAAACGCAAGCGGCGAAGCCGGTAAAGGTGCATCAGATGTACTGATCCAGGAATACCAGGGGGTCAACAGCCTGGTCGAGATGCATGTGCCCGAATCAAATGGCACCACAGGGCTTCTGGATGATCTAAACATTCGTCCTCAATTTCTTGTTACGGTCATTGGCATCTCTTCACCCGCCACCCGGACCACCAACCATGTGCCCCACAGTTACGAAGGCATTCATGCCGGCGACGACATAGTGGTGGTGGGTAAAAAGGAAAATATTGACCGGCTAGCAGCAGAATTTAGCTGGGAAATGAAGCCGGCTCTGGATACCTTTGCCGAGTCCCTTGCAAACACCAATGCCGGCATGGTGGAGGCAGTTGTGTCTCCCAGGTCCGAACTGATCGGAAAAACCTTGAACGAGGTGGATTTCAAAGAAATGTTCGGTCTTAATCCTCTGGTGCTGTTCAAGGACAACCGCAAGTACTATTCCGGACTGACCAATATCCGACTGGCCATGGGGGATACCCTTCTGCTCCAGGGACCCTGGGAAAAATTTCATATTCTTAAAAACCGGCCGGCCCCAAAATCGTTAATGTTCGCCTCTGAACTGGAAGGCGAAATTTTGCGGCCCCAGAAAGCAATGCTGGCTGTAGGGTGGCTTGCACTTGCCCTTTTTCAGATCGTGGTCTTAAAAATCCAGTTGTCAGTGGCGCTTATGTCCGGGGCGCTTGGCATGATCATCACAGGTGTTCTCACCGTTGACGAAGCCTATCAGTCCGTAGACTGGATGACGGTTTTTCTTCTGGCAGGACTTATCCCCTTGGGTATTGCCTTTGAGAAGACCGGCACGGCCGGATTTATCGCCCAAACCGTGCTCAGCCTGATCGGCACGCCTTCCCCCATCGTTCTTCTGGCGGTTGTGGGTGTCATGGCATCCTTTTTTACTTTGGTTATCTCCAATGTCGGGGCCACGGTACTTCTGGTGCCCCTGTGCATGAACATGGCCGTCATGGCCGGGGCTGATCCGAGAATGGCTGCTCTGGTGGTGGGGATTTCCGCGTCCAATACCTTTGTGTTGCCTACCCATCAGGTTAATGCCCTGATCATGCGGCCGGGTGGCTACAGGACCATTGATTATGCCAAAGCCGGTGCAGTGATGACCGTGCTGTTTCTTGCTGTGGAGTTGGCCGTAATTTATTTTTTTTACGGTATTTCTTAAACCTAAAAAACAATAGTATCCCCTCCGGGCCGATCGGATAGCCTTATCTCCGGTCGGCCCATTTATTGTCGTGCTTATTGTAACTCGATAATCGAGTGTAAAAAGATAACAATTAAACCGGCTATGGCCTTGTTTCCCATAGAAAACATATATATAAGTTGATTATGCGTTTCAGTCTTAGACAAAAAATATCATTTCTTTTCCTGATTTTCATGGTAGTGAACAGCATTATCTGGTTTATGAACCACTACAGCAATTCCATGGTGTTAAACACCCTGGTGCTCATTGAAAAGAAACGGGACCTGCTGGATACAGTGCTGGAGGCCCGGCGTTACGAAAAAAATTTTTTCTTAAGAAAAGATATCAAGGATCTGTCCCAGGCCCTGTCATACATTCGCAAGATTGATGAAAAGCAGGTGCTTATCAAAAAAGAATTCTCTGACCTTGTGGCAAATGAGCTCTCTTTTCAGCAACGCAGCCAGGCCATCAATGCCTACCGCACCAACATGGAAACCCTGTTGGCTCTGTATAGAAACGGCACAGTCTCTTCTGAGCAATCTTTGCAGATTCAAAATACGGTGAGCCAGCTTGGACGGGAACTGACCACTGATATTGAACAGGTGGTAAAAACAGAGAAGAAAAAGGTGTTTGAACTGCTGGACCGTTCCAGGCAATACTTGATGTTTTCCCTGTTATCTTTGTTTGTTCTCACGGTACTGGCCGCCATTTTTCTGGTAATCAAGCTTAATCGGCCCTTAAAAGCCATTGAAACCGGCATCAAAAACATTGCCAAGGGCGATTATGATAAGATTCCGGCAATAAAAACCGGGGACGAATTTGAATCTTTGGCCGTAAGCCTGAACGACATGATTGAAGAATTAGGTCGGCGTAAAACCCAGCTCATCCAGGCCGAAAAAATGTCATCTTTAGGCACGCTCACCTCCGGGGTGGCCCATGAACTGAACAACCCATTGAACAATATCTCCACCAGTGTCCAGATTATCCAGGAGGAAATTGAAGACCCGAATATTGATTATAAAAAGACGCTCTTGACTAATGTCGAACAGGAGATCAACCGGTCAAAAGAAATTATCCGGGCCCTGCTTGATTTTTCCAGGCAAAGTGATTTCAGTCTTGAACCGGTCCTGTTTAAAAAACTGGTCAACAACACCATGCACCTGATTACAGGAGACATTCCTTCGAATATTGACGTGGAAATCACTGTTCCCGATGATATTGAAGGAAGCATGGATCCCCGGCGCATCCAACAGGTACTGCTTAATCTGATTATCAATGCCGTATTTGCCATGGAGGACCAGGAAGGCGGACGTCTGACCATTTCAGCGTTCAAGGACAGTCAGGCACAGGCTTTTGTTTTTACGGTTCAGGACACGGGCAACGGGATAAAGGAAGAACATATGGCCAAAATTTTCGACCCTTTTTTCACCACCCGGGAAGTGGGAAAGGGATCGGGATTAGGACTTTCCATTATCCATGGTATCATTGAACAGCACGGCGGAACAATCAGCGTGAATTCCAGCCTTGACCACGGTACAATATTTACCGTCAGTCTGCCGAATTGACAATAGGAGAAGCATGCAGGAACATATTCTTATAATCGAAGATGAGCAAATCGCCCTTAAAAATCTTGAACACATCCTTCTCAAGGATGGATACAAGGTTACGGCCGTAGACAGCGGAACCAAGGGGCTGAACCTTATCAAATCCAAAAGTTTTGATCTGATTATCACCGATTACAAGATGAAAAGAATTGACGGCATGCAGATCCTTGAACGCACCCGGGAACTGCAGCCCTACGCTGAAGTCATCATGATCACCGGCTACGCCACTGTCGATAATGCTGTTATCGCCATGAAAGAAGGGGCATATCATTATATTGCAAAACCCTATAAAATAGACGAAGTTCGACAGATCATCAAACAGGCCCTCCTCAAGCGATCCCTTCAGATGGAAAATAAATCGCTTAAAAAGCAGCTCGCCCAGAAATCAAAGCTGCCTGAAATCATCGGTAACAGTCCGGGCATGCGCCAGGTAAAAAAGACCATCTCCCAAGTGGCCCAAACCGATATCTCCGTATTGATTTTAGGGGAAAGCGGCACCGGTAAAGAACTAGTGGCAAGGGCGATTCACAGTCTTTCCAGCCGGAAAAACCACGAAATGGTCGCCTTTAACTGCGGCTCATTTTCAGAGGATCTCATGGCCAACGAGCTTTTCGGCCACGAAAAAGAGGCATTCACCGGTGCCATGAAAACCAAAAAAGGCCTGTTCGAATTTGCCGATCAGGGCACGGTATTTTTTGATGAAATCGGGGATATGCCGCCCTCCATGCAGATCAAAATCCTTCGTGTAATCCAGGAAAAAGAAATCATGCGGGTGGGCAGCACCCATACCGTGGGCGTGGATTTAAGGTTCATTGCCGCCACCCACCGGGACCTGCACCACGAGGTAGACCAGGGGCATTTCCGCCAGGACCTTTATTTCCGGCTCAACGTGGCCTCCATCATACTGCCTGCCCTGGCAGACAGAAAAGAAGACATTCCCCTTTTGGCCTATCATTTTCTGGCAAAAAAAAACCGGGATATGGGAAAAAAGATCAAGGAAATTGACCGGACCACCATGGAATTCCTTGTCAACTATACCTGGCCGGGAAACGTCCGGGAACTTGAGAACATCATAGAACGGGCCGTGGCCATGGAGAACAGCCAAGTGATATATCCCGAGGCACTGCCCAACCATCTCACCCAGCTGGCCATTGAAACCTACCGCACAGCCCCGGAAGGCAAAATCCCCACCATGAAGGAGCAGGAAAAACGGTATATCCAGTGGGTGCTGGAACAGACCAACTGGAACAAAACCCGGGCTGCTGAAATCATGAAAATCGACCGGGTCTCTTTGTGGCGTAAAATCAAAACTTTTAAATTAGAATAATTAAAACTACAAAAGGGTGTTGAAATCAAACACTTTTTTACAATAAAATCAACAGGTTAACCCAAAAAGTATTGTTTTTAGATAACACATTGATTTTACAATATATAATAATCAAAATGAGCCCTCGATTTCAACGACACTTTATTTTATTCCCGCAAAAAGTGTCGGTAAATCAACGCATTTTAGGTGATTTAGAGCTATAAAATTCGTCCTAAACGGGAGGAATTTTGAAAGTGTCGCTGTCGTGTTGATCACTTGGTAATGTAACTATAGAAGATCTTGATGTATTTTATTTTTTTAAAAGGCTATCTCAAGCTGTAATAAAACTAAAAAATACTACCTTAAATTATGATGAACTTAACCAGCTTTCAAATTTCTTTTGGGAGTTGTTTGCAGGTTGGAGTTTTATCAGCGGATATACAGAAAATGATATTGTAGATAGGATGATCTAAAGTTTGGAAGCAGAACCAATCACTGAACGGGACCGCGAGTAACTGAACCGCCTTTTTCGAGAGCCATAGCGCGGCCCGTCAACTCAAACGTTAGAATCTTAATAATGCACAAGAATAAAAGCAAATTAAATAGCCATGCCAAATCAAGAAAACAGAATTGATGACATTTTAAGAAATTGTGATAGTTTATCAGCAGATCGAAACATAGTGGATGACATCCGCAAATACGGAATGTAAGCGACAAAACGGGCTACAAGTGGATCGAAAAAAGGACTATGCCCAGGCGTCGCGTCGGACATTATTGGATATTAAACAAGATGAGGTCTACGCCTGGCCCAAATCCACCATCTAATATGTTATTTGGTTGTTAATTCAAAAGGTTAACAAGGTTTATCTTTCACCAAATGGGTGAAAGATAAACGTGGCTAATTAATTGATTTCACACTAAAATCAGAAATTAGGTGGTGGATTTGGGCCTGGGGTTTGAGGTTGACTCCGGCAAGACCTGCACTCTAATGTTGCCCAGGAGATAGAAGAGTTTAGACTACGAATTTAGGAGATAAAGATATGAATATTAACGCCAGCATCATCGACCAGCGGGTCATCGGTATTGTTGAAGATCATCCCGAATGGTTGCCAAAAGGCAATGATCTTAACAAGAAAAAATCAGCGGCATTTGTACTGTTGTGCATCTCAACTTGCCTTGAGATGCCTCTAGAGGATGCCGCTGAATTGATTACCGAAGGAGGTAATGATGCCGGTGTAGACGGGCTCCATGTTGGCGAGGTGGAAGATGGGGAGTTTCTGGTCACAATCTTTCAAGGCAAATACAAGGTTAAGGATCTGGAAGGTGAGGCAAATTTTCCGGAAAACGGTGTCCAGAAAGCAGTTGATACCGTACAAGTGCTTTTTGATCCCTATCGCAGAGTTGCATTAAATAAAAAAATAGCTCCAAAAATTGAAGAAATCCGTTCGCTTATTCGTGACGCGTATATTCCCAATGTTCGTGTTCTTTTGTGCAATAACGGTGTCATCTGGACTGGCCAAGCCAAAAATTGGATAGATGAGGCGAAAAAGGACTATGGCGACAAGGTTGAGATCGTTCATTTCAATCACGACTCCATAGTCAACATCCTGCAAAGAAGCAAAAAGGTTGATACCACATTGACCTTGAATGGCCAGGCGATTGTCGAAGACATGAATTACATGCGCGTGCTGGTCGGACGTGTTTCAGTGCAAGAAATTCATAGGCTGTTTAATGACCATGGCGATAAGCTTCTGGAGAGAAATATCCGCCGCTACCTCGGCCTTCACACCAATCGCGTTAACACAGCTATTCATGAAACGCTTTGTGATCCGCAACGATCGGATAAATTTTACTTCTACAACAACGGCATCACAGTGGTTTGTGACAAATTTGATTATAATGCCTTTCAAAAATCGGATTACAAAGTGCAACTCAAAAATATGCAGGTCATCAATGGCGGCCAGACATGCAAAACGATTCAGGAGACCTTGAATGGCGTTCTGCCCAGTGTAGTGGGCGAATCAGCCTATGTCATGGTCCGTATTTATCAGCTCGCCGAGACACATAAGGGTTTTGTAAAAGACATCACTTATGCGACCAATAGCCAGAACCCTGTCGATCTGCGGGATCTTCGTTCAAATGACGAGTTTCAAAAACAACTTGAAATCGGTATTGATGATCTTGGATATACATACAAGCGTCAGCGTGAAGAGGGGGGCGGCGGCTCAAGTGTCATTACCAGTTCTATTGTTGCGGAATCGGTTCTAGCAATCTGGAGACAACGGCCACATCAGGCTAAATTTCGGCGTAAAGAACACTTTGGAAAACTCTATGAAGATATCTTCAAAAATTTGAATGCGGCCCAAGCGCTGCTGGGCGTCCTGATTTTTCGGGCAGTGGAAAATGAAAGGAAACGCCCCACTTCTCCGACACCACCAGATTTTATATCTTATGCTTCGCATTACATTGCAATGTTGATTGGCAGAAAGCTTCTGGCTGACAAGGGTGTAACACTGCCTGAGGTTTCTCATCGCAACTTTCAGGAAATAGTTCAAAAATTCAAAGATGGCCAAGCGCAATATCATGCAAACGCCGTTAACGATATCAGGGATGCTTTAAAAGCCTGTTATGGAGACAGAGAAATATCTCTCCAACAACTTTCAGCGACCTTCAGGCGTGGAGATCTTCTTGAGATGCTTGGATCACATGACTAACTGTAGCGGCTCGGAATAATCGGCGCGTGTCAAGCAAGTTGTCGCTCAGTTGGCGCACCACCTGGCAGCGCATCCCGACCTTCATGGTCTGTCGATATTCTGTATTACCTTTGTGCCAGTGTGGTGGGCCTGGGTGAACGAAGTGTATTACGCCACTCAATTTGATAGCGATGAGGATCGCGGCAAGCGATTTCTTGGAACGGTCCAGCTTGTCTCGCTTGTGATTCTGGCTGTTGCCGTGGGACACGGCGTTGAAAAACATGTTGCCCTAGTCGGCGCCAGTTACGCCTTGGTCCGCACTTTTCAACTGATTCAAATCTGGCGTGCCGGTCGTTATCTTAAGCAGGCCCGCCCCTTAACTCGTCATTATGTCCGGGGTCATGGCATTGGCATTGCCATCTGGTGGCTGAGTGTGATGCTACCTGCAGGCTGGCAGGTTTTCGGCTTCCTTCTCGGTCTTGTTGTCGAGGTTTGCACCAACATTTGGAACGGAAACTTGAACAAACAGTTTCCCCCTCATATTTCCCACCTGCCCGAACGATTTGGCCTCTTTACCATTCTGGTTCTCGGTGAAAGTTTTGTCGGCGCGGTTAATGGTGCCTTGGAATATGCACCGTCATGGCAGATTTACCTGCATATGGCACTTGGGGTACTTATCGCTGTCAGTGTCTGGTGGACCTATTTTGACCGATTAGACATTGAGGCGGTGGAGAATCTTACTGAGATGAAAACGGAGTTGCCGTATTATATCTGGCTTTTCGCCCATCTGCCGCTGTCGGCCGCAATCGCTGCCATCGGCGTTGGGATTGAGCTCAATATTTTCCTTGATACCAACCATAATATAACAACTTTTTCAGGCTGGATACTGCCCGGTGCCTTGGCAATATATTCTCTTTGCGAGGCATGCATTTGTGCCACAGCCATCGGTGCCGGACCACCGCGTCTGGCAATGACAAAAGGGGTTCACATTCGCCTTCTTGCAGTCCTGCTGTTAATTTCACTGCCATGGTTAATGTCGGGAAGTCTGGCGTTGTTGGTACTCATGGCAACCATTATGTGGCTCGTTGTCGGCGGTGATCTTGTAATGGAAAAAAATATCCGCAAGCATGAGGCTAAGTCGGGTACAACTTGACAATACTTTATGTATACATAAAGGGTCTAACCCGGCGAAGCCGGAACCTAATTTGTTGTAGTAGATATAAAACTGTTACCATAGCGGGATGAAAACTTCCGATCTATTAACCAGATGAAGTTTTACCCGATGTCCGCAAACGCCTCGGTGTTCCCAAAGGTCATGTCATCGGATACGCCATGACCTTCGGCACCCCTGATGTTAAATATCACCGTACCGTGGAGTGGGGGCCTGCCAGTATGACCGCCGCCACCTGGCTGTCATAATTATTTAGGCTTTATTAACCTTGGGCAATTCTTTTTCAAGGATTTCCTGGACCCGGCAAATCTGGTCCGGGCATCTGGTTGTTTTCATCTTGGCAAAATACAAGGTGTTGGAGAGGCGGGTAAAGCCCTCCCAAAGCACCTGTATGGTTCTTTTTTCAATCTGCTCCAGGCAGAGGAAATCCGGTATCACGGCCAGTCCCGGTCCTTTGGAAAGGCTGCGGATAATGGAATGGATGTTGGGCACGATATAATTGGGACGGAAGTCCGGTGCAGCTTTAAAGTTGAGCTGCCAGAACCGGAGCAGATGCTCGTTGTCCCCGGCAATGCCGTACCATTTCTGTTTTCCCAGCCATTGGAGCATGCTTTCCCTTTCGCCTTGTTTAACAAAAGATTCAAAGGCTGAAGTGTCTGTACCCAGGCCTGCGGCAAGGATAATATTTTCCCTGGAAAAGGGCTGGTAGACCACATTCCGGATTTCAATTTTCTGGGGGGTGACCACCATGTCTATCAGCCCTTTTTCAAGTTTTTGGAGCAGTTCCCTGTATTCCCCGAATTCCATAAAAAGGTTAAAGGGCATTTGGTGCAGGTACTTTTCAAGACTAATCTGAAAGGTTTCAAAGCACATACCCAGGGTCAGGGTGGGAATGTCTTTGCCAGAACTCTTTTGAAATTTTTGTTCGATCTCCTCCAGGCGCCTCATGGAATCAATGACGGCATTGTACAACAGCTTGCCCTGTTCCGTTGGGGTCAGTTTCCTGGGGGCACGGTCAAAGAGTTTATGGCCGGTATGGCTTTCCAGGGAACTTAAATGCAGGCTCACTCCGGGTTGGGAGATGTAAAGCGCCTGGGCCGCTGCCGTCATACTGCCTTTTTCGTATATGGTTTTAAAGGTTCTTAACCACTCAAGATTGATCATGGGATACATCCATTAGAATTATAATCTATACCCATAATTAGCCTTATTTGAATAATTTGTCCACAGCCTCTATTGTATGCGGCAAATACTTAATAATTTAAAATTTGAGGTAACAATGGATTTATTTGACAGTACCACAGTCAACGGCATGCAGCTTAAAAACAGATTCATCCGTTCGGCTGTCTGGATGAAGGCCGCAGAAGCCGACGGCCATCTTAACGACACCGTCTGCAATATTTATGAAGAATTGGCCCAAGGGGGCACAGGTCTGATTATCACCGGCTATGCCTATATCTCTGATGAAGAGCAGCCCAACCCTGGAATGATTGGCATCTACGACGACTCATTTATTGACGAATACAGAGATCTGACGGACAGGGTCCACGCCGCAGGCAGTAAAATCGCTCTTCAGATCGTGTTCGGCGGCTCCCAGTCCCACCACCCGGATCGAGACAAAATGAATATCCTTGCGCCGTCAGATATTGAAAACCGGGTCACGGGACTTTGTCCCAAAGAAGCCTCGACAGAGGATATCAAGCGGATAGTCAAGATGTTTGGAGACGCCGCTGCCCGGGCAAAGGCTGTAGGGTTTGACGCCGTGCAGATCCACGGGGCCCACGGGTATTTTTTAAGTTCCTTTTTAACCCCATATTACAACCGCAGGACCGATGGATACAACGGGGATATCCACAGCCGTGCCAGGATCATCTACGAGACCTATGCAGAGATCAGAGAACGGGTGGGGAAGGATTTTCCCGTCATGATCAAACTGAACTTTGATGATTTCATGGATGAGGGCGAGGGCCTTATATTTGAAGATGCTTTGGAGATTTTCAAACGGCTGGATGAAATGGGCATGGACCTGTTTGAGGTCAGCGCCACCAATGAATCCTCGGGCAAAGGCCTGGCCCCGGCCAGAACAAAAATCGCCCGCCTTGATAAGCAATCCTATTTCAGAGAAGCCACCGCCAAAATCGCAGAAGAAGTCAGCGTGCCTGTAATTCTCATGGGGGGAAATCGGAATGTTGAACTCATGACCGATATCCTAAACAATACAAAGATCCAATATGTTTCCCTGGCAAGGCCCCTGCTCTGTGAACCGGATCTTGTCAACAACTGGGCAGAGAACCCGGGTTATAAACCTAAATGTGTCTCATGCAACCAGTGCTGGATCTCCACACCCAACGCCTGCGTTCTTGAAAACTAAACAACAATTTGATTAAAGGAAACCATCATGAACGAATCATTGATATTTGAAAACGGGGATAGAATGCCCATCCTTGGGCTAGGAACATGGAAAGCCGCCCCTGGAGAGGTCTACCAAGCGGTAAAAGAGGCGATAGCCATTGGATACCGTCATATCGACTGTGCCGCCGTCTATGGAAATGAACAGGAAGTTGGCAAGGCCATAGAAGAGTCCATCAAAAAAAATAAAGTGACCCGTAAAGATCTTTGGGTGACCTCCAAATTGTGGTGCAACTCCCATGGCCGGGAAAATGTGATACCGGCTATCGAAAAAACCCTGGCCGATTTAAAACTCGATTACCTTGATCTTTATGAAATTCACTGGCCCGTTGCCATTAAACCAGAACTGGGAATCGTAGTACCCGGCAGTGCTGATGGGTTTATACCATTGGCGGATTGCCCTCTGTCCGATACCTGGAAAGGAATGGAAGATATAGTGGAAAAAGGACTGGTGCGCCATATCGGGGTAAGTAATTTCAGCATCAGCAAGTTAAATGCTCTGTTGGAAACGGCCAGAATAAAACCTGAAATGAATCAAGTCGAGATTCATCCCTATATGCATCAGGATGAGTTGGCGTCATGGTGCACCGGAAAAAGAATCCACCTGACAGCATATTCTCCTCTGGGATCATTTGATCGGCCGGCAGGGTTGAAAGCAGAAGATGAGCCGGTGTTGCTGGAAGACCCCATTGTCAAAGAGATTGCAGAAAAAAAGGGTGCGTCACCCGCCCAGGTACTGATCAGTTGGGCCATACATAGGGGCATCGCCGTGATTCCAAAATCAGTGAATCCTGAACGGCTGAAACAAAATTTTGATGCCCAAAAACTTGTCCTTTCCTCTGAAGAAATGGAAAAGCTCAAATCAATTAACAGAGACAGACGATATGTTGATGCAGGGTTCTGGGAAGTGGTAAACGGGCCCTACACCCGCGATGGAATCTGGAATAACTGATCCGTCCTCAAATGCAGGTGTTCTATGGTTTAAACCGGTCCCGGACAGGTGCCGGGACCGTCTTTCTGAAATTTCTTAAAAGGTCTGATTATGTTTGCCACTGTCACCACGGCATTGATTCCGCTTTTTTTGATGATTATAGCCGGTTCCTTCGCCCATAAGTTAAACATACTTCCTGAAAACACCGCCACAGTTCTCAATAGCTTTGTCTATTACTTCACCCTGCCGGCCCTGATTTTCCATACTATGGCCACCACCCCCTTTCAGGATATCATGCAACTGCGGTTCATCGGCGGATATCTTGGGGCTATTTTTTTGACCTATGCCTCGATGTTCATATTCTCACAAATAGTGTTCAAGGTCCATTATACGGAGTCCAATATGCGGGCCACCACAGCCAGTCTGAGTAATTCGGCCTATCTTGGTTTGCCCCTCATGACCTACCTTTTTCATGGTAGCAGGCAGGCGTTGATCGTCACCACCCTGGCCATTATTCTTCCGTCGGTTCTGATGATTCTCACCGTAACCATATTCGAATTCAACCGCACAAAAGAATCCGGTAGCCCTCTGGGGACCCTTTGGAAGGTGATCGCCTCACTGTTAAAAACACCGATGATTACCATGGCTTTTATCGGTGCCGCTTTTTCCTGTTCCGGGTTTGAGCTGAACGATGCTGTGGCCGGGAGCCTGAAAAGTTTCGGCATGGCATCGGTTCCCTGCGCCCTTTTTGCCGTAGGGATTCTTATCGTCAAACTTAAAATTAAATTTCAATTCCGGGAAATCATGGCAGTAAACACGGCAAAACTGATTCTCCACCCATTGCTGGCCGGCCTTATTCTGGCCGCCCTGGATGTGGGAAAGGCTACTGTCCTTATGGGTGTTGTACTTGCGGGGCTCTCTCCGGCGACCCTGGTCAGTATCCTGGCGGAATCCTACGGCACCTGTGGAGGTGAAACCGCTTCAACCCTGCTGATTTCCACGCTTTTATACACTCCAGCCCTGTACATTGTTCTGGCTGTTGCCTTTAAGTTGGGTATGCAGTTATAGACAGGCGCTACCGTATACCATTGTGAAAATCAGTATGGCAAACTGAATAAAATTATCGAGTTTGGCATTATATTTATAATACATATCCATAAATTCAATTATTTGAATTATTGTTGGGCCAATTTATATTAAAATCATCCAATGGGAAATAAAAATAGATTCAACGTTGATAAAAATAAGGAGCAACCCAATGAATATCACTAGAAGAAATTTTTTGGCCATGACAGGTACCGCCGCAGCCGCAGCAATGATTTCACCCTTGAATGTCTTTGCTGCAAAGCATCCGGAAAGCCCCCTTTTTTCTCCGGTAAAAATCGGGAACCTTGAAATCAAAAACCGGTTTGTCCGTTCCGCCACCTCTATGTACATGAGTGATGAGAACGGCATCCCCCAGCAGCCGCTCTTTGACGTTCATACCCGCCTGGCCCAGGGTGGGGTGGGCCTGATCATCACCGGTCTGACCTATGTGATGAAAGAGGACCAGTATGGTAAATACGGTACCGGCCTCTATGATGACTTTTTGATTCCCCATTACAAAAAGCTTACAGACAACGCCCATAACCATGGTGTAAAAATTGCGGTGCAGCTGGTTTTGGCCGGTGCCCATTCAGATTATCGTGTGGGAAAACGGGATATTATGGGTCCCTCTGCCGTCACCCATCCCGTATATGGCACTACCCCCAGGGAGATGACAAAAGCCGATATTAAACGTGCCATAAAAGCCATGGCCGATGCCATTGTCAGGGCCCAAAAAGCCGGTTTTGACGGGGTGGAACTCCACTATGCACATAACTATCTGGTCAGCCAGTTCATCGTGCCTTATTTCAACAAGCGTACCGACGAATACGGCGGCCCCATCGAAAACCGTGCCCGGTTCGCATTTGAAATGCTTGAGGCCATCCGGAAAGCCGTGGGGCCGGATTACCCGGTCTGGGCCAAAGTCCACGGCAACGATTATATGAAAAGCCAGGGCATGACCCGGGATGAAGCGGTATATATTGCAAAAGGCCTCAAAAAACGCGGCATTACAGCACTGAATATTAGCGGCGGCAATCTGGTTACCGGCCCCTACCCATCCCGCCCGGACATTTTTGATGAACAAGAGCAGTCCTACTTCCGTGAAGATGCCGAATATATCTCCAAACAGGTGGATATCCCTCTGATCCTCACCGGCGGCAACCGGGACATGGACGTCATGGAAAAGGTCCTGGCATCCAACAAAAACATCATGGCATTTGGCATGGCCCGCACTCTTTTGGCCGAACCGGATCTGATCTCCAAATGGGCCAAAGACCGGAATATAGAACCCCAGTGCGAAGCGTGCAACGGCTGTATGGACGAATATGGCAAAGGGCCGAGCCAGTGTGTATTGTTCGGGTAGCCGATCAATTATTGGATATGGAAATCGGCCGGTCGGCCCCGGCCTTTTCCATCACACAAAAGAATTAGTAAGGAGCGAACCATGAAATACACAGAACCTGTTTTTCGTCCCCCATTTGAGGCGGATTCCCTGCTGCTGCAGGTTACCGTTGGGTGCAGCCACAACAAATGCAGCTTCTGCACCATGTACCGTAAGGTGGGTTTCCACACAGAAAGCCTTGCACAGATCGAAAAGGACCTGCGTGAAGCCAGAGAGGCGATTCCCCATGTGGAAAGAATCTTCCTCCTTAACGCAGACCCCTTCGCCCTCAGCGCCAACAAACTCAAGGCCATTGGCAGGAAAATCAACGAGATTCTGCCGGAAGTGAAAACCATTGCCATGTACGCCTCCATCCTCAATATTATCAATAAGACGGATGAGGAGTTGAAAGAGCTGCGTGCCCTTAAATTCAACGATTTAAATATCGGCGTGGAGTCCGGCCTGCCCGGCATGATGGAGCATTTTAATAAAGGCTACGACCTTGAAACCGCTAAAACCCAACTCGCAAGATTGAAAAAAGCGGGGATCGACTTCAGCCTGAACATCATCATCGGCGGGGCGGGTACGGAACAGCACCTTGAAAACGCCCGTGCCAACGCCGCCCTGGTCAACGAAACAAAACCTAATCTAATCTTCATCGCCAACCTGCATGTCGATCCCGGCAGCGAACTGTTCGATGAAATGCAGCGGGGCGAGTTTGTCGAAAACACTCTGGGCCAGAATCTTGAAGAAGAGATGAAACTGCTTGAACATCTGGCGGTTGAAAATTGTCTATTCTACGGGATGCATACCTCCAATGTGGTGCCCGTGCAGGGCATGCTGCCCCAGGCCAAAGAGGCAATGCTGAAGCAGTTGAAGAACGCCAGTGCTGCGATGGATGAGCGGATGCTCAATTCCCGTAGCCTGAAGAAGGGCCCCGAGGGGAATCTGATTATCCTGTGATCTATTTCGTTTGCGTATGGCTGTTTAATGGGTTACCAGTACCGGCGGGGAGGGGAAGTCCAATGGAAATCTGGTAAAGAAGCCGGTCGCTCAGGCTCCTCTACCAGATCGCGAATATGGGTGGTACCCTATCTTGTACAAAGCCGCAGCCAACAGGTTCCGGGACAGGTTCAACCGCTCAAATATCATTGGGCCTTTAACTCTAAAATGATGTTTTTTTGAAATTCCCATATCCGATCCAGGAGATTTTTATGAGCGAAAATCATCAAAGAGATCACTTGAATTGCTGCCAATTTTAGGAATCGATAACCCATATTATTATCAGTCATTTAAAGCCTGTACCGAAGGGGAGTTGACTGGTTTTGTTATTGATGATGTTATATTCAAATCTTATTAACGTATAACTCCCCATTCGCTCATTTTAAATCTGAAAAAGTTAATTTTGCATGGAGGGCTTGCAATAATTAAAACTGATCATAATTTTGTGGAAAATTCGGCTGTAGTTTCCTTTTTTATTTTAACTTAAAGGCACTAAAATGGTAACGGATTCGACATTAAAAGATCAAGAGATTTTCAACAAAGACAACCTTCAGATTATCACGGAACGAGTGGATGATGTGCCTTTACTCATAGCACAAATGGTCAGAATGGGTATTCCGGAAATCATAGACAGACATATCCCAAGGCATGGAAATCAAAGAGACCTTAGCTGGGGATGGACCACAGTCATATGGATGGCCTATATTCTGACTGAAGGCGACCACCGCAAGGTATCAATGAGTGAATATGTGGAAGAAATGCAACATACGTTGCTTTGCATAGCAGAGCGGCCAATAGCGGCGCTGGATTTCAGTGATGATCGTTTAGCTCATCTTTTGAAACATTTAAGCAATCGTGAATACTGGTCAAAGATAGAAGATGATCTCAACAAACAGTCAATAGAGGTGTATGATCTAAAGCCTGAAACAATCAGATGTGATGCAACGACTGTGAGTACGGATCAAGCAATCACAGAAGAGGGATTGGTTCAGTTTGGTCATAGCAAAGACAATACGAAGTTACCTCAGATAAAATTGATGAGTGCTGCCCTGGACCCTTTGGGAATGCCGTTGGCTTCTGACGTCGTTTCTGGTGAAAAGGCAGACGATGGATTATATATTCCGCTGATAAGTCGCGTCAGTGACAGTCTTAAAAAAAATGGATTATTGTTCTCAGGTGATTGTAAAATGAGTGCATTGGAGACCCGGGCTCATTTGGTATTATCAGGAGATCATTATTTATGCCCGCTGCCCTTGACCGGTAAAACTGCTGATGAAATGAAAACATGGATCAATGAAGGTATTTCCAAAGATCGGGAAGAAGCTTTGATCCCTGTGTTCAGAGAGAACTATAAAGGAATAGTCGTTCTGGCAGCCAAAGGATATGAGTTCAGCCGCATTCAGACTTTTCAAAAAGAGGCTGAAGAAATAACCTGGCAAGAGCGTATTTTCGTCGTTCATTCCCCTGCTCATGCCAGGCAACAATCAGCCGGTCTCGATATTCGGTTGAAAAAAGCGAAGGAAAAACTTGAAAAATTAACGCCTTTGCCAGGGCGAGGCAAACGTCAAATAAGCGATGAGGCTGAACTTGTTGCGGCTATTGCCAAAATAGTCAAAGCCCATAACGTAGAGAATCTGCTGGACGTCCAGTTTGAAAAACAGGTAGAACAAAAAATGAAGTATGTCGGTAAAGGCAGGGGGTCCCTTAACCGGGAAACCATCGTTGTAGAAAAGGTTCGTTATCAGATTACTTCTGTTCAAAGAAATCAAGAAAAAATTGCCGATGAAAAAACCCGATTTGGCTGGAAAGCATTCGTCACAGACATGGATTTTGATAAGTTTTCCCTGCATGATGCTATTTTGTCATATAGAAATGAATATCGAGTTGAACGTATCTTCGCCAGGCTAAAAAGTCGCCTCAACATAGCTCCGTTGTTTGTTAAAAAAGATGATCAGATTGAAGGTATGACATATCTACTCACCCTGTGTGTAAGGATGCTGACTCTTATAGAATTTGTTGTTCGACGCTCATTGAAAGAAGAAAAGACTGAACTACCTGATATGCATCCTGAAAACCGTAAAAAGACTACAGCCAAACCTTCTGCGGAAAAAATTTTAAAAGCTTTTTCGAAAGTTAACCTTACTATTATATGCGACATGGCAGGAAATATTATTATGCGTTCATTGAAACCATTATCGAATTTGCAAAAACAAATTATCCAAAAGTTGGAATTAGACTCTTCTATTTATACGCAACTTGAAATTTAGAGATACTTTATATCAAATGAGCGAATGGGGAGGTATAAAGTGAGCCCGGGCTGAATTATTCCGAGCCTTGGACGTTTTTATTCCGAGCCGCTACAACTAACTGTTCATAATCCCGCCTGCAAGGGCAGAGAAGAACAGGCCTTGTGGAATTCCAGTGACACGACATTTAATTCCAACCAGAAAATACACCGAATGAAACCGGTGATTTTTCCGTTATACGCGTTCAAATACGGAGGCTTTGCCACAATGACTATAAATTGTTGTGCAGGCTCATCCCAATATGTGCGCCTCACACTCAATTTCTGTAAGTCATCCCGTACTTTTGTGGTGCCCTGCCTCAGCAGGACGGCTTCCTTCCGAAGTGCCGTCACCCAGCAATTCTAAATTTAATAACGTATTATCTTTTCTGCTTGTTTTTTTCTTGCTCGTGCTCTTAATCATGCTCTTGCTCGAAGTATTATTTTGAGCAAGAGCACAATGGCGTATCGACTCAAATTTAGAATTGCTGGCCGTCACCGGTACCCCGTTGCCAGACCACTACACCCTTCTCTTCCATCCGGCTGGGTCTAAAACTTGCCAAATGTATCGGAATTCTATATATTTGACTCACTTTTAAAAACATGTGCCGTGCCCGGCACACCACAGAACGTTGGAAAGGAACAGGCTTACTGGGCGACCTTTCGGAAGTATCTGGTCCAGGAAAATTTAACTTTTTATTGACACTTTTAGGGGTTAAAAGCTTAGCCCCTCAACGCCCCGTTATGCAGCATGGAGATTAAACCAAATTGGCGATTCAAAAACATGACTGCAAAGATCAATCTTTTCCAAAAATATCACCGTTAAAAACGGGGAATTTACTGGTTTATGTTATGGCTGTCGCTTGTGGGATGGCTGTGGCTAATCTTTATTACGCGCAACCGCTGCTGCACACGCTGGCGCAGACATTTGGCACCTCTGAAGGTACAACCGGTCTCATTGTCACGATGACGCAGTTGGGTTATGTCATTGGCCTCACGCTGATCGTACCCCTTGGTGATCTGCTCGAACGCCGGCGACTGATTACGGTCGTCTCTGCGGGAACAGCAGTGGCACTGGCGGGAGCCGCCATCTCGCCAGGGATTGGTACGTTCCTGTTTGCATGCCTGGCAATCGGCCTGACGGCGGTGGTTGCACAAGTACTGGTACCTTTTGCCGCAGCTCTCGCCGCGGACGAGCAGCGCGGTGCCGTCATAGGTCGAGTCATGGCAGGCCTGCTGCTGGGGATTCTGCTGGCTCGGACGGTTTCGGGATTCATTGCTGATGCATATGGCTGGCGTGCGGTCTTCTGGCTGGCGACCGTCTGCATGCTCGTGCAATCTGCTGTGTTGTGGCGGATGCTGCCGCAAAGCCAGGGCGAAACTCGTCTATGCTATCCGGCCCTGATTCGCTCGGTATTTCTTTTATTCCGCGAGGAGCCGCTACTAAGACGACGAATTGTCTACGGGACCTTCGGTTTTGCGGCGTTCAGCGTATTCTGGACCTCACTCGCCTTTCTCCTTGCTCGACCACCCTATGGATACAGCGACTCAGTTATCGGCCTGTTTGGACTGGTCGGAGCTGCCGGCGCTCTGAGCGCAAGCTTTGCAGGCCAAATTCATGACCGTGGCGGCACACGGCTTGCCACCGGGGTATTGCTGGCACTGGTTGTGATTGCGTTTGTGATCATGGGTGTCTACAGTACACACCTTACCGCCATCATCGTCGGCGTCGTGCTGCTTGATATTGGTCAGCAAGGCTCGCACATCCTGAACCAAAGCGTCATTTACACACTGAACAGCGAGGCACGAAGCAGAATCACAACAGCGTACATGACCTGTTTTTTCTTTGGAGGTGTCATCGGGTCCGCGTCATCGGGCTATGTGTTCCAATTTGGCGGATGGCCAGGAGTCATGTGGCTGGGTGGCATTTTGGGAGGCATCGCGTTGTTATATTGGCTCACAGAACTCAGGACTTACCATGTGGGACGCTGAACCTGGTAACTTTGACGGAACAGAGACAGTTGTCGCAGAATCGGGATAGGCCCCCCCCATCACTGAGGAGGACAAGATAAAGTTGCTGAATCTGTACTCTACCCTATTCTTCGCAATTGACATTAATTACCGATTCCTTAATCTGGTGCTGGTCGCCCTGAAACACCACCATCTGACAGAATCGGTGCTCAAAGATATCATCCCACTGACAGGACCGGACACCATAGGTCTTTCCGTGATGAACGGCCTTGAAAGTAAAAAGCTGCTCGGTCATGCCTGCGGCCAGGAAAAAATCGTTCCTGCCATTGGCGTCGGCATTGATGCGGTGCATAAAAAAAAAAAAAACCGTTTTACTAATCCGGGTTTAAAAAAAATAACAGCCGGCGAAGTAATCTAAATGCCGGCTGTGGGTATAGAAAAAGAGAGCCATTTAAAATGCCGCCTTTATATCAGGCATGGGCGGCAACAAGGCGGGCATCTGCCGTTGCACGGTTCATGACGGCCGGGCGGCGTTCCGTCACCCTTGCGTATAGCTGTTCATACTGCTTTTTAATGAGTGCCGGGGTCGGGGTTTTGAAATAATTGTAGCCCGGAAGGATATCTGTTTGGTAAAACAGCCTGCCGGTCCGGGTATTGACCTTGTTTACCCCCTTAACGGATTGGACAAGACTTGCCAGTTTTTTGCCGTACCTGGAAAACATCAGTACTGGTTTGTGGACAACAAGATCCACCTGGTCATGCTGTGCTGCCACGGAGACAGGATGGCCCTTTTTCGCCATAAGACGTGAGACGTCTGCGGCCAGGGCAAACTCTTGGGGGGTCATATCTTCTTTTTTATTTAGTGCTGCATTGGAAATCAGCTCAATCAAATCGGTCTGCCCGGTGGTGGTCACATTCACAACGCCGTCGCAATCCATCGGCCTGCGGCTTTCAGCTGAACGCAAGTAAAGGGACCAGCGTAAAAACGCTTCGTCGCTGCGATCTAATTGCTTTTTGGTGTCAGTGCCGACGTTATTGTCTGTTTTGCGCTGTACCTCCCGTTGTCTGAAATCCCTTGGTGCTGTGACCAAAATGTGAAGCCCCAGTTCAGAAGGAATCAACTTACCGATAAAGCCATTGATAACAACAGGCCCCTGTTTGATTTCGTCAGCCAGAACAGATTTTACTGCTGCAATGCACTTGGCTTTAGCCGGGGTATACCGATCTGCAAAAGGCGGATCTTTAAAGATACTGTTTTCAATGCTGCTTTTTTTCAAATTGTACATCCTGGCTGCCGTATTAATAATGTCCTGATCGTCTAATACGTTACAACCCACTACGTCTGCTGCCTTTTGTGCCAGTTGCGCTTTGCCTGTGTACGCTCTTCCAAAAAATGTGATGACACTCATACCTGTCTCCTTTGCTAAAGCCCCTTTTTTATTTAATTTAGTAATTTTAAAAATCTTTTATATAAAGGCTTAAGCAAATATTATGCCGGAGGTATATAAAATCACAACCACCTTAATTAATTGAACATAATTTTGCAATAAGACGCTTGGTATGTTTTTATAAAAAGTTGCATTATGCAACGAAATACATAATAGAATTATAATTTATCTATAAATTCAGATAGATTGGTTTATGTTTCATATTTGAATATTGGATTGAATTTTGCAACATTCCACCCCGTTGCAAATCATAACAGGGGATACGGTTTTTGCAATGGCGGTGTATTATGAATGATATCAAGAAATTCTGCGTTTGAGAAAATGCATATATTTCAGAATGAAACAGCCCCTGTGTTCCTAATCCAGGTAGGATTGCACCTTTTTGAACACTGAAACTTGATGATCGAGTGAAATCGCTTATGGGCGCGGGATAGAGAAAAATTTGGGGGAACCTGCACGCTCTGGTATATAAAATGCTGATTTATTCTCTTAACCATAAATCCCAACTCACGCGTTCTTAAAATAATAACAGAAAGGGGTAACGTGAAGCAGGTACTACTTGCCATTGACGGGAATGTTCCCTCCCGTCTGATTTTTAAATATGCCGCTGATCTCTGCAAACATATCAGTGCCCGGCTGTGTATTCTCCAGTTTATAAAAAATAAAAAGGACCGATCATTTAGCACGAATTATACAACTTATTCAAACGATATAGACGGCATAATCGAAAACATTGAAACAGGGGGCCGTGCTATGCCTGGCCAGGGGGACAAACGCCTTACAGGGATCTCCGGACCGTTGAAAAAAATGCTTAAAAACCCGAACTGTCCGGTTCCCTATTCCGTCGCATTAAGTGCCGGCAGTCCTGAAAATGTCCTATCCGGCTACGTTGATTCCCACCAGAATATTGTTCTTGCCGTATTTGACCCCTCCCATGACCATGCGCCTGCCTTTTCCCGGATCAAGGCACTTAAACAAAGGCTTGGTGTTCCCCTGGTGGTTGTAAATTCCACCAGCTTTCGATAACGTTTCTCGACGATCAAGTTTTTGTTAATTTGCCCAACTTCAGCGTTGGAAACAATTTTTACTCCTTAAAATATATTGTATATTCATCCGGTTAAAAATTGTTTCCGCCTTGAATTTGAACAAATTCCCTAAAAATTTGATGATCGACAGGCTGTTACGGAATAGGTAATTTTTTCAAGTTCAAGGCGGAAAATCAATTTGACCGCAGGCATACATGAAGTATTCTGAGGATCAAATTTATTTTTCCAACGAAGAAATTTGAAAAATTAGCATTTTGTAACAGCCTGTCGAGTTAGGGGCTCGGAAAAAATTAATGCTACAGATTTTGCGCCGAATTTTTATTCGTATTCAAGGCGCGGCTTAGGGCACATATTGAAATATGTGCCCTGAGTCGCAACGAAGAATACGGATAAAAAGGCAAGCAAAATGTAGGATTTATTGTTTCCGAGCCCCTTATACCCACGCTATTTTTTTAATTTTTTAATATTATCCCGAGCAAACTCAATGGTTGGATCTATGTTTAAAGCCATTTCATAAAATTTGATCGCAAGCACCGGTTCTTTAAGTTCCCGGTAACAGGATCCCATATTGGCATAATTGATGGCCTGGCTTGGGTCCACATCCAGGGCTTTTTCAAAATAGGTAATAGCGGTTTTGAAATCTTTTTTCATAAAACAGCAGGCGCCAGCGGTGTTCAGAATATCCGCGCGCTGGGGATCGGCATCAAGACCAGTTTGACATGTCTCAAGGGCCGGGTCCAACAACCCTGAATCTTTCTGGGCCGCAGCCATATGTGAACAGATATCAGGCAGGTTGCGCCTGGCAGGGTCGCGGTCAAGGGCGGCCTGGAACTGTGCTATTGCATCTTCTCCCTCTTCCAGGGCGCTAAGCATCAATCCTTTATAAAAACTGGTGTAGTATTTCCCCGGGATGAGTGCTTCCAGTTCATCCAGCTGGTCAATGGCCAGTATGGGATGGGAATTTTCCGTAATCAGCCGGGCGGCAAACATGCCCACACTGGCCTCATCAGCCCGCTCCCTGAAATGAGCGCCCGGCATGATGGTGTAAAAGGCCGGAATATCAAGGCCGGGATGGGTGGTGCGAATGGAGAGCAGATGAAACCCTTTATCCGCCAGAATCCGGATCAAGCTTTCCACTTCCACTTTCATGTTGTCAGAAGACAGGTTCGGCATATCAGTGGCATCCACCATGGTTTCAGGATGGGTGATATAACCGGCTGCGTCTATATCCGTAAATTTTGGCAGACCGGATGCCTCGTAATTGGAACCGGTGTTAAAGTCCCCGGCAAGCTGGGCCACTTCGGTCAGGGCCCGGCCCATAGCCTTTTCCGGGGACGGGGCCGTGCCGGCGGTCCATACGATCTCGCTCATATCCGGAAAAGTGGACGGGTCCCAGGCCAGCACCGCGATGGTGGGAACGCCCATGTTAAGTGAGAGATCACTTGCATAAACCCTGATGCCTTGGGATTCATACTTGGCAAGAAGCTCCCGGACAAGGGGATCTTTAAAGGAGTCCAGACGGATGCCGGGCACCTTTAATTTTTCCCGGGATACCCGGGAACTGACATGGCGCTCCACAAGCTCGCAGATACCCTGAATCAAGGCTTCTTCCGTGCAGTTACCCGCGCTGGGTCCGTTAAATTCATTGATCATATAAAACCAGTTAAAGGGGACATTCACCTCTTTTTTATTGGTCAGATCATACCCCTTGGTCCATTGCAGGGGCAAAGAATCAAATATGGGTTTAACTTTTAATGCTTCGGCTTCATTGTCATGGACAGACTGGGTGATCAGGGCGTAATCCAGGGCCTTTTCCCCAAGCTGAGCAGGCGTGGCATGGATAAAGTTTTTCTCATTTTCGGCAAAGGAAAAAAAGCTGAACCGCTCCACCAGCTCCATGACGGCACTTGCCTCGGACTGTTCCGGGGTCCCGCCTTTGCCCATCTGTTTATTGGTGCCGGTCACCCGTCTTGCATCCGCACCACACTCACTGTAAAACACCGGAATATCCAGGCGGCCGTTGTCGATGCGCCGGGTCCGGCTTAAAATGTCAAGGTCCAGGGCCGCTGCCTTTTCCCGGAACCGCTGAACAGTGTCGGACGGAGACATGATCTTATCCTGATCAAAGGTATAATTTTTCGGAGCGTCTTGGAGTATTATTTTATAACCCATAGAATTTAAAGCCTTTCTACTTAGTGTTTAAACGAAAAGTCACCCACCTGCGGCGTTGCAGAAAAAATTTAAAATCCTGATTGCCAATTGTAATTTCGGTTTTAAATTTTTCTGCGCCTTGCATCTGGGCAACTTTTCGTCTAAACACGGATTTCCGTTCAAGTCGTACTTATGTAATTTATAGCTTTTACAGTATTCCATCGCTGTAAAAAGGCCCCACCTTACCATGAATTGTTGCGGATTTCATCATGAGAACACCTGTTTTAACTAAATGATCTGTATTGCCGAAATTTTTTGAAAAGGTCAAACGTTGATCAATTCCATGAACTTAAGATTGGCCCGGGGAAAAGGAAACTGGTGAAGCTGATCTACACGAACCCATTTATGGTCAATGGGACCATTGAGAGTTACCTGGCCGGAGATATAATCACAGAAGAACACGTCCATTTCAATTTTAAAATGGGTGTAGGCGTGAAAAATCCGGGTTAAAAATTGCAGATTACCCGTCTCAATGCCGGTTTCTTCCCGGATCTCACGGATGCAGGCTTGTTCAGGGGACTCTTTGGGTTCCACCTTGCCGCCGGGAAATTCCCACAATCCGCCCAAAAGCCCGTCAAGTTTTCTTCTGGTGATCAGAACTTTTCCGTTTTTTTTGACAATGCCCGCGGCAATATGAACCGTGGGCACCTTTTTTTTCGCCATGCGCCGGGGAAAAAGATCTGTGACCTGTTTTTCGCAGGCGCAACACTCCCCGGTCAGGGGGCATGAGCCACAGTCCGGACGTTTAGGGGTACAGATCAGGGCACCAAGTTCCATAAGAGCCTGGTTGTATGTGCCTGGGTCCTTTTTATACAAAAACGTTTCGGCAATGGCCTTGTATGCTTTATGGGCAGCGCTGTGATTCACAGGCGTGTCAACGCACAAAAGCCGTGACAGGACACGCTTTACATTGCCATCCACCACGGCATGGGGCTTTGCCCCGGCAATGGAGAGCACCGCCGAGGCAATATAGTCCCCCACGCCCGGAAGATTTTTAAACCCCTTGTAATTATCCGGAATAATACCACCCAGATCACGGACCACAATACCGGCAGCCTTGTGGAGATTTCTGGCTCTGGCATAATACCCAAGACCCTCCCAGGCCTTGAGCACGGTTTCAAGATCTGCGGCGGCAAGGTCTCCAAGATCAGGCCAGGTTTCCATGAACTTGAGATAGTAGGGGATCACGGTTTTGACCTGGGTCTGCTGGAGCATAACCTCGGAAACCCATACCCGGTACAACGAGATATCCCTGCGCCAGGGAAGTTGCCGGCAATTGTCCCGGTACCAGCCCATTAAGGCGGTTTGCACTATTTTACTTTGCCTGTTTTCCAGTTTCGCACCAGATTAATGAATGTTCTGGTGGCCGTTCCCGAAGGCCCCTTGGGGATATACGCTTTTTTGGTAAAATCCCAGGCTGTGCCTGCAATGTCCAGATGAGCCCAGGGCGTTTTACCCACAAAATTAGATAGATACGCTGCAGCAGTTATGGTGCCGGCCGGTTTCCCCCCGATGTTTTTAATATCCGCCACATTGGATTCGATCTGTTTTTCATAATTTTTATTCAGGGGCAGGCGCCAGACAGGTTCACCGGCAAGATTCCCGGCAGTCTCAACTGCTTTGACCAGGGCGTCATTATTGGACACAAGCCCTGTATAGTGATGGCCAAGGCCGATAATAACCGCACCCGTCAGAGTTGCCGTGTCAATCACACAGGTGGGCTTGAAATTTTCAATGCCCCAGGCCAGGGCGTCGGCCAGGATCAAACGGCCTTCGGCATCGGTGTTGATCACTTCACTTGTTACCCCGTTATAATGGCGGATAATGTCGCCGGGATGAACGGCCTTGGACCCGGACATATTATCCGTGGCTGGAACGATGGCCACAACCCCCACATCCGGCTTCTCCAATGCCACGGCCTGCATGGCGCACATCACCGCCGCACCGCCGCACATATCGTATTTCATATCCTCCATACCCGCAGACGGCTTGATGCTGATGCCCCCGGAATCAAAGGTCACCCCCTTACCCACAAGAAGGATGGTTTCGGTTCTGTCTTCCGGCAAATATTCCAGGATCACCATGCGTGCCGGGACATCGGAACCCTGGTTGACGGCTATAATCCCCCCCATCCCCATCTGTTCCATCTCCTTTTTTTCTATGCACCGGTAGCCCAGCCCCGTGTCTGCGGCAAGCTGTTTGGCATATGCCGCAAAATCGGCAGAGGTCCAGTGATTGCAAGGCTCATTGGCCATATCCCGTGCCGTACAGGCGGCAAAAGCTGAATTTTTTGCCTTTTCAACACCCTGGCGTATGATTTTAAGATTATCGTTGCATACAAATTTTATCGCACCAAGTCCCGGGTAATCGGTTTTCTTTTTGGTGCTTTTCTTATATTTTTCAAATTGATAATCTCCAAGGATAACGCCTTCAGCCAGAGCGACGGCAGATACTTCCGGGTCATCCAGGGCCGGAGACAGATGTTTTGGTGTTGGCAGGCAGATAACCACATCCTTAGCCTTAACCGATGCACAAACCGTGGCAATCTGTCCGCCGGCCTCCCGCAGCATGTCCAGGGCATCTCCTTTATCCTTTTCCTTATTCACAGGTCCTGTGCCTAACACCAGAACCCGGGCTGCCGAAATTTTTGACTGGTCCGGCGGGTAAAACAATATCTGTTCTGCAGCCTTGCCGGAAAAATCATCCAGCTCAAAGGCCTCTTTAACCTGGAGCTGTACAGCGGTATCGCATACAGGCATTTTGTTCTTTTTCTCCACGGCAAAATAAACCAAAAGATCAGTTTTAATTGTTTCGGCAGCTTTGGTGGTGGTGGTGATACGGTCTTTTTTCATGGGATACCTTTTTTTACCGGTTTTATATAAAAGTTAAAATCCCTTGAAATTTACCATAAAACCCGGGCCAGGTACAAGAATTCAGATAATAACGGCCATGGCCGACCTGGTCTTTCACCGAGGTTAGGCCACAACAAATCATGAAAGAAACGAACTGGTTAGTTTAACTCTTTCATATAAAACCTACATGGGCCACAAGCCCCTAATTACCAAACAGGATAGTCTACAGTAACGCAAACATCTACAGATTGCCCGGCAGTATGTTTTTGTCTAAACCAATTCAGTTCAAACATCTAAATTGGTTTTGTTTATGTCGCAAGTCCTGTCATGAGTTTGTCACAAGTTTTTGTCGTAAGATGTCGCAAGTTCATCTCCTCAGAAGATAGATCAACTGATTTGTTGCCCCTTCACTCTCAATCAGTTCCTTTTCAATCAGTGTTTTAAGATCACGCTGCAAACTGCGTCGGTTCACCTCTGGGCACAGTGCTTCATAATTCTGGATGGTCAGTCCGTCATGCTGAAGGAGATATTCGATTGCTTTGGTTTGTCTTTCAGTTAGGTTGTGTTTCTGTGTTAGAACATCCCTTCTAATTATCAGTTCGCCTCGTTCTTTAACCTCAATCATTTGAGTTTCCAGGCCGGTGATGAAATAATTCAGCCATCCGGTCATATCCATATCATTGTCACGAACACTTTGAATTTTTTTATAAAAAGTCAGTCTGTCACGGTCATAATATTCACTGATGGTGAACAAACGTTTAAAATCATACCCCGCTTTGTAAAGGCAGAGAGTTGACAATAACCTCGAAGTTCGACCATTACCGTCAAGGAAGGGATGGATATGGACCAGTTGAAATTGGGCAATCCCACTGATTAAAACCGGATGGATCTCAAGATCGGAATTCAGCCATTTGACCATTTCAGACATCATGATCGGTATTTCAACAGCCGAAGGCGGGGTATAAATAACCTCCCCTGTCATAGAATTTGCAACATAATTTTGAATCCGCCGATAATTTCCCGGATCGGCTTTGCCGCCTCGAACGCCTTCAACCAGCTTTCGATGAATTTCTCGAATCATTCCTTCCGTAATGGGATCTCCACTATCGAGGCATTCGGATACAAATTCAAAAGCAGACCGGTAGTTTAACAGTTCTCTGGTATCATCCGGATCGGCTTCAGGAACAGCTTCACCTTTCCATAAACGTTCAGCCTGATCCAATGTCAGACGTGTCCCTTCGATATGGGTGGTATGATGGGCCTCTTTAATCAGGGCCTGGTTTCCCATATCCCTTACCCATTCATCGGATAACCTTGCGGCTTCCAGAAATCCCCGCGCCCGTTCTATTTGGGTAATAGCCGATGTCATGCGGTTGGTTATGGTAAATATGGGCTTGAATCCTGTCATATATTAAACTCCATCAATTGCCGCCCCAGCGTCCTTTAAAATGGCAATGATTTCCGATTTTAACTTTCCGGGTATCTCAGAGAACCCCAAAAGCACCATACAAAACGCCATGCTTGGGATGCCAGATCACCATTAATTCCATTTTTGCTTCACAATATATGATATTGCCATTTCTTATGGATTATCTCGTACTTAAAATAGTCTACATATTGTTTGGAACATGAAAGACAAAAACATTTTTTACAACTGAAAGGTATTCGTATCCTGTCCCGGCCACAATGCATGCAGATGTACTCGCTGTAACCGTTGGAAGCATTTTTGCACCCAAGCATTTTCTGAACCGAATCATTGTATTGATCAATGTTATATTGTGGATGGACTTTTATAAAACCTCCCCAATAATCGTTGAAGATTGTCTTAAATACGTCAACATCTGAATAACGGGCATGGCCGACCTGGTCTTCCACCGAAGTTAGGCCACAACAAATCATGAAAGAAACCAACTGGTTATTTCAGTTCTTTCATATAAAATTAATTTTCTATCCGATATCCAAGTCATGACATGATATAAACACATTTTGATCAATATCACCACAATTGGTGATGATACCAGGGGCTAAAATGGTAATTCCTATACTCTTAAATTTATATTCCGTATGAGCCATTCAACATTGGTATTAAACTGCAGGCAAGTGGCATGCAATGGCCTGGCAATCCATTGCAATGGGTTGACTTCCGGGATCTGATTAGCATTCTATAATAAACTACAAAAAATAAGGATGTAATGATGAGCCGAGACTACTCGTTTGAAACCGGTGTATACCGCCCGCCCAGTGAAGGGGGCAGCGCTTCCCTGCTGGTCCGCTTTACCCGTAACTGTCCCTGGAACCACTGCACCTTCTGTTCTATGTATAAGGGTAAAAAATTTAACTTAAGACCCCTGGCGGAAATTAAAGCCGACATCAATGCCATGGCAAACCTTGTGGTCGATCTCCAGGCCGAATCAAAAGCCCTGGGGCACGGCGGCCAGGTCACCCGGGACGCCATTCTGGCATTGCTTGAAAAAGCACCAGGCCTAAACCATCATCCGGGTGCTGATATGCTGATCCAATGGATGGCGGTGGGCGGAAAGACCGCATTTATACAGGACGGCAACTCCATGATCATGCCGCCCCAGGACCTGATTGCTGCATTGACCCATCTTAGGGAAACCTTTCCTTCCATTGAAAGAATCACCACCTATGCACGGGCCCGGACCCTGGCCCAGCGCTCCCTTGAGGATCTGAAGGCCATACGGGCAGCCGGTCTTAACCGGCTCCATCTGGGCCTTGAAACCGGGGATGATGCCCTGCTCAAGCAGATCAAAAAAGGAGTAACGGCTGACGGCCATATTGAAGGGGGTAAAAAGGCCATGGCAGCCGGCTTTCAGGTATCGGAATACTGGATGCCCGGTCTTGGCGGCAAGGAGATGACAGACCAGCACGCCGAAAATACGGCCCGGGTACTCAGTGAGGTCAATCCCCATTATATCCGGTCCCGGCCCTTCAGGCCCGCTCCCGGTACACCAATGGCTGAGCAGGTCAACCAGGGGCAGCTCACCCTGCTTGATCCCCGGGAGCAGCTGCTGGAACTGCGCCGTATGGTCCAGAACCTGAATGTAACATCCAAAGTTTGCTTTGACCACATGGGCAATTACTGGCGCACAGCCTCGGGTGATCTGGTTCTCCACCATGAGTATGAAGGATATCAATTCCCGGATGAGAAACAGAAGGTACTGGACCGCATCGAACTGGGTCTTGCATATAAACAGGAACCTGCCCGTTTTTTTCTGTAGTGTTTGATGTCAAATTTCAAATTAAAGATACCGCATGGGTTTACCAAAAGCGGATAGCATTTCAACGCGGTAGGGTGGGCAGAAGCGCAGCGTTGGCCACCCTACCTGACTTTTTTCTCCTTAAGATAGGGACCATACGCCATATCCATGGTAAGAATATGGTTTTTCAGCCAGTCCGTCAGAAAAGTCAGCAACTCTATTGACAATCCGGCCTTGCCGCTTTCAAACTCCTGTTTATATGCCTTGACTTTTTCTATCAACTCTCTGTGGTGTTCTTCATGGGCCGCTGCCTCAAGATATCCGTGGGCGGCAAACAGATCCTCTTCATGGGAAAAATGAAAACGGGTATAGTCTTCAAGTTTCTCGAGTATAGGGCCGCATTCGCTTGCACCTGCCTTCACCTTCATTGCCCTGTGCAGGTCATTGAGGATACCCACCCAGTGTTTGTGTTGGGTGTCAATGCTTTCAATACCAATGACAAACCTGTCGCCCCAGGGTATGAAATCCGGTACATCCGCCTTAATGAAATCTTTCGGCTCAGCCAGGTCGGCATCTTCCACAGAGACTTTAAAAACACCGATCATGTCCCTGAGCCCGGCAGAAAGATCTGAGAGCTCCCGGGCACTTAGTTTTATGCGATTACTCTGGGACGTCATCTCCTCAGACACATGATGGACCTGGGAAATGTCGGTTGCGATCTTCGTGGACACTTCTGAACTCTGGGCCACGTTTTCATTGACGTCACCGATACCGGACGACGCCTGGTCGATATTCTTCGCCACCTCCGTAGCAGATACGGACTGCTCTTCAATGGCGGCAACAATGGTGGAAACGATATCGGTGATCTCTGAAATCACCTGGTTAATGGCTTCCACATCCCGGACCGTGTCGTTTGTGGATGTCTGGATTTCTTCAATTTTCACCTTGATGTTCTGGGTAGCTTCGGATGTCTGAGCGGCAAGGCCTTTGATTTCGCTGGCCACAACGGCAAATCCCTTGCCCGCTTCACCGGCTCTGGCCGCCTCAATGGTAGCATTGAGGGCCAGAAGATTGGTTTGCTCGGCAATGTCGGTAATCACTTCGGTAACCTGGCTGATATCCCGGGCAGAATTTCCCAATCGTTCCACCCTCTGGGATGCGGCCACCGCTTTATCAGTCGCATCTCCGGACACGGCCCTAGCCTTATCGCAATTTTCTGAGATCTCGGTGATGGTATGTTTCATCTGACCGGCTGAATCCGCCACCATGTCTAAGTTAGTGGCGGCCTGTTCGCTGGCGGCAGCCACGGAATTCATACTGAAGCTCATCTCCTCTGCTGCTGTGGCAACGGACTTTGAGCGACCTGACATGTCACTGGCCCCAGCGGTCATCTGCTCGGCCAACACCAGAAGCTCATTGGAAGATGCGGTAACGGTCTCTGAATTTGCACCGATTTCAACAATAATTTTGTTAAGCCGGGACAAAAAAGAGTTGAACCATTCTGCAAGCTCACCAATTTCATCCCGGGTTTTGATTTCAAGCCGTTTGGTCAGATCCCCTTCTCCCTGGGCAATATCTTTGACCATGGCGGCTGTCTGCTTAATGGGTCCTGTAACGATTTTAACCAACGATATAAAAATAGCGAGACAGAGAATAAACAGACCGATGAGTGACCCAATGACAATCAGCCATGTTAAAGAGCGATTGGCGTCAGCCCGGTCTTTCTGAATAGTGGCCATCATGCTTTCAAATTTCTGGGAAACCTCCTGCATGCTCTTTTTGATAGCGGCATCGGAGAGTCCAATTTCCATGGAACCAACCACTTGGCCTTCAAACTCAATGTCGCGTTTAATCACCTCCAAACCAGACTTGTTTTCCGTTTCGGGTGTAATGGCCTGACCGTCCACATCAAAAAAGCCAACAAAAACAATATCCGCATCTTCACTGGCATTTTCCGCCAATAGGGTCAGGGTGTCGAAATCATAATTTGCGATTAGACCGGATGCGGTCTGGTTAAGAATGGCAGCAATGGCTTTCCCCTTACCTGCCAAAGCATTGCGGAATACTTTTTCTTCTTTTTCCTGCTCAGTCTTCAGGGCCTTGCTAAACACGGCTGCCTGGTTTGAAAGCGCCGAGTCCGCCCCATTAATGATCAGAGTGGCCAGAAATCCCAGCCATACCAGAATCAAAACGGTGACAAGCGTTATAAATTTACCGGTCAGACTACGGGTTATATTCAAATTCATTAAAGGGACCCTTATATTTTATTGTCTTAAACAGAAGAGCCATAGGGGAGACCCCATCCTGTCCCCCCTATGTTTTATCCATTCCAGTTAGCTCTTGTACTTCTGGTCCTTAAGTACGGATGTTGCCCCGCCTTTAAGAAAAACATAATTGGTATACCCATTCTCAATCAGGTAATACTCCATCCAGCGGACCTGTTTGCCGACCTGATCGAAAATATACAGGGGTTTGTCCTGGTTTTTCTTCTTCTCAATGAAATTGGCAATAAAATTGTTCATGGGAATCTTCAAAGTTTTGCCCAATCCGGGAAGATCTTCAGTCCGCTGAATTGTGGACCGAACATCTACGATGATGCCTTGTTTCGTTTCGGTGGCCGCCTTGAATTCTTCAAAAGAAAGAGTCCTCTTTTTGAATTCCGACTTGGGAATAATCTGTTTTTCAGGATCCGTGACCACCTTCCCCAAAAGCAGGGTCTCGCCGGGAAACATATTAACCCATTCCGGGATGCCCGCATCATAAGCAAACACATTGTCCATGCCTACTTCCATGGCTTTTTTGGTTGCGACATAAGACTTCAGGCAGGTGGTCCCGTTGCAGTAAAAGGCCAATTTCTTGTCCGGGTTTTCTTTCCGGAGTTTTTCCACCTGTTTGATGAAATCTATTTTCGACACCGAGATGTGTTTGGCGTCCGTGGGATGAATGACGTTGTATTCAATCGTGGACCGCACATCCACAATAATAAAAGATCCGTCTGTATACCCTTTGTGCAGAACATCGGAACCCACATAGGGTACCTCGGAAAATTTTTCGCGCCCGGGCCACTCAGATGATATTGCCGCAGCCGCCGAGACGAAAAGTGCAATAATTACAATCAATGCCGTTTTTGCCAGTGGTGTGAATTTATGTTCGAATTTCATGCTTTTTTCTCCAAAATAAAAAAACGTTTACTTATGCAATACCTTCGCCACTAAGCAGCCTTTTTCTCACCATGAATCCGTCCTAGCACGGGAATCTTCTCAAATAGCTGTACAATATTAATCGGTTTTGTGTTTTCAGGAAGTATTTTAAATACTTCCTGCGCATAACGAAGCCCGTGATAATGGGCTTTCAGGTCAAGAATACTTTCTTCGCCGGATGTCACCAGCATTGCCTGGGAAACATTGACCATCCATAGGGATAAGTTGGCAGCATTGAGGACTGATTGTTCTTTTATGACCATGAAATCCTCAAGTCCCCAGTGTTGTTTTGCATCACGAAAGTTAAATTCAATCTGGAATCTCAAACGATAATAGTCAATGATATTTTTCCAATCAAGTTCAAGATCGGTGCTAAACAGGATAACGCGGGCTATCTTATCCGTTTTTACGTTTTTTTTCTCGATGATGACTACGTTCAGAGCGTCGGCAAATTTTTTGTGTATCACATTCATTTGGTAGATGCGGGTGCAGATGTGTTTTTTGGTCTCTTCTGATTTTAAATGGGCTGCGGGAAAGTTTTTGTAATTAACTCTATCACCATAAACTGGTCGCCTCCCCTTGCCGGAATAGACTCCATTCCACTTGAAATACAAGGCAGAGTTGTTGCGTAATTTGGAAATTAGGTGCAACCCAACTTGTCGTGTCATGTGAACAGCCGCATTGTTTCCGAATGCACCGTCATACACAAAGTAAATAGGTTGAAGTGTATCCCCAATCAGCTTTAAAAGTTTTTGCAGCATGGCCTGTACCTGCGTCATTTCCGCATTGAGTACAACATTGCGATTGTTCTTGTTTTTTGAACCTTTGGGCCTTCCCCGGCCCCGCTTTTGTTTTTTGCTTTTCGTTACTACCCGCTTTTTCTGCTTTGGCTTTGGAAGCATCTGTTCTATTAACATTGGCCATGAAATTCGTTTTTCGACATCCAGCAATGAAAGGGTTTGGAAGGCAATTCCAGGAACTGCACGAGAGTAGATGGAAGAGAAAAACCTGCCAAGACCAAAAGTTTTCTTACCTGACTTGGTTACAGTTGTGGCATCACCAGCAATAAGAATAATTTTTGATTTTTTCAAAAATGTTTTCCCTATCGCCCAGTTGAGTGAATCCCAAGGGATATCTTTTGAAAAAAACCGCTGTATAGTACGATAGCTTCCTCCTTTATCAGTCCAACGACTGATGCTCAGCATGGTAATCCGACCTGTCATCGTCAGCAAGGCTTGACTGATAATCAGAAAATGACGGTAAGTGTTTGCGTCAAGTAAGGGGTGCATGCAAGTTAAAAGCGTGGTAATTTCATTCATGAGCAGTTCTTTCTTATAATATGCTTTGTAATAATCGAATATCATAAGGAAAAAATGTTCATTTTTCATCCCCAACTAAATTTTAGTTTGGCGAAGGTATTGTTATGACAGGGCGGTCACTGCTGAAAAACCGACCATTGACTAAACGATGAGACGCTGTTACGAAATACCCATTATTCCAAAAAATTAAATTATTTTCTTATCTGACATAGATAGGAAAAAATACCATCCGTGTCGAAAAAAAGCAAAACTTTTGTGTGCATTTTTCCAAATCTTGAATCACTACTGTATCTGACCCCAAATCCATTTGGATTAAAACAATACGGTAGCCCCTTGTTGTCTTGCCTGTTTTTTCGAATAGACCACTTTTTGCATCTGCTCTCCATGGGAATTGAGCAGCAAAATTTCACCACCTTTATTGGATAGCTGCACAGTGGTTCCATCCAACCTGATCGTATAAAAAGAACCGGGGTCCATCATCCTATCGTCTATCACATGACGTTTATTATTCTTATCTCGTAATGACCAATTTTCAACACTTACTTTATCTGGGCTTACATTTACCAAAGAGATGGTTTCAAATCCCACATCGTGATCCGCTGGATTTACCATGGCCGATATAATACGTATTGGACTCAAGTGTAAGTTATCATCTGGAATGACATCATCACCGTTGCCTCCATTGGATGGGTCCGCAGCACCCAAGAAGATTGGATAAAAGGTTCTAATGTGCTGTCCGTTCGGTGAATGAAACAACTTCATATCGTACTTAGCGCCTTCGATCACAGCAACAGAAGGAGCTCGTACACCTTTATGAGCCCTAACTGTACCGAGCGCCATCAATCCCTCAACACTGCAACCCACAAAAAAACCGCCAATCTTTTTGAATAGCGGACGATAGGCATTCGCATCATAGTCCGGCGCATGCCAACGATAAGAAATGGTCACACTCTCAGGAAACTTTAATTGCCCGGTTTTTTGTTTAGAACCGTGAAAACGGATACGATCCGTTTTAAATTCCGAATCAGTGGGCACTTGCATGCCATCATCTACTTGAGGAGCAAAACCATCATCAAGGTAGTATTTCCACCAGAAGTGATACCCCTGTACTTTAGACTTTTCTTGCTCCCCGACTACGACATGTTCGAAACCTGATAGCTCAGGATCACCTCCTGAAGAAAACCGGCGAAACCACATTTCCATTAATGTGTTATGCCAACGCTCTTTCGAAATAACTGAATTCGATTCACGCTCAATATATTGGCGAGCAACCTCCATTGGCTCTGTATCGACGATAGCAGTCAGGAAGTCATGAACTTCCTGACGTTCTTCTGGCGTATCAAATTCCGGCATAGGTTCGGCTAGAGAAAAATTATTAAACAGCTTGCGGCAAAGATTGTAAGTAGTCATCTTGTGCGAGGGAATGTGTAACTTTTCCAAAACCTTTAAGTCTGGATCGGAACTGGCATCAAGATCCGCGTTAACTTTGACATATCCCTGTTCTTGAGAACCTTCTTCTATGCTTAAAATTGGTTCAACGCCATTTTGAGATTGGTCCGCATTCCATATTTCTTGATAGATGTTAGACATAGTATTTCCTCCTATGATTTAGGTCATCTTAAGAACCTGTTTAAAAAGCCGGCGTGGCAACTCAACCATCACCGAGCATCTTGTTTAAGTAGTTTCTGCTGTTGTCGGTCTTCAAACGAACCCACATCGGATAATGATCGGAAAACTGATAGGTGCGCCAATTCTTATAGGCCTTCTTCAACCCAATTTCGTCGTTCGCTTTTATAGCTTTTTTACCGGCGGTAGTCTTTGTCGCCACAATGTCTCGATAAACATGAAAATCATTCGAAGTAAACACTGATTCGAACAAATTAATCACACCAGCGTTCATCTGGACAGGCTTATCAGAAGTGGTTTCCACATACTCTATTACTTCTGGCTTGGTCTTGAAGGCAATTTGATCATAGTGCTTTTCGGTTCCGGTGGTAGGTTTTATCTTCAAAATACGGGGAACTACAAAACCATTGTTTTCCAATGTCTCCATGCTTTTGTGGGTGGGACTAACGATATTAAAATCCCCAAGCAAAAGAAGGGCGCGATCTTCCCCAAGCGCTCGGTCTGCACGGGTACTGAGGTATTTAGCAATCCTTTCAATCTCTTCAATACGCTGATTTAGCTTTTCCCCATAGTTGGCGCCGTAATAGAGATGCACTGTGCAGATGTCAAATTTCAACCAACCGGATTGAAAAGACGCAATGAACGGTGTGCGTTTGAACTGATTGCCTGCTTTTATTTTTTTACCATCTACCTCAAAATTCGTTTTGCTGATTAGCATATCAGGAGGCAGCACAATTTCACCTGCGATATTCTGAAACCAGACCTTGCGCTTATCGTACACAAAGGTCATGCGTTCACCATTACCGCCTAATTTTCTATCCGTCTCATCAGTGGCAATAAAATTCCAATCACGCCCCAGGATCTTCATAATCCGCAACCATTCGTCGAGCTCATTTACCTCTTGAATCGCAACAAAATCGAAACGTGAAATTACCTCTGCAATATAAAACAATGACTCAGGCATCCGCCGGCCCCAACCCCGGCGATTTTTCTTACCGAGATCACGAACATTAAATGTTGCAAGCAAGAGATTGTCTTCAGCGTCTTTATCCGGAACTGATTGATCTAACTGCTCGCGTAAGCGAATCAAATTGCCGACCGCCCTCTTACGCTCATCCTTCTTTCGAATTTTATATTTAAGGTGGCTGTAGTACATGGCAACTCCTCTATTCCTGATAAAACTCAATTCTCACTTTATATATGTCTCTACTGCAAATAGCGGCAGAGACATGGATTGTTTTGCCGAACTGTAATTTACAGGCAATCGAGTAAGTAGATTCAACGCTTCCTAACCATAATTTAACTTTTTGCCGCAAACACATATATTTTAGAGTTAAAATCTCTCTTGGCAGGTGATCCACCAGCTATTCGCGGTGCTGGACGAAGTCAGCACCGCGACTCACGGCGGCGGAGCCGCCGTGAACAAATTGATCTATGGTTTCCGTTTATCTGTCGTATTCAATTATCTAACGGGATAACATCCGAAAAGTAAGAATAAGCAAATTATTAACATCATCTGAAAAGGCTTGCAAATTTTTTTTCCAATTTACCATATAACATAGATGACTAAGCACCAATGGTATGATTGAACACTTTTTCTAAAATCATCCAGCTACCATATATTGGGCCTGCGTTAAAAATCCAAAAATAAATTTTATTGAAGAATTAACCGTATTTTTTACATGTGATTACCAAAATTTATTCAATTGATTTATTCAATCGATTGAATTAAACTTCAGGGTACATCAAAAACATAAATTGGAAGACCTATTGGCAAAAAAAGATAACACCTCCGCACCCGGCACCAGAGAGCGTCTGCTTGAAGCCGCCATAGACGTATTCGGAAGGCATGGTTTTGATTCGGCCACCACCCGGATGATTGCCAAAGCAGCCAACGTGAACATTGCCGCTATCCCCTATTATTTCGGGGGCAAAGGCGGGCTTTACCAGGCCGTCATCGACTATATTGTTGCGCAGATCAAAAAGGAAACCGGAGGGCTGCTGGAACATATTGGCGAATCCACCTTCACCAAAGAGACCGGTCGGCAGCAGGCCCGGGAACTGATGCAAGCTGTCCTCGAACGATTTATTAATTTCATTGCAGGCTCAGAGCAAGGCCCGCGTTTCGCCAGAATCCTTCTGCGGGAACAGATGTTCCCAAGCCCTGCCTATGACACTCTATTTGAGGGGTTCTTGAAACCTTTACTCAATTCATTGTCCACCCTGATCATGGCGGCATCCGGCGAATCGGATCCCAGGCAGGCAACATTCAGGGCCATGACGCTCATGGGCCAGGTGGTGATTTTCCGGGTGGCCCGGGAGACCATTGTCCGGGGCCTTGACCTTGAAGGGTATTCCCCTGAAGAACTGGAAGAAATCCGTGGGGTGATTATAGCCAATGCCATGGCGATCACTGCAAAGCCAAGCGAATAGATTATAAGGAAATTTTTATGAAAAAAGCATTCCCTGTCATCATACTGATCCTTGCGGTAGCCGGTGCTTACATGTATTGGCAGAATCAGAACAAAAAACAGGATGAAAATACCGGTATCTTCAAAATTTACGGTACCATTGATATTCGCGATGCATCCCTTGCGTTCACAGAACAGGAACGGATTGAAGCCGTTCTGGTCGAAGAGGGCATGCGTGTGAAAAAAGGCCAAGTGCTGGCAAAACTGCGCACGACAAAACTCGATGCCGCCATCAAAGAGCTCAAGGCCCGGATTGCGGCCCAGCAGGAGACTGTGGACAAGCTGGAAGCGGGCAGCCGGTCCCAGGAGATCGACCAGGCCAGGGCCGAAGTGCGGGCAGCCAGGGCCCGGGTGGCAAATGTTTCCCGCACGGTAAAACGACTCAAGGCCACCTCCCAGTCCGGGGCCACCAGCATTCAGAACTATGATGACTCAAGAGCACAACTAAAGGTTGAACAAGCCCAACTGGATGCCGGCCGCAAAGCTTTGGATCTGCTCATCGAAGGTCCGCGCAAAGAGGATATCGCCGCGGCCCGCAACCAGCTCGATGCACTTGGGGCAAGCCTTGACCAGCTTCAGGTTCGCCTGTCCGATATGACCCTGACCGCCCCGGCCGACGGTATCATTCAGTCGAGAATTCTGGAACAGGGAGAACTTGCAGGGCCTTCCAAGCCCGCTTTTGTCCTGGCGCTTTTTGATCCCAAATGGGTGCGGGCATACATCCCCGAGCCCATGCTGGGAAAAATCAATCTGGGCATGACCGCCCAAATTTTCACGGATTCTTTACCCGAGCAGCCCCTGGACGGATGGGTGGGCTTTATTTCACCCGTGGCGGAATTCACCCCCCGGGCCGTGGCCACGGAAGATCTGCGCACCCAGCTGGTATACGAAACCCGGGTTTTTGTAAAAGATCCAAAGGATATTTTACGTCTGGGTACACCCGTAACCGTGGCCATTAATGAAACTCAGACCCAAGACAGACCTACGGAGTGATCCCGAAAATCGGCGGTATAGGATATGAACAGCAGCGCAAGCGTGGCATTATCAACAAAGGACACGGGTGTTGAAAATACGCCCCTGATGCATGCAGACCGCATATGCAAAACCTTTGACACCCCAAGCGGTAAAAAAATTCAGGCCCTGGATGGAATCAGCCTCAAGGTTGTCCAGGGTCGGGTAACCGGCCTTGTGGGCGCGGACGGTGCGGGAAAAACCACACTCATCCGCATTGCCGCAGGTCTTTTAGTGCCCACGACCGGACAAATGACCCTGCTGGGACTGGACAGCGTGGACCACAGTCTGGAAATCCAGAGCCGTGTGGGGTATATGCCCCAAAAATTCGGTTTGTACCAGGACCTGACCGTGATCGAAAATTTAAGGCTTTATGCGGACCTCCAGGGGGTTGCCCTAAAAGAACGGCACGCCCGCTTTGACAAGCTGCTGAGCATGACCGATCTTTCCGCGTATACAAAAAGAAGGGCAGGCGCCCTTTCCGGGGGCATGAAGCAGAAACTGGGCCTGGCCTGTGCCCTGGTAAAATCCCCTGAATTGCTCCTTCTGGACGAACCTACTGTGGGTGTAGACCCGGTGTCTCGGCGGGAGCTTTGGAAAATCGTTTATGACCTGGTGGAAAATGACAGGATCGGTGTTCTGGTCTCCACAGCCTACCTGGATGAGGCACAACGCTGCGACCAGGTCAAGGTCCTGCACCAGGGACGCCTTTTGGCCCAGGGCAGTCCGGACAGATTTACCGCCGGAATGACGGGCCGGGTCTTCCTGGCCGCCCCGGATGAACAGATGCGGGCCAGACAGATTTACACCCGACTGGCCGGACAGGAAGGCATTGCAGACGCCACAATCCGATCCGGGCGGGTGCGGGTGGTGCTTGACAGCGCGTTATCCCCGAAAAACGACAACACCCCGAATACCGGGAAGCAAAAAATTGCAAGTCTGCTGAACCGGGCTGCCGACACAATAACACCAGCAGAACCGGCCTTTGAAGATGCGTTTATGGCCCTGATCCCAAGGGGCGATGCCCAGCTTCATACGCCACCTTCAGATCAGACAACGCCATGGGTTCCGGGGCAGTCATCCGGGGATGGTGCGGCCGTAATAACAAACAATTTATGCAAAAAATTTGGCGATTTTACGGCGGTTTCCGACCTCACCCTTGATGTCCGCCAGGGTGAAATTTTTGGGTTGCTGGGTCCAAATGGCGCCGGCAAAAGCACCACATTCCGCATGCTGTGCGGGCTTTTACCCGCCACATCCGGAGACATCCGGGTGGCGGGCCGCAATCTGCGGCGATCCCGTGCCAAAGCCAGGGCACGTCTGGGATATATGGCCCAGCAATTTTCTCTTTATGGCCAGCTCAGTGTGAAGGAAAACTTTAAATTTTTCGGCAGGGCATACGGCCTTTCTGGCCGACACCTCAAAAACAGAATGGCCTGGGCTTTTGATGAATTTGGATTAGACGCCTGGCAGGACAAACCGGCCGGGGAGCTTCCCGGCGGGTACAAACAGCGTCTTTCCATGGCCACGGCCCTGCTCCACGAACCGGACATATTGTTTTTAGATGAGCCCACCTCCGGGGTGGACCCTTTTGCCCGTCGCGAATTCTGGCTGCGCATCAACGGGTTTGCCGAACAGGGGGTCACCGTCATCGTCACTACCCATTTTATGGAAGAGGCGGAATACTGCGACCGCATGGTGATCATCAGCCGGGGCAAAACCCTGGCCATGGGCACACCGGGGGAAATCCGCAGCCTGGCCCGGACACCTGAGACCCCGGACCCTACCATGGATGATGCCTTTATCGCCCTTTCACAAGGAGACCGGCCATGACCCGATTTTTCATGCGCCTTTTCGGAGTGCTTCGCAAGGAGACCCTCCAGATTTTAAGGGACCCCAGCTCCATTATCCTGGCCCTGGTCATGCCCATGGTGTTGCTGATAATTTTCGGATATGGGGTGAGCCTGGATGCCGAACATGTGCCCTTGATTCTTGTCAATGGTGACGAAGGTCCCATGTCCCGGGAACTTGCGGCCCGCTTTGCAAGTTCCGCCAACTTTAAAATAAAAACCGCCGAAAGCATGGCCCAGGCAACGGCGCTTATTCTGGCGCGCAAGGCCGAAGGTGTTATCCTTTTACAGAATAACTTCACGGCAATTCTTGAAGGCGCGGCTGAAGGAACCGGCACAGGACACAGGGCCCCGGTCCAGCTGATCATAAACGGCACCGACGCCAACCGTGCCCGGCTCATTGAAGGATATGTGAAAAGCATTGGCGCCAAATGGGCATCCATGCGGGTGGCACGGGGGCAATCCGCCATGGTGCCACTGGTCTCCATATCCCAGCGCATCTGGTTCAACGAGGCCGCCATCAGCCGCTACTTTATGATTCCGGGCCTGATCGCCTTGATCATGACCCTCATCGGCATCCTTCTTACGGCCCTGGTCATTGCCCGGGAGTGGGAGCGCGGCACCATGGAAGCCATGCTGGTGACGCCTTTGCGCAAGATCGATATCCTGTTGGGTAAAACCCTGCCCTATTATTTTCTGGGCATGTTCGGCATGGTCATGTCCGTGGTAGTAGGCACAACCCTTTTCGGCGTGCCTTTCCGGGGTTCCGTGGGGGCGCTTGTGGGCTTAAGTTCCCTGTTCATGCTCACCTGCCTTGGGTTCGGGCTTTTTCTTTCAGCAGCCATCCGTATCCAGTTTGTGGCGGCCCAAATCTCCATTGTGGCGGGTTTTTTACCGGCTTTTTTTATCTCCGGCCTGATATTTGATCTTGAATCCACACCAAAATTCATCCAGGTCATCAGCTATATTTTCCCGGCCAGATACTTTGTCACCATCGCCCATACCCTGTTTGCCGCAGGAGATGTCTGGCCCGTACTGCTGCCCAATGCCCTGGTGCTGGCATTCATGGCGATCTTGTTCCTGGGACTGGCATTCCGCAAAATATCAAAGCGACTGGAGTAACCATGCAAACCCTGAGACGCCTGACCGCCCTGATATTAAAAGAATTTCTCACCATCATGAAGGACCCCAAAAGCCGGTTTGTCGTGATTGTGCCCCCCATTATCCAGTTTTTTATCTTCAGCTATGCCGCCACCTTTGACCTGGAAAATGTCCGGTATGCCGTATTTGACGAATGCCGGTCTGTGCTGTCGCGGTCATTTCTGGCCGATATTGAAGGCACAGGACGGTTCAAGCTCACAGGGTATCTTGAAAATGCCGAACAGGTTAAAGAGATCATTAACAATGAAAAAGCCCGGCTGATGATCCATATCGGACCCCGGTTTGAAGAACGCCTGCGATCCGGCCGACCTGCACAAATCCAGGTCATTGCCGACGGCAGAAGCCCCAATGTGGCCATGATTGCCATTGGATACCTTGGTACAATTGTAGAAAATTTTAATAACAGCCTTTTGGAACAAGGTATAGCCCAGGGCAGCGGGCCTGGGCTGGCTCTGGTGGAACGGACCTGGTTCAACGAAAACCTGAGCAGCCGGTGGTTCATGGTCTCAGCGCTTGGTGGGGTGATCAGCACCGTGGTGGTGATGATTATCACCAGTCTCTCCGTTGCCAGGGAGCGTGAATTCGGCACCTTTGACCAGCTTTTGGTGGCCCCGTTCAGTCCGGTGGAGATTCTGGTGGGCAAATCCGTGCCGGGCATTGTCTTTGGTATGTTGGACGCCCTGATCTTTTCCGGGGGGGCGGTGCTCTGGTTTAACATTCCCTTCCGTGGAACGATTAGTGCTCTTATGGTTTCTCTTTTATGCTTTATCATCACCATTGTGGGCATAGGATTGCTGGTGTCGTCCCTGTCGACCACCATGCAGCAGGGACTTTTAGGCGCGTTTTTGTTCCTGATGCCTGCGATCACGTTATCCGGACTTGCCACGCCCGTGGAAAATATGCCCTTGTGGCTCCAGCAGGCAGACATGTTCAATCCGGTACGCCACATCATCACAGCCCTTCGCAGAATATTTCTTGAGGGTGCGGATCTGGGCACAGTCTGGCCACAGATTTGGCCGTTACTGATCATGGCGTGTGTCACCCTGCCCCTGGCAGCCTGGTTATTCAGACGCCGATCGGTGTAAGGTCATTACTGTGGAGGCGAAATCAGCGTTTGAAAATCCGACAGTTGCTGGGCATTGCCCATGACGGCGATTAAGTCCCCTGCGTTGAACTGAAAATCCGCAATGGGGTTGGGATGCAGCTCCCCGTCATGCATCACGCCAACCACGGATATCCCAATTTTGGTGCGAAGATTCAGCTCTTTGATTGTCCGACCAATCACAGGACTGTCGGCCACCAGTTTTATCCAGTTAAGCTCCAGCAGATCACATGCTTTCTGCAGTTGAAACAGGGTTTGATCCCCCCGGGAGATCTTAAAAAGCGGAGCATACAGCTCCCTGCGAAAGGCTTCGGTATATTTCTGGATATCCGTGGCCGGAATATTTAAATACAGCAGGGCCTGGCGGGTGAATTGCAGGCCCGCCTCAAATTCCGGCTGAACCACTTCCTGTATACCCTGGTCATGCAGAGCCTGCATCTGTTCTATCCCTTCGGCCCTTGCCACTATATTTGCCCTGGGGTTTGAATGGCGAATCTGATGGCAGACCGTTCCGGTGACATCAATTCTCGGTGTTGTAATGAGTACAAGGTTGGCCTCTTTTACCTTGGCGGCCTCCAGTACAACATCCCGGGTGACATCCCCGTAAATCACGGGAAACCCCATGCTTTTGGCCTGGGTCACCCGTCGGTAATCAATTTCAATAATGACAAAGGCCAGATCCAGGCGCTGGAGAACCTGACCTACATAAAAACCAATCCGTCCCCCGCCGGCAATAACCACATGGTTGCGCAAACCTGTATCGGGCAAATTGATGGTCTGTACAGACTCTTTTTTAAACATACGCTTTCGCAGCCCGTACAATGGTGCGGTCAATCCCGAAACAAGGGGCGTCAATAACATGGTTACAATTGCAGTTGCCAGTGTCAGGGAATAAAGATCATTGGATATGGATTGGGTGCTGATACCGACCCGGGCCAGCACAAATGAAAACTCTCCCACCTGAAACATACCCAATCCCAAAGCCAGCGGTATGACGTTGCCATAGCCGAATAAACGGCTTAATGCACTGAAAATGATCCCCTTACCTAAGGAGACGAATAAAACCACAATCAGGATTGTTTGCCAATTTTTAATCAAAAAGGCCGGATCCAGGAGCATGCCCACCGATACAAAGAAAAGCAAACCAAAGATATCCCGCAGCGGAATAATATCACTCAGTGCCTGGTGGCCATAATCAGATTCGCTGAGTACCATTCCGGCTACAAACGCACCAAACGCAAAGGACAATCCAAATAAATAGGTGCCATATCCCACGCCCAGTCCAATTGCGGTGATTGCCAGCAGAAACAACTCCCTTGAATTGTGTCGGGCAATATATGCCAGTAATTTTGGAATAAGTCGTGTTCCGATAAAAATCATCAGAAACAGAAATGTCACCGCCTTGGCCGCTGCCCAGCCAAGCGCGGGTATCCCTGCTTCCAGTTGATTTAACTTAGGCAGAATAATCATCAAAGGAACAACTGCCAGATCCTGAACAATCAATATGCCGATCATGACCCTGCTTGAAAGGGTGCCCATTTGCCCCTGGCTCATCAATGTTTTAAGAATCACCATGGTACTGGATAAGGCGATAAGCCCCCCAAACCAGAGCGCATCGGTAAAAGGCCAGTTAAACATTTTACCGATGCCAAAGCCAAGGAAAATTGAAAACAGCATCTGTATCGGGGTGCCAATCAAAGCAATCCGGGCCACAGGTTTTAGTTCTTTTAGTGAAAACTCCAGTCCCAGGGCAAAAAGCAAAAGCGCAACACCAATCTCAGCTAATAATTCGATATCGTGGATATCGGAAACTGTGACCCCCCCAGTGAACGGACCAACCATAACACCGACCAGAATGTATCCCAGGATTAAGGGCTGTCTTAACCGCTGGGCGACCAGGCCGCCAATTAAACCGGCCACAACAATAATTGCAATATCAGAAGCTATACCCATTCGTATTTATACCTGAAGTTAGTTGATAACTACCCGTTCCCAATTGGATATAAAAAATCCCAATCCTGGACCATGAACGGTCAATTTGGCATAGTAATAAAATTTGAATTAGAATGCCACTGGCTTTTAATCGAAAAGGTGGTGCCAAATTGCTGGGAATTGTCTTTATCTATGAAGAAAGCCGTTGTTCGGTCAAAAACAGCGCATTAACCGTGCGGATTGAGGAACGGCGGAAAAAGAAAGACATCTGGATGAATTCCCAACGAACAATCATCGAGAAGAATTTTTTCGAATGGATTCCATAACACATTGCCTTACAGAAGCTCAACTCAACTATCCCCGTCCAAGGATTGATCGGGATTTCTCTGAGCAGGACTATGTATAAATGGCCAACAAAATTTTACCAGGCTCAGGCTATATTTTTTATTTACACGGAAATAAAAAATATGTAGGATAAAAAAATTTTGAGCAAATAAGTTATTTTTTTTGCTTGCAATGTTTGATTTAATCTATTATGGGCCTATTTTAAATAGAGTTTTTTTGATACTAAGGACGTGGGCGCTAACGTAAAACGAATGGAATGTCAATACCTGTTGCTTTTTTTATGGGTATGCCGTATCTTTAATTTTATATAAGACAAAAACGCAAAAACGGGGGGGATATGCAAAAAAAAGATAAAAAACTTGATGCTGAATCTTTAAACTTGGGCGCTATTTTACGTAATTCCGATAAGGCTGTCGCTACAAATCGGTTGAGTGAAAGAGGGGCAAAAGGCTTTCTGGGCTCAAGTTTTGAAAATTCTGCAAACTGGTCATCGAAAAAAAGATTTTACAGAAAAGAAGCGGGGTTTTTGTCTCGTTGAAATAATTTTTGTCGTATATAGCAAGTTCAAAAGGTGATCTTTTTTATAACAATCACCTTTTTTAGTTGGAGAAGGCTTCTTGTTGTCTTATAGAGTTAAAGAAATTTCTCCCAAATCATCGCCATCACTTGTTTTGTAAATCATTTTTATTGGGTAATTAAACGAAGGCTTTGGCGGTTTTAGAGATTGTAGCAATTCTCTTTTTTCATTTAAGGATATACGGACGTTATCTTTCATTGTGTTTGTCCATAATTGATGCTCTAAATTATATATCAATTGCATAGAACTAACATTCGAATCAAAATATTCAAGAGAATACGAAGGCCACTCCTGACTCGGTTTTAGCGTCCTATTCCAGTCTTGTATATTATCAATTAAAATAAGGAGGTATGCAAGAGGATTTGAGTAGAAGTCAATTCTCTGGAAAAAGTACATGTCGTCCATAGGCAGCGCATGAAGTGCGATTGCCGCAGAAATTTTTTTTAAATAATCATCATTTTTTTTATCATTAAAATCTAAATAATTTCTGAAAAAAATTATAGCACTTATGTATCCATGATTATCGTTGCTTGAAAGCCTCTCTAAAAGACTTTTTACTTCTGAAGGATCGGCGTCAACACATTCTTGAATTCCTGATAAAATTTGTTGATCTATATTTATAGTTTCTTGATTTTTTTTTGATGAGTTATGCACCCTAATGTTAAGTAGATTTTGTTCCTTTTTGATCCAATTCTTCTGATAAATAGAAGAGTAATTTTGAGAAACTGTTTCCATATTAAGTTTTTTATACAATTCAGAAAATTTAGCCGCTATTTTATTAGCCTCTTGTAAAGGATATCCAAAATCATGAACTGTTGAGGTGTGTAGCCAAGAATAAAAGCAATTTGAATGGTTTGTAAAAAATTCTTTCAAAGCATTTTTTGTATCATTTTCCCATAACATTTCAAAAAGGTGGCATCCTAACAAGAAAACTTCAAACTGATGGATAAAATGCCCTCTTTTCCCAAGGATTTTAAATACAGATTCAAAATCCTTAAATATTGAAAAAGTTTCAGCGTTGTTCTGGGACCACAGTGATTCCATGATCTCCAAAATGATTAAATCTCTTTCTTCTTCTGAAGCCATTGGATATGTCGCTAAACGCCTGCTTATATAAGGATTCTGAAAATATTCCATATCAAAAAGATTACTGATAAGTTTTTTTTCAGCCTGCTCACTAAATGAAGTTGAAAGATATATGGAAGACTCTTTCTTTTGATATATCATTCTTATTTATTCCAAGTTTTCAATGATTGTTGATTCCAGAAACTCATAACCGTAGAGACCTTTGTATTGAATTCAATTCTGTCCTTTTTTAAAAGATGAAAAAGAACCGCTTGTGGTGAAATTATTTTTTCCCACCAAATTTTTCCTTGAAATAAATCGGAAACAATTTTTTTTGTATTCTTTGATTTCAGATGATCCTGCATTGGCCTAATTTTTAATTCACTCAATTCCTTTGATAGGTGGGCGCAAAAAGGGTAAATGTCTCTTAACAACTTAACATTCTCTGCAGCAATGAAATGCTTATCTGGAAAAATTTTTTCACCAACAATGGTTTCAATCTTATCCATATGTGAAAGAAATTTACTGTAAAGCAAATCGAGCTGGTTAAATTCATGTTTAGTCACCCTTGGAACATTAGCATACCGGCGAAAACGCCCTTCGAATATTTCAATTACAAAGGACCGAATGGCATATTTTGAAAAAGAATAGTTCTGATATTGATTGAGCTCGTATAAGTATGTCCATAATAGCTTTAGATATAATTCAAAGTCACCAAAAAATCCAATTTCAAATCCGATAATTTCAGCACTAAATTCTATTACATCATCGTATTCATGAAGTGGACTTTTTGATAAATAATCCTTTATGGCTGGTAAATTTTCATCCGCTATTGTGGGGATTCTTTCAGTAACTATATGTCCTATTTCATGATAAATCGCCCACCATTTTTGTGGATTCCAAATAGATTCAGATGTGACATTTAAGACTTCATTGATATGTGAAAATTGGGGCTCTCCCGAAACAGTTATGAAACCATACCAATATTGGTTAATAGTCTCCAATATAAAATAAGGTAACAGCTCAATAGCAACTAATGATGTTTGACAACCTCCTTTGAACTCAGAAAAACGCCCTGTAACCTCTTCAATGGTATCGTATGTCCCATAGGATCTAAGCTCAGCTCCTCTTCGTATTACAAAGCTTGAAGCTAATGCGAAATTATGATTGTCATTCCCACTATCAAAAGAAGCCTCCCCGACTGTATATACATAGTCAGGATACTGAGCCATGTTTGCATAAAGATTCCCAGTCAAAGGATTCTGAATTAGCGAATTTAATGTATAGAAAAGATTAGACAGATTAGAAGCCATTTCTTTACCAAAAATTTGATTTAATTTTGGATAATCAAATTTGAATGGTTCATTGGTAATTGGTAGATTTTTAGAGCCATTTGAAAATTGTTTTTGGGTACAAAAATTTATCCTAGTATTGGTAGAAAATATTTTTCCGCTAAAAGTATGCCTAAAGGCTAATAAAACCGCCAAAAAATAGCACCATTTAATGTCTGCCTCTTTATGCGTAACTAAAATATCATGCTTCCCAATTAGGTAAGAGGTTCTAAAACCTTTTTTCCTAAAAAAATTTTCAACTTTTTTAAGATAAATTATGGATGCCGTAATTTCAATAGTTGGAGAATTATTATCCTTCTCTATAGGCGTTATCGGAAAATCAAAGAAAGGTTTGTTGCTTAAATCTTTTAGAATTGAGGAAAATCCTTTCTTAATTGTTGAAAATGAAGGTAGTTGTTGATAGTTGATTGCAACAAAAGATAAGGTTTTTAATATAGCAGAAATTTTTATATTTTCGGCTTTAAATTCAAGACCGTTTGTTTTTATCAAATGCCTATAAATATTGGTCAAATCATCGCTACTGTAAAGTATAATTAATTCATTCCAACCAAGAGACCCTATCAAGGATAATCCGGCATCTCCGGCCATCATTGATCGAATAGATTTATCAATTTCAGGATAAATATTTTTTAACGAAGGGCATATTTTTAAAAGGCAAAAGGAAGTATAAGTTTTAGATTTTAAATCTTCAAAAATGGAACCGGCGTTTTTGTAAGAGTATGGATAACAAAGAAATAGGTTTGATTTCAAGATGTTATCAATAGGCCCTGCCTCTCTTAGCTGCGATCCAAAATCTTCAGTCCAATAAACTAAGATTATATCAAAAGAACCAATGCCTTTTAAGAAAGTAAAGTCCTTTATATTTTTAGATATAGAACAAGCCTTTTTCAAATCGTCCTTAACTTGCCATTCAGAGCCTGGGATACATTGAATACATGCAATTTTAATTGCACCATCCCCTATTGTGTTTTCCAAAGAGAAACCCCATAAAAAAAATTGAAATTTATCAACATTGTTAACAATAATATAACAGTTAAGTAATTGTCAATTTTTATAGGGATGAGTTGGCAATGAGGGGTTATGTTGTCGAATATATTTATAACTCAACTTTCGGTGATTAAAAAAGGCAACAAATAAAAATATAAAAAATTGAAATTATTATTTATAATTGACGAAATTCGCTTTATTTACAAATAAACAAACATTTTAAACAAAGGAAATTCATCAAAAGAAATACGGGTGAAATTCAATAATTTAGATTTTGGCCTGATCACGGGTAGCCTGCATGAAAAGTCAAAATGTGACATTCATAACCACCTGATTTTATAGGACCTGAATTTTATGATTTGTCTGTTATGTTGCCAAAAAGTATCAAATCTAAATTATTGAATTGCACCCAGGAATACTACCCTTACCGAAGTGCAAAATCAAATAACAAATTCAGAACAGATTGGCGTACTCAGTGAGGGCGCATTCCCATTTTCCCGGTCGGCTGGATAACTTTTCTAACAGCAATTAAATATCTAAGAATTAATAAGTTAAGTCAATCTTCGATATTGTATATTTTTAACGAAGGCCTTCTGCTATCCGCTAACCAGATAAAAATTTCAACATAAATTGCCCGAGACACTTGATTTTCATTGATTCTACGCACCGGAAAAATGGGATTGGAAGGTTCCTTTTTCAATATAACAAACTGTTTTATATGACTTATTAAGCAATTGCTATATTTTCAACTTTTACGGATAATATGCCTAAGCTAATCGGAAAAATGGGAATGCGCCCCTCAGTGATTACTTTGTAAAATTCAAAATCGGTACGTTATTTAATCAATCAGGAATCGTTAAAACGAAAGGGGCATCACCGCTTGCCATTGACGCACTATCAAAGGATTGTTGCGGTAAACCGCAATAAATCCCATGCCCACACATACGGGAAAGCCCAAAACGCCTGTATTCTCAATCTTCTTGACAGACCAGGGCCTGGTGAAACCGACCCTGGAGCAGCGCAATAAGGCCCAACTTTTCTAAACAGAAGATTTGTCTAAGCCGCGCCTTTATCTGTGTAAAAATATCCAGCCAAATCTGTTTCAGCAGTTCGCAATGAGACTTCAAGCAATTCCGAGGGGGCTTAAAAGTCTAAAAATGCAGCCGCATACCGGACTGCGGTAAAGAGGATAATACCTGTGAGCATCAATTTGATCAGGTTGGCTGAAACATATTTCTGGCAGTACGCGCCCAGGTACATCCCAGCCATTCCGCCAAGCCCAAACAAGAGTCCCAAGCCCCAGTCCGGGGCTACGGACATGGCCGGAAAAAAAGGGGCGATCATCTGGTAAAAGGCAACCCCGGCGATTGAGGTGATAAAGGTTCCCATGAGTGTGGCACCTGCCACGGTGTGAACCGGCAGTCTGAAAAATGTTACAAAAAACGGGGCAATAATGGAGCCCCCACCAATACCATATACCCCTCCCACAATGCCCACGATGAAACTGAGGCTGAAAATTCCCCAAAACGATATGTCAAACGCCTGGCCGTCAACGATGTAGCTGATACGCTTCAGATTAAACTGGGAGCCATTCGGATTTGTTACACCAGTTGAAAAACGTTCCTCCGAATCAACCGACCGGGAAAAATGGTAGCCATTCATGTCCTGAGTGTGCAATTCGCTGGTAGTAGGGGGACGGGTCTCTGTCTTGATTTTTTTCAGTAAATCCTTTGTCATTTTAACCCCGATATAAAACAGGACAGCTGATGCAAACAGTTTAAACCGGGCCGGATCCGGCAGATATGCCACCCGCAGAATAGCCCCTATGAATACACCCGGAAGGGTACCCAGGACCACCACCCAGGTCAGGGGCCATACCATCCGTCCCTCCCGCCAATACCGGAATACACCGCTGGGAATAGCAACAATATTGAACAATTGGTTGGTTGCACTGACCGAAGGATTGACATATCCCAGAAATGACATTTGAAACGGCAGAAGAAGAAAGGCCCCGGAGATACCGCCCATGGAGGTGAAAAATGAAATCCCGAACGCCACCAACGGCGGAATCCAGGGCTGAACTTCAATACCGGCAGTATGAAAAACCATTTTGCCTCCTTTTGATGACTTTCGGCGTTCATATATAACACGATAAAAATTATTTTCGTGTTAGTTTATAAATTTTGTAATCGCTTGTCAAGAAAAGTCACCTGCTTTTATGCTCACCTGTGTTATAAAATGAGTCAGACTGGTCACTTGCGAATAAAAGAGAGCATAATGAATCATAAAACGACTGCTGACGACCCGTTACCGGCTCCCCAGACACCCTCCCAGGGCGGTATGGACCAGGGACGCATGGTTTCAATCCCAGAGACAGACCATTGCCTGGATTCGATTCAGCTCGACCGTCTGGAACAGGCATTCAGGGCATGGGCAACCCAATCTCCCCGGGCAGATGTCCAATTATCCCGGCGCCGCATCCTGGTCATTTTTTTGCTGATCCGATACACGGGTGCGAAGTTAAATGAAGTTCTGGCCCTTGATCCTCTTAAACGAATTGATTTCACTCGGCAGTTGGTGGATTTGGGTAATGGAGATCCGGATTCCCGGACAGAACCGAGAATCGTCAGGATTTCGGCCACTCTTGCTTCTGAACTTGAACAGATGCTTAACGATCCGTCATTCAGGCGCTTTCTGGAAAAGCAATTCAATGTTGATCCCGGGTTTGTCCGGCGCAAATTTTACGAGCGGGCCCAGGCTTTAGGCTTTCCCAAGAAGCTTGGCGGCCCGGAAATGATCCGAAAGGCAAGGGCTGTGGAGTTGATGCAGCGCAATATGCCCATGCCGGCCGTACAGACCATGCGGGGTCATTCAACCATGAACCAGACCAGTGCTTATGTCTCTTTTTCCAAAGATGACATTGCGCAGGTCACAAAACTTTTCATCGAAAGGGAAGCGTCGCGTAAAACCAGTGCCAGAAATTCATTTTTCGGCAAAATCCAGGCGCTTCAAAAAGGAGACATCCAGACCCGGGTCACATTGACAACCGCCGGAGGTGACACCATTGAGGCTGTGATCACCAACAGCAGCATGGACCGGCTTTCACTAAAAGAATCAAGACTGATTATGGCAGAGGTCAAAGCCCCTCTGGTGATCTTGTACAGCGGAGAAAAAGAGCCGGAATGCACTGCCGAGAACCGGTTTTACGGCATGATCGAGCAGATCAATGCCGGACGGATCAATACGGAATATATCGTGCGTATCAAAGACGGAACATCATTATGCGCCGTGGTGTCAACACAGGGCTCCCAATGGCTGGGTCTTGGTGTGGGAGATTCTGTCTGGGCTGCTTTCAGTTGCTTTTCCGTTGTGCTGAATGTGGATTGATGAAACAAAAACAAGTGTACGGGACAACAAAAATTTAATGACCAAGATTGGAGGAAAAATTAATGGATCCTGATAAAATTATCACTGGTTTGACAAAAGAACTGGATGCTGAATTGAAAACAATGTCCAAAACAAAAGATATTGATGCAAAGGAAGCTCACAGCCGAATTATAAAAAATTTATGTCAATCTCTGGGGGTCTTTTTTGATTTAATGAGCGAGATGATGCCCTATGAACCTTATGAACCGGATGATGATTTAAATAATGAAGATATTCCTTTTTAATTCAATCTGTCATGCATTTGGAAGATCCTCATTTTTTTGTTGACTTCATTTAATTTATATATAATAAATTAACTTTAATTAAAGTGAATATCTAATGATGAATTTTACAAGCCTACTAATAGTCCTTCTTCTTATCGAGGAGGTGGTTCTTAACACCTCCGGGCGAAGGGGCTCTTAGTGGCATAATCTTCATAAGTGAAAATAAAAGCCGTTATCAGCCCCTGCCGGGCAGATAGCGGCTTTTTTTATTTTTATCCAACATAATAAAGGGGAAGAACATGGCGATCAAACAAAATGAAACCGGAACATGGGTACTGGACCAAACTCAAATTCCGGGCGAGGCCAGACAGGAAGTTGAAATCTTTGACACCACCCTGCGGGATGGTGAGCAGGGCGGGGTAACCTTTAAAGGGGATTCAAAATTGAGAATTGCCCGGTTTCTTGCGGATACGGGGGTCAGTACCATAGAGGTTGGATTTCCCAGTTCAACCCCCTTGGAATTCGATACGGTAAAACAGATTGCCGATACCGTGGAAGGCCCCCATATCTGCGGACTGACCACCATGGATCTTGAAAATATCAAGCGAACATGGCAGGCCCTGGAAAACAATCCCAACCCCACCATTCACGTATTCACCCTTAACATTGACGAAGCATCCATCCGGGCATATAAGGCAGACCCCAATGAGCAAATTGAAAAAGCCTCCCGGGCAGTTGCCTATGCAAAGAAGTTAACAGGCGGTAAAGGCCGGGTGGAATTTTCGGCCCAGAACACCATCCTGGCCTTGTCCCAATCCCTGAACCCGGAATATAATTTTCTGCAGGATTATATATCGAAAATCTATGGCCATGCGATTAAGGCAGGCGCAGACGTGGTCAACATTCCCCATACCGTGGCCAAGGGAATTGAAATTGAAATCCAGGAAGCCATACAGTATTTTAAAATGCTTGTGGAGGGCACGGATGACGTGATGCTCAGTTTCCACGCCCACAATGATTTCGGTGTCAGTGTCGCCGACACCCTTGCAGCCGTTAAACAGGGCGTCAGGCAGGTGGAAGGCACCTGGTATTCCCTGGGGGAAAGAGCAGGAAATACGCCGTTGGAACAGGTGATCATGAATCTTTCATTGAAACCTTCCTACAACCGGAAATTCTTTACGTCCTTTAAACTTGAAAAAACCAATGCCGTGGCAAGGTTCATTGAAAGGGAAAGCTGCATTCCCATTCCCTACAATGCACCTGGAGTCGGTCCCAATGCCCTGCGCCACGGATCTGGGGTCCATTCCGACGGAGACAAAAAGGGCAAAGACATTGGGGAGAATATTTACCTGCCCTGCTCACCCGAAGATATCGGCTGGACAGGCAACACCCACCAGATAACCAAACTGACCGGAGTCACCGGAGTTACGGCCAGGCTTGAGGAGCTGGGATATGAATTTGAAAAACCCTTTGTCCGGGAACATATAATGCCCGCGATCAAATCCCGGGACATTACATATGGGGACAAGGAACTGCGTATGATCGGAGATGATTTCAGGTACACAGGAGAAGACCATATCGAGTTTGTGGATTACGCGTTCAACAAGTTTGCCAATTCCAGTGTCCGCCAGGCCCAGGTGGTACTGGTCGTTGATGGTGAAAAAAAGATCGGCGAGGCTTTCATGGGCAAAAATGGTCCCATCAATGCGGTATTCAGTGCCATTGACGATGTCCTGGGGCTTGGTGAAAAAAAACCCAAACTCGTGGTTTACGAACCCAGCAACCGCGGGCGGACCCACTCTTCGGTTGCAGAAGCATTGGTTGTACTCAGCGGCAACGGCCATGAACTTTACTACAACCTGACAGCCCCGGTCTGGGTGGGGAAAGCCGAGGATGACGACACCATCACTGCGTCTGCCAAATCCTATGTCCAGGCTTTAAGCCGGTTTATGACGGACATGAAAAAAAAATAAAATGATTGTATGTGAAGTGCTGCTGCTGATACTCACTGAAATCATTAAGGGGAAAAAATGGCCGGAAAAATGCTTCGAGTAGCACTGATCGGATGCGGTCGGATTGCCGTAAAACACATCATGGCCATAACAAAAAGGAACAGCGGCCTTTTGCTTTGTGCTGTGGCAGACACAGACCCCGGGGCTTTCGACAAGTTGTTTGATTTGTGTAAACTGTCGGGCAAAAAAAAGCATCAAATGATGAATTCCGTAAAAACATATACGGATTATAACCAGATGCTTGAAAAAGAAAAACCTGATATTACATCAATAACGGCGCCTTCAGGACTGCACTATGCCATGGCAAAAGCGGCAATGCTCAGCGGATCTCATATTCTTCTTGAAAAGCCCATGAGTATGAAAGCAAGCCAGGCCAAAGAATTGTTCGATATTTCCGAACAAAAAAACAGACAAATTGCCATGGGACATATCTTCCGCTATTTTCCCGTTGTCAGAAATCTGCAAAAGGATGTTGTTGCCGGACGGTTTGGTAAAATCAGCCACGGTTCGGTTATTGTGCGCTGGGGACACGATCAGGCATATTACGACCAGACCGCCTGGCGCGGCACATGGAAACATGACGGCGGCGTGTTAATGAACCAGTGCGTTCACGCCATTGATCTTATCTGCTGGCTTATGAACGGCCAAGCCACGGCAGCAAACGCAATGCTTGGAAAACGCTTTCATGACATGGAGGCGGAAGATATTGCCCTTGGGATACTCAAACTTGATAACGGCGCGCTGTGCCAGATCGAAGGGACAACCAACTCCCCGTCCCGGGATCACGAAGCAGCTTTTTACCTGCTTGGAGAAAAGGGCGGTTTTCGTATGGGTATCCGCCGGGGCAGGCCATATTTTGATATAAGGATTAACGGTAAAAAGAAAAATTTCGAATACTTTATGAAAGAAATTCGTTCAAGGGGTCTTTCCAGCCTGTTCTCACTGACCAATCCCCATGCCGAAATATACGCCGACCTAAGAGACGCCGTTCTTAACGGCAAATCTCCCATTGCTGATGCAAAAGCAGGCATGATGTCTGTTGAATCGGTTCTGGCCTTATACCTCTCGGCAAAGGAAAAAAGGCAGATAGAGATCCCCCTTGCAACGGATTTTTCATCCACAGAGATGTCGGAATATATTTTTGGGGATTGAAAGGCCCGGTGATGCTCTAAGAACCCAGCCCCCGTTCCAGGGCAATTAGTTTCTCCTTAATGGCCAGGCCGTGGGCAAATCCGGTGAGGTTGCCGTTGGCCCCTACCACCCGGTGGCAGGGGATAATGAGGGGGATGGGATTTTTCCCGTTGGCCGCCCCCACTGCCCTGGCAGCCTTTGGGTTGCCCAGTTTTTTGGCGATGTCACCATAGCTTGCCAGGCTGTTGTAGGGGATAGTGCGCAACTGCGCCCAGACTTTTTTCTGAAATTCAGTGCCTGCCGGGTTTAAGGAGACCTCAAAGACCTCTCTTTTACCCGCCAGGTATTCCAAAATCTGGGATTGGGTATTCTCAAAAAATTCCGGTTTTAATTCCCAGGAGTCCTGAATTTCAAACTGACGGCTGCCCTGGCCGGTGTTGAGGTGAAGATGGGCAAGCCCCTTTTCGTCCCCGGCCAGGATGATCTCGCAGAACCGGGTGTTGAATTTTGTGTAATACATAAGAAAATTATTTTAGTTTATTTCGGAATGATTGTCACCCAATTTTATATCTTCTATCATTTAACCTATTAATATCTTGACAAAAATCATATTCTTACTCTATATTCAGCCCTGTTCATATCGGGTCCATCAAAAAAGGAAACAAAATGAAGGAAGATATACGATGGAAACAACGTTTTTCCAATTATAAAGTTAAGAACCAAATTTGAACAGCTTAGCGCCAATGACCAATAATCAGGAATGAATCAAATTCAGTCTTCGTTGTGAAACCATCAAAAAAATCAATATAATGACAACCCAATCATCCTTTGCCCAGAAATTTACAGCCCAAGTGCTTGGCACCATCCGGAAACACGACATGGTTACCCCCGGCTACGGTGTATTGATCGGCGTTTCCGGCGGTCCTGATTCCATGGCCCTGATACAGGTTTTAATGAGTTTAAAAAAAGATCTGGATATCCGTATAGGCCTGGCACATCTGAACCACATGCTTCGGGGCAGTCACGCCCTGGGCGATGAGACCTTTGTCCGTGAATTTGCCAGGGAACACAACCTTGACCTGGTAGTTGAAACAAAAAATATAGCAGAAATTGCCAAAGAACAACAGCTCTGTGTTGAAGAGGCCGGCAGAAATGCCAGGTATGATTTTTTTACCCGGGCGGCCTGTGAAAAAGGATTTCACCGTATTGCCCTAGGCCATCACCGGGATGACAATATAGAGCAGGTTTTAATGAATTTTGTTCGCGGGACCGGTCCCCTTGGCCTTCGGGGGATTCCGCCGGTAAGGCAGGAAAAATTTATACGCCCTCTAATTCGGATGCCCAGAGCTGAGATTATAGCGTTTCTTGATGAAATAAATCAGGAATACAGGATTGATGGGTCCAATGAGGACACATCCTACCTTCGCAACCGGGTCCGCCACTGCCTGATCCCGTTCCTTGAGAAGGAGTTCAATCCCGATATTAAAGCTGGAATAGAACGGCTGTCCGGCATCATCGAACAGGAAGATAATTTTCTGGACAGGATGGCCCGAACCGCCCTGGACAAAGCAACAATCGACAGGCAAAAAAATCAGATTGATTTATCCATACCAGGGATTAACACACTTGACCGGGCCCTGGGAGCCCGGGTTATCCGTGCAGCGCTGTTGTCGGTAAAGCAGAATTTAAGACGAATTTCCCACACCCATATCCGGGATATCCTTCATTTTGCAGGCAAAAAAGGAGAATCAGGGAAGAGTCTGGACCTTCCAAGCCAAATCCGGGTATACAGACAAAAGGATATTCTACGTATAAAAAAGGAAGAAACAGCGCTGCGGACACTTGGCAGGCATCTTAAGTCCCGCAGGCGTCAAAATACAAAAACGGACGAAAACCCCGGGATATAAGGCCCATGATCAAAATAAAATCCGCCATATGCTTGTATAAAATAAATTTATGTTTATATATATTCATTGATGTTTTTAGCCGGATAACTGCCATGGGCTGACTTGGTCGATCAAGAGCCAGGCTCAACCCATAACAAAACATGAAAGTAATTTAAAATTTTATTGGGACTTTCATATTAAGATTTTAGAGAGGAAATACATTGAATCAATTCTATAAAAATATCTCCCTTTGGCTGGTGATTGTCCTGATGATGATCATGCTTTACAATGTATTCAACCAGCAGCCGGGTGGCCAGTCAGACATTGGTTATTCAGAATTTTTGTCCCTAGTGGAAGACGGCCGTATTCAAAATGTGGTTATTCAGGGCCAGGATCTGATCATTACAGACACCAGTGGTGCAAGGTTCAACAGCTATGCCCCGGACGATGCCCAGCTCATCGATACCCTGCGCAAACGCGGGGTGTCCATCAAGGCTAAGCCACCGGCTGAATCTTCCTGGTTCATGTCCATTGTCATTTCCTGGTTGCCCATGATTGTTCTCATCGGGGTATGGATTTTTTTCATGCGCCAGATGCAGGGCGGTGGCGGCGGAGGAAAAGCCATGTCTTTTGGAAAAAGCAGGGCCAGGCTCATGGATGATAAGGGGGAAAAGGTAACCTTTGCCAATGTCGAAGGCATTGATGAGGCTAAAGAAGAGCTTACCGAGGTGGTGGACTTTCTGAAAAACCCCAACAAATATACCCGGCTGGGCGGCCGTATCCCCAAGGGCGTGCTTCTGATGGGCAATCCCGGTACCGGTAAAACCCTGCTTTCCCGGGCTGTTGCAGGGGAAGCAGGCGTTCCGTTTTTCACCATTTCCGGATCTGATTTTGTTGAAATGTTTGTGGGTGTCGGCGCATCCCGGGTCCGGGATCTGTTTGCCCAGGGCAAGAAAAACGCTCCATGTATTATATTCATTGACGAAATTGATGCCGTGGGGCGTCAGCGGGGCGCAGGCCTTGGCGGCGGACACGATGAACGGGAACAGACCTTGAACCAGCTTTTAGTGGAGATGGACGGGTTTGAATCCAATGAAGGGGTTATTCTCATGGCAGCCACCAACCGGGCCGATGTTCTGGACCCGGCACTGCTGCGTCCCGGCCGGTTTGACCGGCAGGTGATGGTGGACCTGCCCGACATCAAGGGGCGTGAAGGCATTTTGCGGGTACACATGAAAAAAAGCCCCTTGGCCAAGGATGTGAATCCGAATATTCTTGCCAAAGGGACGCCCGGTTTTTCCGGAGCAGATCTGGAAAACCTGTGCAATGAGGCAGCGCTTCTGGCAGCCAAACGCAACCGTGAAAAATTGTTTATGCGCGATTTTGAAGATGCCAAGGACAAGGTTTACATGGGGCTTGAAAGAAAATCCAAGGTAATCAAGGAAGACGAAAAAAAGACCACGGCCTACCACGAGGGCGGTCATGCCCTGGTGGCCCGGTTCCTGCCCAATACGGATACCGTGAATAAAATCACCATTATCCCCAGGGGAAGGGCTGCCGGGGTGACCTGGTTTCTGCCCGAGGAAGGGGATTTCAAATACAAGGACCAGCTGGAAAACGAACTGTCCATTGCCTTTGGCGGCCGTGTGGCAGAAGAAATCATATTCAAACGAATCTCCACCGGGGCTTCAAATGACATAAAGCAGGCCACTAAACTTGCTAATCGCATGGTCAGAAGTTTCGGTATGAGTGATAACCTGGCACCGGTCTCCTATGAAGACCATGATGACAATATCTTCATCGGCAGGGAAATGACCCAGGCCAAAGGTTATTCCGAAGCCACGGCCCAGAAAATAGACGCCGAGGTGGCAGGCCTGATCAGCCACGCATACAATACGGCCAAAACCATTTTAGAGGAGAACATTGACATTCTCCATGCTCTGACCGATCTTCTCCTGGAAAAGGAAACGATTATGGGGCCTGAACTCGATGATCTGATTTCAAGTCTGCGCCCGGATTTCGATTTCTTTGGACGCCGGAACATTCAGACGGAACCGGAGCCGCCCAAAGAGGAAGAGGTCCAGGGAACCGATGAACAGAAAGATGTCAATGATGATGGCTCCGACGATGAGACAGGGACAAAAGAGCCTGATCCGGACACGCCGGATGATGAGTCTAAGGACAAAAAAGAAGATAATTAATTATAGTTCACTGCAAATGAATTGATACTTAGTCTTGCTCCTGCTCTTGCTCCAGATTATGAATTCGAGCAGGAGCAAGATTAAGAGCACGAAAAATAAGTATCAATTCATTTATTATAGATTGTAATAACGGATTTCTCCCGGAGAAACGGTATTGACCACCACAGCCTTTACGCTTGAATTTGGCCGCTTCAAATTGAATCTGGGTCCAAAGGCATGTATCATGGGTATTTTAAACACCACGCCGGATTCCTTTTCAGACGGGGGGAAATACACCACCCTGGACAAAGCCCTGACCCGGGCCCGGGAAATGGTGGCGGCAGGTGCCCATATCCTGGACATCGGCGGAGAATCCTCCAGGCCGTTTTCCCAACCGGTGAGTGAGCAGGAAGAGCTTGACCGGACCATCCCTGTAATTGAGACCATTGCCAACCAAATAAACATTCCCATCTCCATTGACACGGTAAAAGCCAAGGTGGCAAAAGAAGCCCTTGCCGCTGGTGCGGGTATCATCAATGATATCTCGGCCTTTGAAAAAGACCCTGACATGGTGGATGTGGCCGTGAAGAGCGGCGCTCCTACCATTCTCATGCACATGAAAGGCACACCGGAAACCATGCAGGTGAACCCGAGCTATGATGATCTCATGGGTGAAATCATCACCTATCTGCAGGGACGGGTTAATTTTGTGCTTGAAAAAGGCATGTCCCCAAAAAATATTATCCTGGATCCGGGTATAGGGTTTGGTAAAACCGTTGCACACAACCTTGTGCTGATCAAGGAACTTCACCAGCTCACAGCCCTGGGATATCCAGTGCTCATGGGGCCGTCCAGAAAATCGTTTATCCAGAGAGTGCTGGGCAATGTCACGGGCAAAAAGGCCACCCCCGGAGATGCAGGCACCGAATACGGAACCCTGGCTGCCTGTGCAGCATCCCTGCTGAACGGCGCACATATTCTCCGGGTTCATGATGTTGAAGCGGTGTGCGCATTCTCACACATCATTGACGCCATCAGGAATGCTTAAGCGCCGACAGATAGCTTCACTTTTCCGCCTGGCCGTTCCAATGGCTGTGGTGGCTGCGGTCATGGCGATTATTATTTTCACCGCCTGCACCCAGGAACCCAGGGAAACAAACCTGCTTTTGCCTGTGGATTATGCCAATGTTCCGGATGATATGATTTTGACTGATTTTCACACAGATAAAATCGAAATCAGGATCAAATGCCGCCCCAAACAAATTGAAAAACTTTCAAAGAAAAGCCTGGTCTATCCTGCAGACATCTATACAGACCTGGCGTTTGACCCGGCAGGCGGCACGGATGCCATTGAACCGGGCCGTTATCTGCTGCCTGTGGATAAAACCCGGATTCCTCTGGGACGTTCTACTTCCATTGTTAAAATCACACCTTCTTATTTAGGCATCCGCCTGGAAAAAAAAGTGACCCGGGTCTTCAAGGTGACGGTTCCGTTGATCGGAAATACAGCCAAGGGCTACCTGGCGCGTTCCGCGGTGTGTTACCCTGCCACCGTGGCCCTTACCGGCGCAAAATCCATGATCAATGGGATTGAACAGCTCACCACCAAACCCGTAGACCTGACCAATGCCAATAAAAATTTTAAAAAGCAAGTCCCCCTAGACCTTGGGCGGGCTAAGCTTTTCACGGCTGCCCAGTCCATATTTGTGGTGTCCGTGCAGGTTCAGCCGCTCACGGGAACCCGGACCATTAAACAGATTCCAATAGAGATTCAAAACCGACCCGGAAAAAAAGTCAGCATTGAACCTTCAACCATTTCTATTGATCTTAAAGGTCCCCATGAAAAGTTGAACAACACGACGCTGACCAACAAAATTTATGTGTTCATGGATCTTGAAGGGCTTAAACCCGGGGTATATGCCCGGCACGCCTATATTGACATCCCCGTGGAACTGGTCATGACCAATGCCTCACCCCGGGTATTTACCGTTAAAATTGAATAGGGATAAGGAGAAAACATGCTGCTGGTAATTGATGTGGGCAATACCAATACGGTGATCGGCGTTTACAAAGATGAAACCTTGGTGCAGGACTGGCGTATCAGAACCATCAGAGAAACCACGGCTGATGAGTTCAATATCCTGGCCCGGGCTTTGTTTGCCGACAAAGGCATCCAGCTCACCGACATCTCAAAAATCGTCATATCCTCCGTGGTACCGTCGTCCGTAAGGATCTTAAACGCTTTCTGCGAGCGTTATCTGGGCATTACACCATTGTGGATCAATGCAGCATCCGTAAAAAAGCTGATGCCCATTCTCTATTCCAATCCCAACGAGGTCGGCGCGGACCGCATTGTCAATGCCGTGGCAGCCTATGAAAAATACAAAAAAGCATTGATCATCATTGATTTTGGCACAGCCACCACCTTTGACGCCATCACGGAAAAAGGCGAATACCTTGGCGGCGCCATCTGCCCCGGCGTGGTGATCTCATCCGAAGCCCTGTTCCATAGGGCATCCCGCCTGCCCCGGGTGGAAATGCTCAAAGCACCGGACAAGGTGATCGGTGATGACACCATTGAAAGCATCAAGTCCGGTATCATTTTCGGCAATGCAGCCATGGTGGACGGCATGGTGGACCGGATGAAACAGGAAATGAAAACCACACCTATAATCATTGCCACGGGCGGACTTGCCCCGCTCATTGCCGAAGTGTCCAATGCCATTGAATCCGTGGATTTAGCCCTGACCCTGGAGGGTCTTAAAATCATCAGCCGGGCTCTTTGATATGTCACGGCTGTTGAACACATTTCCCCAGATTCGTCTGTAAATGCACTCTAAGAGAATTTCCGAATATTAACTTTCAGTACAAAGTTAATATTCGGGCAGCTCTTGCCGCCATTTTTATGCATTCAACACAAGCCACTTTTTTAAGAGTAAATCCTGAATTATATATTTCCCATTCTTCACTAAAATTTCTTTTTCAGACAGACTTTTCAGGCATCTGGTGACAATAGATGCTGTTTTTATAGTTACAGTGGTTAGCGCTTCTGCGGCAAAAAGATTCCGGCCGTCATTGATCAATACAAGTTTCAGTGTTTTTTTCTGATTTATCGAGAGATTATCCCAAAGAGTTTGGTATTCTAGATGTTTTTGGTCGATCATGTATCTTTCAATTGTATTGATCATTTCGTCAGTCCAGGGAGTATGCTGTAGTTCGCGCCATAGAAAAAAACAGAACAGTTGAATATACATGGGATGATTTTTAAACTGTTCGACAATTTTTTTTAAATTTGTTTTTCCAATCGAAAAATTTCCTTCATCAAATAAATTTTCCATCCAGGGAATATAATGTCTCGTTTCAATCTGTTTAAGTGGGAAGCTTGCGGCCTGTTGATAAAACGCTCTATTTTGAGACTGAAACATTGCTGTAAGTATATGCTGCTGACTTCCAGAAAATATATAACAAATATTTGTGTGTTGCTGAATATAAGATCTTAACTGCTTTTCAAACGCATCAGCATTGGTATATTTGGCAACTTCCTGAAATTCATCAAGCGCAATGACAATTTTTCGTTTTGCAGAAAATTTTTCAAGCAATTCCATGAGATTTTTCAGGACCAAAGTCTCATTTGCCGAATTGAATGCTGGGGTGATAGTCGGCGAATTGGTATTAGGATCAATGCCCAGCTGAAACGAAAACTTATCAATGCTGTTTTTTAATAATTTTAAAAGTTTATCCGTATTTGTCTCCAAGACATTCAATTGTTGAAAAATCCGAGTCATAAAGTCTTTTTCAGATGTAGTACCATAAAGATCAATATAAAGCGTCCCAATTTCTGGAGACTGGTGTTTGATATTAAGAAACACCTGCTTGATCAAGGAACTTTTGCCGGTTCGTCTATGAGAATACAGCAATACGTTTTGGGAGGTTCTGATAAACTCTAACAATTCTTCCTGTTCTTTTTTCCGGTTGCAAAAATGAGGCCCGGTGACAATGTTGCTATAGGTGAATGGATTCTTCATTTTGGCTCCTAAATTACACAAAGCTATATAAATAGATTTGTGTATTAAATATTATACATTATGTGTAAAATCAATGGAAATTTAAAAATGCACCTTAGTTAGACATAAAGGGCAGTATGCCCAACTAACTTTTTACCGTGATTTTTGGATATGATATGGTGGAATGAAAGTTTTTGTTATGGTTTTGTGGTTTTTGAAAGATGAATTGGAAAAAAGGAGCAAATCGCGGTGCTGACTTCATCCAGCACCGCGATTCACGGCGGCGGAGCCGCCGTGAATGGAAAAATCTGCAGGCCCGATTAATTTTATCTTGTTCTGTCTTAAACGCAGTATTTTTTTAGCGGTGGAGCCTAAAGCCGCTGGAATTCAGTGCTTTTTCCAGAGGCCAAGACGCAGGAACAGGGTTTCACCCGTAGCGTCGTCCACACCGTCGTTATCCGTAATCGCATAAGCCTGGCCGTCGGCAGCCACAGCCAGACCTTCAAGTTTTTCAGCAGTCCAGATACTGGCATCGGTCATTTTTGGCAGCAGATCCCAAAGCAGTATTTTATCAAGGGTAACAAGTCCGCCAGAGTTATCCAGGGTACGGAATTCGGCAGAGGCAAGGTCAACACCATACACAGCTTTAAGTTCGGCATTAAGGCCTGTGCTCTGTCCCCAGCCCTTGTCACGCTCGATGACGGCAAAGGTCCCGTCAGGCAGAAGGGTCAGCTCAGACAGTCCGATCCAGCCGCCATTGCCCTCCTCCTCCAGGGGATAATAAATAAAAGACCAGGCACCGGAAACCACATCGTAACGGCCAATTTTGGTGTTGACCTTATCAGTGTCGCCACTGCCCGGCCAGGCACGCTGAATCGCCACATAAACAATCTCTGCACCTGCGTTACCGGTTACGGCAATCCCTTCAAAACCGTTCTTGCGGGCTTTGGATTTCAGATCTTCGGGCAGCGCCACTTTGCTCAAGACTTTACCGGTTTCAGGGTCCACTTTAAGAATGAGGTTGGGATGACCGTTGGCGTCGCCTTCGCTGCATAGCCAGAAGCTACCGTCAGTGCCCACAGCAACACCTTCAAGGTCAAGGTCTTCGTCGGCGCCGGTAACCTGCATGCGGTCAACAATTAAGGCAGGTTTCCGGGAGACGTCAATGGTATAAATAAACCCTTCGGCAAGAAAAGAATCACTTATCGCATAAAGGGTATCCGGATTTTCCGGATCACCGGCAAGCCCGGACAGGGCCACCCAGGGAACGGGTGTGCCGTTGTCGTCAGTGGCAGAAGAGATCATGGGATAATCAGCTTTGCCTTTTTTAAGCTGGTAGATGTTGATCATGGTCGGGATTCCGGCATCAGCCACCTCTTTTTCTGTGGAAGCGACAAAAAGATCGCGCTGGGGAATGGCTTTCAGTCCCTCAGGGCCGATACCCGTGGGCAGCACCTGCAAGGCTTTGGGCTCGCTGGATTTACTCACGTCGTAAACACCGACAGCATTGCAACGTTCGGAACCGACAAAGAGCAGGCTCCGATTTTTACCGAAAACACCGACTTCAACGGCCTCGGGTTCACAGCCTTTGTTTTCGGAACGGCCCTCATTGTAATGTCCCATGGAGGCCAGCCATAGCTCAAAGGATTCCGCGGAGTTATATACAGCTGTGCCATCTGTATTAAAAATGGTGAATCCGCGGCTCCCGCCTTCTTCTTCATCTTTGTCTTCGTAGTCTCCTTCATTGGCCGTGGCAAAGGTTCTATTATTAATCCAGGAGACGGCATCAGGCTCCGCACGCTTTTCGATCCGGCTGTTAAATTCAATGAGATCGTTTTCCCTGATGTCAACATTATTCAGTACCACTTTCCCGGCAGAAAAATGGTTGACGGTTTTTCCGGTGACAAGATCTACAATGGCCAGGTGATTATTTTCCTGGAAAGAGACCACAGCCTGGTTGCGGCTGTTGATGTCCACATATTCAACTTCCAGATCCGTTCCTTGAAAGGCCTTTTTTTTCACATCAGAAAAATCGACTTCGGTAATTTCCCAGTTTTTGGCAGATCCTTGAAGGTCAACAATCAGCAGGGTGCCGGACGGCAACTGGGGAAGGATTCCGGCATTGAGGTCTTCATCTCGCTCATTTTCGATAACAATGGCGGCGCGTTTGTGATCCGGGGCCATGGCCAGGGAGTCGGGCTGCCCGCCCAGCTCATGCACGGCAACAATCTGACGGGTTTCGCGGTGAACAACCACCAGCTGACCGGAAGGGTTGGTATAGCTTTCAGAGGTGTTAACACCCACCAGCACCAGCGGATCAAGAATCACAAGGCTGGTTGGCTCACCGCCGACGGTTACGGTTCCCTGTCCCGCCGGATTAGCCGGATCAGAAATATTCACAAAACCGATGGCACCATTTTCGCTGTCAGTATACACCAGCTGTTTGCCGTTGCGGGTGACATCAACAATTTCGGCAACGCCCGAACCATTGCCTGTCATAACATCAAATGTGCCGACATGCTGGAACAGCTCCTGGGATATACAATGGTGTTGATGTTTATTTTGCGTTGATCCATGACCATGGGCGCAGCCCACAGCCGGACACAGACCTATAATGAGTCCTGCTACTGCAGCGGTAAACTTTTTCATCACTCTTCTCCTCAATGTTAAGTTGCTTGAGTTAATTAAAAATAATCTCGGAAACAGGAAAACTTTTTTAATTTAGGGGTTTAAAAACGCTCACCAAACTATAAACAAAAAATATTAATGTTATGTTAGTTTCGGATTTTAAAACTATTGGAAAAAAGAAACAATAAGGACAAGACCACGTTTTTGCTTCAAAAACGAGGCCTGATCCTGGGTCATGCCTTTGGCTTTGATGAAGGATTCAACCAGCATCATCAAATAGGATTTAATGGATAGTTTGCCGGGAAAAGCCGAGATCATCAAAGATATTCCCGTTTGATCCTATTTTCTGCCTTCACCCTGGTTCGTGTCTTGTTGTTTTTCCCTACACATGCTAACATACAGCCTAATGTGTAAGAAAGGAGATTAAAATGGCAACCAACCTGGCAATAGACGATAACCTCATCCAGGAAGCCCTGATTATCGGGAAGCACAAGACAAAAAAGGCCGTGGTAACAGAGGCACTTCAGGAGTACATCCAGAGACGAAAACAGCTTGAGATCATAAAGATGTTCGGATCTATTGATTATGATCCGGATTACGATTATAAAAAACAGCGGAATGTCCAATGAAGGTCATTATTGATACATGCATATGGTCTTTGGCACTCCGAAGGCAAAAGCATGCTTCGATACATCCGGAAGCAAAAGAATTAGAAGAATTAATAAAAGAGGTCAGGACCCAGCTCATCGGTCCTGTCCGGCAGGAAATCCTGTCCGGGATTAAAGAAAAATCTCAGTTTGACCGGCTAAAAACAGTATTGCGCTTTTTTCCGGATCTGCCACTCGCCTGTGAAGACTTTGAATTGGCTGCTGAGTATTATAATCTTTTGCGAAGCAAAGGCATACAGGGCTCAAACACTGATTTGCTTATTTGCGCAATTTCAGTCAGATATGACATGCCTATATTCACAACGGATAAAGATTTTCACCATTTTAAACAACATATACCCATTTTAATTTACCGACCCAGAACCACATAATATAAAGATTCTTTGCGTAAAATGCACCCTACCCGTAACCTCTCGTATCGAAAGTCTTCAAAGAGTTCCTCAGCCGGTGGATTCCGTGACATCGGAAAAACCAAAGGACTGACGGGCATGAACACATTCCCTCTCTAATCACAGCTACGATTGTCGACCGGAATGCCGTCCGCAAAAACCGTGGACGCAGCTAATCTGCACTACGGTTTTTGTCAAAACATAACTTGACAAACTTTGATTTGACTTGTATGGATTGTGGTATGGAAAATTTTATCGGAAGAATAGAGGAAATGGGCGTTCTGGAAAAAGCTTACAAATCACAACAAAGTGAATTTTTTGTGATTTATGGGCGAAGAAGGGTCGGGAAAAGCGAACTGATTCTTCAATTTCTAAAGGAAAAGACAGGCATTTATTATTTGGGGAAAAAGGCGAAAACAGCGTTTCAAATCCATGAGTTCTTAAACGAGGCCTCCGAGTCCATCAATGAACCGCTTCTATCCGGATACACAGCCGATAACTGGAAAACGGCCCTTTCCGTTGTGGTTGATAAATGGAGCGGCAATGAAAAACTTATTATTGCCCTGGATGAATTTCAATGGAGCGTTGAGAAATCACCAGAGCTCCTTTCTTTTATCCAGGAGCTCTGGGATCGAAACTGGAAGAATAATAAAAAGGTCATGTTGATATTATGCGGCTCATATATCGGTTTTATGGAAAAAGAATTGCTGGGGCAAAAAAGTCCGTTGTTCGGAAGAAGAACCGCGCAAATCTTATTAAAACCATTCGATTTCATAGATGCAGGAAAGTTTCATCCCAATTATTCTTATGAAGAACGGGCAAAGACATTTTTTATTTGCGGAGGAATCCCTTTATATTTAAATTATTTCAACAAAAACAGATCGGTTGAAATGAATATCGTCGAAAGTATATTAAATGAGTTCTCTCCGCTTTTCAAAGAACCTGATTTTTTAATCCGGGAAGAGTTGCGTGATGTTACAAATTATTATGCCATTCTTCACGCCATTGCCTCCGGAAAAAAACACCATAAAGACATATCCAAACAAACTGAGATTGAGAGCAGAGGGCTTCAGTATTATTTAAAACAACTCATGGAAATAGGATATATCAAGAAACGATATCCATTATTCACACAAAAGCCATCGACCAAGGATGTTCTATATGATCTTGAAGATCCACTTTTAAGATTTTGGTTTCGGTATATTTATCCAAACACAAGTTACCTGGCGCATGTCGGTGGCGAAAGAGTTTTCAAGGACAGGGTGAAACCCAAACTGCAGGCATATTTTGGAAGTTGTTTTGAAAGATTATGCCGGGATGCAATGCCGAAAATCTATAAAAAAATGGGTGTTAATACGAATTATGAGATCGGGGAGTTTTGGAATAAGGACCTCCAGGTTGATGTGGTTGGGATAAGAGATGATAGATGGGTTGACATTGGGGAATGCAAATGGGGCCGGATTTCATCTGGAAAATCGTTGATAAAAGAAATCGAACAGAAAATGAAAAGTTATCCAAACCCCAAAAACTACACCATCGCGTGTCATGTTTTTGTAAATCGAATGGCACGTAAAGTGGAAAATACGGATGTGTATTGGCATACATTGGAAGATTTGTATGGGGAGTAGTTTAATCGTATTTTGAGCAGCCCCTCGAAACTGCCTAGTTTCATTAAATGTTACAGCAATTCACCAATAACAAAAAAAGTCAACACTCACTTCAATAAAGGCTTTGGGTAAAAATAATAGACATATTGTGGAGTTCTCAATTCCTGAAAAACTTTTGAAAACGGGCGATTTTAACTCGAAAATCACTGGTTTATTCAGTGCACTTTCTGGTTGTATGGTTGAAATTAAGTATCGTGTCCCGCAATTGATTTACCTTATAAAATTTGCAGTCCTTACTTTCTCAAGCGGGCAGAGGATGCCCCTCCCGCTGAAAATTCAGGAGCGGTGGTTTTTCTTTTTGTCCCATCCAATTGATCCAGCGCCTGGCACAGGTCATCAATAATATCATTATAATGTTCGCCGCCTACACAAAGTCGGATCAGATTTGGCGGAATGTCGGCCATTTTTCTGCCGTCCTCACCTTGCTGCTGGTGTGTGGAAATAGACGGGATGGTAGCAACAGATTTAATCCGGCCCAGATCAGTTGCCCGCCATATTCTTTCCAGCCCGTCAAAGACCTTACGGGCAGCAGCAGCCCCACCCTTAACCCTGAATGACATCAAATGCCCATACCGATTGACAGATTTTTTGTGGATATCATCTATTTCAGAATCTGCCAGAACCATATATTTAGAGGCCAACTTATGCAGTGGATGAGTGTCAAGACCTAAATAATCCACCTGTTCGATATGTTTATGTGTACCTAAGTATTGAGCTACTTTCATGGTATTGCGACTCATCAGATCAATTTTTGAACGTAATGTCCGAATATCATTCAAGGCCAGCACGGCATTCATGGGAGAAATATTAGGCCCATTATCCCGGTTGGGCAATGTTTTAAGATACATACAAAAGTCTTTTTTAAGTTGATCATTATTAATTTTTAAATTTAGATTTTTTTTTGCGATTACTGCACCAGCTATACCGAATCCACTGGAAGTCAAGGTTTTTGTCACCGATTGAACCACGATATCCGCTCCCCATTGCAAAGGTCTCAACAAGGCCGGTGTTGCAACAGTACTGTCGATAATCAAAGGAATTTTGTGTTTTTTGGCCAGTTTGGCAACGGCTTTCAAATCAAAAAAGGACTGGCCCGGATTACTGGGCATCTCGCCGTATAAAAAGCGGGTGTTTTCATCGATGGCAGCCGCCCATTCTGACATGTCATTGGAATCGACTATTTTTCGCCATTCAATTTTTCGTTCATCATCTTTACGAATACCAAACTGCTGAAAGGTTCCGCCGTAAACTTTGCAGGTGGCTACAAAATTAATGGGATGGTCCGGTTTTTTGGGGTCCACACTTAAAAAGGGATCACAGGCACTCATAATAGCAGACATCCCCGACGAAGTTGCACAGCAGGATGTTTCAAAATCGGTTCCATATCCTTCCAACAGAGCCAAAACCCCTTCAAGATAATAAATAGTGGGGTTACCGATCCTGGAATAACACCATGTGGGAATCTTATAACTTAACGCAGCTTCCATTTCATCAGAATCCCTGAACCCTTGGGACGATGACATATAGATCGGTTCTACAATGGAACCCTGATTAAAATCTAAAGCTTCCTGCATTGAGTAGATACCGTGAACTGCAATCGTATCAAATCTGCATTTTTTCATTTTTTGAATCTGTTGGGCATGCCATTGAGCTGATCGTTGAGCGGCTTTAATATAGTGATCGATACCGGTCATTTTTGCCTCCTTTATAAAGATTAAACTTTATAAATTTCCCCAAAAAAGTGATGGCAGTCAAATCCGTTTGGTAACGAATTTTCAACTATTTCGATACAATGCCTGACACTAAACATTCTACCGCGAAGACAAATAGAATTCAACAAGTAGTTGTGTGGTTTCTGTTTATCTTTTATACTCACTTATCTAACGGGATAACATCCGAGAAGTAAAGATATCCAGATCCAATCGACATTGAGCAGTTGAATTTTAAAAAATTTGAATATACCCTCTTTGCACCATTATAATCAACACACACAGAGGGCCAAACATTGGAAACCGTCACAGTCGAACGTATTGACCACTTGGGTATTGTTGCCGGCGTTATCAAGGATTTGAAAATCATCGAAATGATTGACTCCCGCATACCAAAAGATGAGAAGGAAAATATCAGTGCCGGAGAAGCTATCGCCGGCATGGTTCTAAATGGACTGGGTTTTTCCAATCGGCCGCTGTCGCTGACGCCTCAATTTTTCGAAAACAAGCCGCTGGATGTTTTGTTCCGTCCAAGAGTGAAAGCCTCGGACTTCAATCACTACAAGCTGGGGCGCAGTCTTGATGATGCGGTCGACTACGGTTCTGAATTGCTTTTCAACGAAATATCCTCATCTGCCTGTCGGTCGGAAAGTATCCATTTGCTTTTCAACCATCTGGACACCTCATCTTTTTCATTAACCGGAGAATATCTTCCGGATTCGGATGCACATGCCATCAAAATAACTCATGGTTACTCCAAGGATCATCGTCCTGATTTGAAACAGGCTGTGCTGGAGCTGATGGTGTCCCAAGATGGTGGCATTCCCATTTTGTGTAAGTGCTGGGACGGGAATGCTTCGGACAATACCGTGTTCAAAGAACGCAGCAGTGAACTTATCCGTCAGTTCAAAGCGAGCGATACCCCTCGTTACCTGGTTATGGATTCGAAAGGGTATACCAAATCCAATGCTTCCAACTTGAAAGATATCCCGTTTATCACCCGCATCCCGGGATCCATTTCCATTGTGAAGACCGTCATCGAACAGGCCCTGCAATGGGATCAGTGGGTGGAGATTAACGATGACTATCAGTGCCAGACGTTGGAGTTAGGACATTATGGAATTGATCAACGTTGGTTGATCATTCGCTCCAAAGGAGCTTTGGAGCGCGCAGTCAAGAGCGTTGAAAGAACCATTTCAAAAGAGAAGAAGCGCGCTGAAAAAGAGCTTTTCCATCTTCAGGCCCAACGATTTGATTCGGAAGCCGAAGCAATGACAGCCCTCCAGGAACTCAGTGATAAATGGAAGTATCACCTGGTTGACACGATTGAGCTCAAACAGCACATCAAATATGCCGTCAAAGGTAGGCCAACGCCGGATACTCCGATCAAATCAATTAAATTGCAAATCAATGCGGAATTAAAGGTCAATCAAGGGAAAGCCGATCAAGACCGCGATCAGAAATCCTGTTTTGTTCTTGGTACCTCAATTCCAAAAGTCCAGTTGAACGACGAAGATGTATTTTGGGGATACAAAGGTCAGTCTAAAGTCGAGAATGGCTTCCGATTTATCAAAGAGCCTTTATTTTTTGCATCTTCGTTGTTTGTCAAAAAAGCATCTCGTGTCGAAGGAATGTTGATGGTGATGACCTTATCATTATTAGTTTACTCCATTGCCCAGCGGCGCATGCGGAACGAATTGAAGCGCCTTGAAACAACACGGCCTAATCAGATTGGGAAACCTGTTCAAAACCCCACTCTTCGCTGGATTTTTCAACAAATGGAAGGTATCGACTGTGTGAATATTTCCCATAAAGAAGGTGAAGTCCAGTGTCTTATCAATGGGTTAAATGACATACGGAGGAAAATATTAACTCTTTTTGGACAGACCGTATCAGAAATATATCAAATTTCTTTTGAATAGGTCTGCCCAATGTCGAATCCAATATAATTTTTTAGAATATCAACGGATAAATTCATACCACCATCCGAGATTATTGACAAAGATTTTTATCTAATTTTATAAATACTTAAGATAGATGATCATAGTTCAAGTACCTCTGCATCAATCTGGATTTTCAAAATCATGTAATCGAATATTATTGACAAAGAAAATGAGTAATCCAAAAGCCCACAATAATGGTATCATCGGTCGTGATAGAGCTTCCAAAAATAACGTCCAATACCAAAAGCAATGTGGAGTGTGGTAAGCCTCTCAAAAGAAAGGGCATATTCAACAGTCTGAGCCATATGTTTTCAGATAGTTTTCGATCTTTGCTTTCATTGGATCATCCAAAACAATCTTGCCATTTATTTCCCGGTTGTGCAGAAAATCAATGATCTCCCGTATAGTAACAATGGCAAAAATAGGAATGCCAAGGGTCTCTGCGACCTCTTCCAGGGCATTTTTGTCTGTTTTTCCTTTTTCCTGGCGGTTGACGCTGATAATAATGCCGCAAACCTGGGGATTGCCGCATCCTTTTAGAACTTCCAGGGATTCCCGGATGGCCTTGCCCGAGGTGATGACGTCATCCACCAGGATCAGCCGGGTGTCGGGGGTCAGGGGCATACCCACCACAGCGCTTTTGTCTGCATAGGTTTTAGCTTCTTTGCGGTTGAACACATACCCTTTGTCAATGCCCATATCGGCCAGGGCACAGGCTGCTGTGATGCACAACGGAATGCCCTTGTAGGCAGGTCCGTAAATCCCATGAAATTCTTTTTTGAAATGGGCGTCAATGGCCCTGGCATAGTAGGTACCCAGCTTTTTAATCTTTGATCCGGTGTCAAACATGCCGGTGTTGATAAAATAGGGGGCAATTCGGCCGCTTTTCAGCTCAAACTCGCCAAACTTCAAGGCATTGCACTGTACCAGAAACTCAATAAATTCCTCTTTATAATTCATCTTTCTTTTTTAACCTTATTATTTTTATACACAAACTTATGCATTGAATATTTTATTTTACCATGAAGAGCATGAAGAATATCAATCTTCATGGTTTTAATTAGGAACGGGTTTTAAATAACTTTTCCATTTTGCTATATTCGGGAGCGCGGGCGTCTCGCCCGCATCTTTACGATACTTGCGGACATGCAGGCGGGACGCCCGCGCTCCCGGATCAAAACCCGTTCCTAAGATCATCTTAACTTTATGACATTGAGCATAATCTACTGGCAGCGCCAGGTGGCATATTCATTCAAAGGAACCGGCTTTCCGGTTTTCAACAGTGCCCGGGTATTAAAATCCGCCATGGTTCTCAAGGCTTTTGATCCAAATACCGGCCCGTCCATGCACACCACGGCATGGCCGCAGACACAGGCCCCGCACACACCGAACCCGCATCTCATGTACCGTTCCAGGGATACCTGGCAGGGGATGCCGTGAGTTTCACAGATATCAAACACCTTTGCCATCATGATTTCCGGGCCGCAGGCATAGACCATATCAAAACCCGGGGCGGAACTATCTGACAAATCTTTGATTTTCTGCATGAGAATATCCGTCACAAACCCTTTATATCCTTTTGATCCGTCATCGGTACAGATTTCGACGTTTGCCGTAAACCGGTCCGGGTAGAGCAGAAAAGATTTGGACCGGGCCCCCTGGATCAGCAGGATTTCAGGCCCGTTATCGGTCTGAAAGGCCTCCACAAGGGGAGCAAGGGGTGCCATGCCGCAGCCACCGGCCACAACGGCAACCCGTTTATAATTGATTCCCATATTAAATCCGTTGCCAAAAGGCCCACGGATACCAATTTTATCACCAGGCCCAAGGGATACGGCTTTTTTAGAAAAAATACCCTTTGCCTCCACGGTAATGCCGAAACGGTCCGCATTGTGATGGGAAATGGTATACGGTTTTTCATCCACGCCGGGAATCCACACCATGACAAACTGACCCGGTTTAAAGTCAATTGGCTGGTTGACATACAGGGTGGCAAACTCAGGGCTGTGAACTTCCTTGTCCGCCACCTCGACCATGACGGGCATCAGCTGCGTAATCATAAAGCCTCCCTGTGGGCTGCGCCCCGGATCTCTTCCATGGTGGTGTCGTGGGCCGTCAGCCAGTCGTTGATCTCTTTATTTACCTTATCAAACACGTTGATCCCCCGGTACCTCACGGCCGTGCCAATTCCCACAAGCATGGCCCCTGCCATGATGATCTCTATGGCGTCTTTTCCCGTACTGATGCCGCCCAGACCAATAATTGGAATGGAGACGGACCGAAAAATATCGTACACACAGCGCACGGCAATGGGTTTGATCATGGGACCGGAAAGCCCACCCGTTTTAAAGGCAAGTACCGGACACCGGGACTCAATGTCGATAACCATGCCCGGCCCGGCCGTATTAATGGCGCAGATGGCATCGGCACCGGCATCCTCACACGCCTTTGCTATGCCTGCGATATCCGGGGCAGCCGGCGTCAGTTTGGCAATCAGGGGCACATCAATCACTTTTTTTACCGCGGCCACAACATCATGGGAGGACTGGGCGTTGACCCCGAAAAGCATGCCATGCTCATCTGAATTCGGACAGGAGATATTCAGTTCAATAAAGTCCGGTCCTTTAGCTGATACAAATTCCGCCACCCGGACAAATTCGTCCACAGACCCGCCGTAAATGCTGGCGTTTACGGGAAACGCCCGGCCTGACAGTTCCTGCCACTCCTCTTCCATATTCCGGTAACCCGGGGAGGGCAGCCCCACGGCATTGATCATGCCGTTGCCAAGGTCAATGACCGTTGGATTCTTATGGCCCTCCCGGGGCGCAGGCCCAATGGACTTCATGGTGGGAAGCCCGCACCCGTTTTCCCAGACCCTTTCTAAAATGGCTTTATTGTTGCCGAGCACACCCGATGCCAGCACCAGGGGGGTGTGCAGGGGTTTCCCTAAAAACGTGGTTTGCATCAATATCCCTTAAAACTTGTCATAAAATATCATATCATCCTCCACACCCATCTCGTGAAGGGTGTGAATGACGGAATTAATCATGGGCGGCGGTCCGCACAGATAATACTCAATCTCAGCCGGATCTTCATGGGTGCATAAGTATTCATCCACAAGATAACCGTTGATAAACCCGGTCTGCCCGGTCCAGTTGTCCTCCGCCTCGGGTTCAGACAGGGCCACATGGTAGGAGAAATTAGGATATTTTTCCACAAGTTCTTTAAATTCCTCGTCGTAAAACATCTCTTTTTTGGATCTGGCCCCGTACCAGAAGGATATTTTGCGGCCGGAGTTGATACCATTCAACTGATGCAGGATATGGGAACGCAGAGGTGCCATGCCTGCCCCTCCGCCGATAAAGCACATTTCCCGGTCCGTATCTTTTGCCATGAAGTCCCCGTAAGGACCTGACACCAAGACCCGGTCGCCGGGTTTAAGCCCGAACACATAGGATGAGCCAAATCCCGGGGGAATGCCTTCCGTGCCAGGCGGCGGCGTCGCAATCCGTACGTTGAGCATGAGAATATCTTTTTCATGGGGGGGATTGGCCAGGGAATAGGCTCGAAATCCGGGTTTTATTCCTTTGGCGGTCAGTTCCATCAGATTATACTTTTTCCATTCGCTGACATACTTGCTTGCGATATGAAAATTTTTAAAAGCAATTTCATATTCAGGCACATCAATTTGAATATAGGCCCCGGCCTTGAAGTCAATGGGCTCAGAGGGACGCAGCACAAGTTCTTTGATAAACGTGGCCACATTTTTATTGGATATGACTTCAGCTTCCACTTTTTTAATGCCGAAAATGGATTCAGGCATTTCAATGGAAAGATCCGTCTTGACTTTGAGCTGGCAGGAGAGACGAATCCCTTCCGCCTTTTCCTTCCGGCTTAAATGCGACAGCTCCGTGGGCAGCACGCTGCCGCCGCCCTCAAGAACCTTGCACCGGCACATCCCGCAGGACCCGGACCCGCCGCAGGCCGAGGGCAAAAAAATGTCTTTACTCGCCAGGGCCGACAAAAGCGTGGGATTGCCCGAAATCTTTAAAGCCTCATCGGCCTTACCATTGATGGTCACCACATGTTCCCCTTTGGTGGTAACTTTTGCTTCCACAAACAGAAGCACCGCAACCAGAATACCGATAACGACGGTAAACACCACAATGCTTATAATATAAATCAAGGAAAAACCTCCTTTTAGTCTGTCGCAAATGAATTGATATCATTTTTCTTTATCGTGCTCTTTATCGTGCTCATGCTCGATTCCATAGGATGCTTTTGGTTCCCAATTTTGTCAGACATATATCTATTGACTAATCCTACTGTCATAGTAACTGTTTCCTTTTAGAATTTGCTTTCTTCTTTTTGTTTAGAGCAAGAGCAGTATCAAGATTAAGAGCACGATCAAGTATCAATACAGTTCGGTCAAACATCCGGCTGCTTTATAATGTAATGCCTGAAAACATCATAAACGTCATGGCCATAAGTCCGGCAATGATCATGGTAAACCCAAATCCCTGCAGCCCCTCGGGCACATCTGAATATCGGGCCTTTTTGCGAATGGCGGCCATGGTGACAATGGCCAGCATCCAGCCGGTACCGGAACCTGCCCCAAATACAATGGATTCCATGAAGGTATAATTTCGCTCCACCATGAAAAGACTGGTGCCCAGAATGGCGCAGTTTACGGCAATCAAGGGTAAAAACACACCCAACGTGGCGTAAAGCCCGGGGGAATACCGGTCAATGACCATCTCCACGGCCTGGGTCATCGCGGCAATTACGGCAACAAAGGTAATGAATTTTAAAAAGCTTAGGTCAAGATCAGGATATCCCAGCCAGGACAAAGCACCCGGGGCCAAAAGCCCGTGATAGATTATCCAGTTGACCGGACTCGTGACGGACAACACAAAAATAACGGCAAACCCCAACCCTGTCGCAGTATCCACATTTTTAGAGACTGCAATAAAGGAACACATCCCAAGGAAATAGGCCAGAAGGATGTTGCCGATAAAAACGGAATTGATAAACAGACTGAACAGATCGCCCATGAATGCTCCTTATTTTTTTTGGCTTGATATGCCGGGCAAAGAATTCTTCAGCCATACCAGAAGGCCGATGACAAAAAAGGCGCCCGGGGCCAGCACCATCAGCCCCATGTTCTGGAAACCAAGGTCATATAAAAACCCGGGAACCACCTGGATACCTATAAATTTTCCAGACCCCAGAAGCTCCCGGATAAAGGCCACCACCACAAGGATCAGACCATAGCCCAGGCCGTTGGCGATGCCGTCCACAAAGGAATCAATGGGGTCGTTGGCCAGGGCAAAGGATTCGGCGCGGCCTAAAACAATACAGTTGGTGATGATCAGCCCTACAAAAATGGAGAGCTGTTTGGAAATGTCATAAAAATAGGCTTTGAGCACCTGGTCGGTAACAATCACCAGGGTGGAGATGACGGCCAGCTCCACAATGATCCGGATGTTGGATGGAATGATCTTTCTCATGGAAGAGATGATCATGGATGAACAGGCCGTTACCGCGGTCAGGGCCAGGGCCATGACAATGGCCGTGGACATCTTCACGGTCACGGCCAGGGCCGAACAGATCCCGAGCACCTGGTAGGCCACAGGGTTCTGGGTCCACAGGCCATTGACAAGGATGCCTTGGTATTCTTTTCTGGATTTAAGCTGCATGGTTCACCTTTTGCGCGTTTCAGTCTTTAATTGTTTCTGCCGGAAGGTGACGGATACCCCCTCGTACTTCATCAGGGTATTTTTAATGCCTTCGGACAGATACCTGCCTGTCAGGGTGGCCCCGGAGATACCGTCCACATAATTCTCCTGTTTATCTTTGGGCAGATTACCGGCCTTTCCCTTAGCAATGCCTATAGAAACAAATTTATCCTGGGAATTGAGGATCTTTTTGCCCTTAAAATTCTTCTGGAACCAAGCGCTTTCGATCTCCCCGCCAAGACCCGGGGTTTCAGAGTGGCTGAACACGGAAAATCCCGATACGGTCTGCCCGTCATTTTCAAAGGCGAGATAGCCATGGATTTTTCCCCACAGCCCCCGGGTATTGATGGGCACGATATAACCGGAAATGTTATTGAAATCATGGTCATCCCCGGCATCCTGTGCATGGACAAAATACAGATGCATGCCGTCAGGGTCTTCTCTTTCCATGACTTTTCCCCGTTGGTCCAGAAAAACTTCTTTTATATGCTGATCATAAAGGGTGTTGATGGTGTCTTCCCCAGGACTTTGCCCCGCATCCACAAGGCCTGCGGCCCGCAACAGGTTCACTTTTTTGTCCAGGGCCATATTTTCTTGCTGCCGGTCCTTAAAACCCGTTGCCGCCGCCGTAATCAAAAGGCTGCATACCAGGGACAGGACAAGGGCAAAAAGGATGGCATGGGCTTTTGAATTTTTCTCAAACATTGGGAATCCTTTTTGACGATTTGTACTTAAGTACCAGGTGGTCCAGCAAAGGCGCAAACACGTTCATGAATAGAATGGCCAGCATCACCCCCTCCATGAACGCAGGGTTGCCCACCCGGATAATCACGGTTAAAAAACCAATGGCAGACCCGAAAATCCAGCGGCCTGGATTGGTGCCCGGCGCGGAGACCGGGTCCGTAGCCATAAAGGTGATGCCGAACAGAAAGCCGCCGGCACACAAATGGTAAAGGGGACCGGCATTAGACCAGGAGTCCTGGCCCCCGGGGATCAGATAAACGATAATTGTGGTGATGACAAACCCTGCAATGCCGCCGATAATGATCCTGTAATTAGCAATGCGGGTCACCATGAGAATGGCGGCACCGATCAGACAGCAGAGCGCCGACGTTTCCCCCACACTGCCCGGCACAAAGCCTGTGAAAAGCTGCCCCAAAGAATACCCTGCATCACGCAGGGCTGCGGTGATAGACTGCCCCCCGGTGCCTGTCACGGAAAGCGCCGTGGCCCCGGTCACGCCGTCCACCAGATGTTTGCCCGCCACCCAGACATCCCCGGACATGGAGACCGGGTAGGAGAAAAACAGAAAGGCCCGACCGGTCAGTGCCGGGTTAAGGATATTGCGGCCCGTTCCGCCAAACACCTCCTTGCCGATGACCACCCCAAAGGAGATGCCAAGGGCCACCTGCCACAAAGGGATGGTCGGGGGCAGGGTCAAGGGAAAAAGCAGCCCGGTAACAAGAAATCCTTCGGATATATTATGCCTCCGCACCACGGCAAAAAGAAACTCCCAGGCAAAACCCACCACATAGGAGACCATGATTATGGGCAGCACATACCAGGCGCCAACAAGAAAACATCGGATCACGGACCAGGATTCCCCGGCCCCGATGCCGGCCTGATATCCGGTGTTGTATATCCCGAAAAAGGTCACCGGCAAAAGCGCCAGGATCACCATGCTCATGTAGCGTTTCAGATCCAAATGATCCCGGACAAAGGGCATGACACGGGTCTTCACCGAAGGCAGAAAGAAAAACGTTTTTGTGGCGTCCCAGATAGGTTCATACTTTTTATACTTGCCATCCCCGGTAAACAACGGCTTTGTATCATCAAAAAATTTTTTTAAAGGATTTTTCATTCTTTGTCCTTGTAATAGGCGTCCATGGCGTCCGAGAGTATTTGGGTCAGTTCAATTTTGGAAGGGCAGACAAATGAGCATAATCCGCATCTACAGCAGTCCATGAGCCCAAGCGCCAATGCGTCTTCAAGGTCATCTGCATGCAGCGCTTTCATGATAAAGGCAGGCATAAGATCATTGGGGCAGATCCGTTCGCAATAGGAGCAATTGATGCAGGCCCGCTTTTCTCCGTGAAGAGTGCAGTCCATTTTTATCGGACGCTTGAACACGGAAGATAAAAATGTGGACGAGAGCGTAGGCTTATCAAGGCCGGGCCGGGCAAAACCAAACATCTCCTCCCCGGGCCCGGCCTCAATGATATTGACCGTGTTTTCAAAAAACCCGATATGGGCATCTTTTTCCAGGATACGCCCGTTGAACCGGCCTGTGGTGACGGTACTATTTCCAGGAATTTTCCCGACCAGGGCAGACAAAGGCATGCCCTGGCGGACCCGCATATGGGACTGCCGCTCCCCGGACCCGGTGATGGTAACGATCTTTTCAACCGGATACCGGCCGGAAAGTAAAAAACGGCCCATCATGACCAGGTGATCCAGGCGAATACACCAGGAGTTGTTCTCCGCCGCCTGTTTCTTGATCTGATAGAGCGCGGCACCGGGGTGCCAGGCAGGATAGATGTCCGGGGCGGTATGAGTGATCTGTTCCGCCACTGATCGGCCTATCTTCCAGACGCCTTCCAGGCTGCTTTCCCGGCAGACCACGGTAAGCTTGTGTGAAAATCTGCGCAAAACCGCCATGCCCGCTTCAAAGGCAGCAATGTTATCTTTAAGAATGATATCCGGACGCGGCGAAAAAAGGTCATTGCCGTCCATGGCCACAATACTCATGGCCGGGGAATGATCGGGATCTGCAAAGTCCAGGGCCGGAAATTGGCGAAGTCCCTGCCACAGGCCGCCTTTTTTCAGTTTCGTCACAAGCGCATCCCGGGGCATACCGGCAATGCCGTCCAAATCAACCGGATCATATTCAACATACTCATCTTCGGACTCAGTTGCGATCACCACCTCCATCAAGCGTCGCCGGGACCCGTAAATAACCGTTTCCACCTGACCGGTTCCAGGAGAGACATATTGAATGGTTGTATCCCGCTTATCCGTGAACAGCACTTCGCCGGTTTTAACACGCTGCCCCTCTTTAACCAGCAATTTGGGTCGAATGTGCGGTATGTCCCCAGCACAGCACCCCAGACTGGAAGGCAGGGCCAGGCTAGCACAACTCAAATCAGGCTGTTCAGCCACATTCAGGTCAAACCCCCGGGAAATTTTTAACGTTTTCATTTAAGTATTCCATTTTTATGACTGACCGTGAACAGAATATAGATATTCTTTCCGAATGGACACCCGTTACGGCACCCTCTCTCTTTTTTTAATTTTTATTGTACCAGATACCGGAGCAAGATCAAACGGTTAAGCAAAAACATTTTAAATTTAATACAGGGGACTTTATAATTCATACGATCCATTAAAATTAACATTAAACTGCAAGCAAGTTACATGCAATTCCCTTGTATTTCCTGGTTTATACCTTGATTTTCCGTCATAGAAAGAATAAAAAAGACATCTGCTCTAACCAATATACTGGCCATAAAAAAGGATAGATAAAACATGGTTCAAAAAGATTTTGACAGCATACTCACCCAGGAATTTTTAGACGAACTGTTGCCGCCTGAAAGAAGTGATCAATTTTTTGATGCGCTGTATGGTGATGCCTCAGAAGGTGCTTATGACATCAGGCTGGAGCCTATCAGTATTTCCGGCAGCCGGATTGTCCTTGCCTTTAATCTGCAGCGCCGACCGGACAAATGTCTGGTGTGCAGCCTGACATACGGATTGCCCAATGTATTTACCCGGCACCCACTGATCAACATCAAAGGAATAATTGAAAAAATCAAAGGCGCCGGAATTCCGGCGAAAAACTGGCGTTTAGGTGACACCGAGGAAACTTCTTCGTCCCTTCATATCATCCCTTTGTACATTGACCTGGACTGATAACCGACACTACAAATAAAACCGCTGGACCCAAAATAAAAAGACCTTTTGCCGCATGATCAAGCGACAAAAGGTCTTTTCGTTTAAACAGGGTTTCGTTCATGCACTAAGAAAAATTTAGCCGGGAACCCGTGTTCGGACGCGAAGTTATCCAGATGCAAGGCGCAGAAAAATTTGTAACCGGAACATACTAATGTATGTGAGGATTGCAAATTTTTCTGCAACGCCGCAGGTGGGTGACTTTGCGTTCAAACACTAAGCTTTGGGAAGTTTGGGAAAGGACTTATTCAAAGTTTTATTCCACTCATCCAGTTTGGATTTAACCTTTTTGAAGACAGAACCCACATTGCCTTTGATGGTGATACTTTCAATGGTATCTCCCTGGGTAATACTATTGACCACGTCCTGGTCTTCCTGGCTGACAACGGCCCCAAATACCGTGTGCATACCATCGAGGTGGGGTGTGGGTACATGGGTAATAAAAAACTGGCTGCCGTTCGTCCCGGGGCCGGCATTGGCCATTGACAGGATGCCGGGCTTGTCATGTTTAAGATCTTTTTTAAATTCATCTTCAAATTCGTAACCCGGGCCGCCCATACCATTGCCGTAAGGACATCCGCCCTGGATCATGAAATCCGAAATTACACGATGAAAGGTTAAGCCGTTATAATATTCCCGTTTGGCAAGGTTTACAAAATTTCCCACGGTATACGGGGTCTTGTCTGCAAAAAGCGTAATATTAATCGTGCCTTTTGAAGTTTCCATAACTGCTGTTAAATCTGCCATGTTTTTTCTCCTGAAAGTTAAAAAAAATTAATTTGAACTTAATATAAAATCACCGGATGTCAAATATAAAAAAGAAAAATCACCAAAGTAGCGGTTCCGGCAAACCTCTATCCAAGCCCTTTGAAAATTTCGAATATACTGATAAAGTAAATCAGTGGATTCAAGTGCCAATAAACGAAAGAATCGTGAAAAAAATGATAAACAAGCTTTTGCCTCTGGATCTGACCCCTGAAACAGAAATCAGCCGGCGGATACAAACCCTGAAAGAGAAAATGGCCCAGGCCGGCGTGGACGGGGTGTTTTTGACCCACAGACCGGATTATTATTACTTCAGCGGCTCGGGCCAGGAGGCCTGGTTATACGTGACTCTGAAACATGAACCCCTTTTATTCGTCAAAAGATACCTTCCCAGGGCGGTTGCCGAAAGCCCGCTGGCCCAAATTGTCCCGGTTCATTCCGTCACGGAAATTCCCCAAATCATCAAGGACAGTCACGGCGGTTTTGCAAAAACCATGGGCATCGCCTTTGACCTTGTTCCGGTCAGGGATTTCAGATTTTATCAATCATTGTTTTTTGGCTGTAACTGGCAGGATGCCACCCCGTTGATCATGTCCTGCCGGGCAATAAAGTCAGAATATGAACTTGGCATTATGCAGGATGTGGCAAAAATATCCAGCCGGGTGTTTAATTTTATTGCCGAGAACCTTGAACCCGACATCCGGGAAACAGATCTGGCCGGCCGCATTGAGGCCTTTGCCAGGACCCAGGGCCATTCGGGCCACCTCCAGACTCGCCATTACAGATCCGTTGGGTTTACCTTCCATATCATGAGCGGTGAAAGCGGGGGGCAGTCAGGGGCTCTTGATTCTCCGGTATGCGGCACCGGTATGTACACCGCCTATCCCTTTGGTGCAGGCACCCGGGTAATTGAAAAAAATGACCCCGTACTCATTGATTTAGGCACCATGGCCTTTGGCTATCACATGGATGAATCCCGGATGTTTGTGGCCGGAAAAATGGACAGCCAGGCAGATGCTGCAAGCCAGGCAGCCATTGACATTCTTTACCATGTCAAGGATGCCATGAAACCTGGTGTTGCCATGAAAACAATTTTTCAGATGTCCGTGACCCTGGCAAACAAGCTGGGATATGGGGAACAATTTTTAGGCCTTCCCGGATTAAAATCCAAATTTTTAGGGCATGGCATTGGTATTGAACTGGTGGAAGACCCCATCATTTCAAAGGGCCGAAGCACTGAGCTTGAACCGGGAATGGTGTTTGCCGTAGAGCCGAAATTGATTTTTAAAGACCGGTTTGCCGCAGGCATAGAAAGCGTGATCCAGATAACGGAAACCGGCAGCCGTTTTCTGAGCACAGTACCCAACAAAGGCTTCATGGTCTAAAGTACTCGGAAATCGGAAATGATAATAATTAACACACTGTTCCCCCTGCTCGCCATGATGGCATTGGGCTATATGCTCAAGCGCCAGGGCATGACATCGGATGAATTTTTAAAGACCCTTGATAAACTGGTGTACTATATTTTCTTTCCAGTCATGCTTTTCTGGAAAACAGCCAAGTCCACAGGCTCGGACACATCCGCAACCGAACTTATTCTGGCCGTACTTGCAACTGTTTTTCTGGCTTCCCTGTTCTCTTATTTTTACATACGCAAAACAAAAATGCCGGACAAGGCGGCTGGATCGTTTTTCCAGGCCTCGTTCCGATTCAACACCTATATCGGCATGGCCACCGTCCTTACCGTTCTCGGAGAAGAGGGCGTAAGGCTCTTCAGCATCCTTATCGGAATCCTGATTCCTGTCATCAATGTGCTTTCGGTTGCCGTGCTGATCTGGCATTCAGGCCGCACCCCGTCCGTGCGTCAACGCCTATGGCTTTTATTGCGGGCACTGATCTCCAATCCACTGATCATTGGATGTGCCTTGGGTCTGCTTTTATCCGGTTCCGGATATGGCCTGCCCGCATTTATCAATAATTTTCTTGCCCTGGTGGCCTCCATGACGCTGCCCCTTGCTCTGATCTCCATGGGCGGTACCCTCAGTTCTGCCGGCATTTCAAGGCATTGGTCCAATGCCTTGGCTGCGGCGGCCATCAAACTGTTTATCATTCCGGTCACAGGGTATATTATGCTGACATTATTTTCCGTGTCTGATACAGCATTCAAAACAGGCATGATTTATTTTTGCCTGCCTACTTCCACCGCTATTGCCGTTTTGTCAGCCCAGCTGAATTCAGATGTGGAACTGGCATCCACAGCAGTGATGATATCAACAGTACTCTCCTTTATCTCACTGTCTGTGGCGCTGATTTTATAAAACTCGATGATCAAATTTTTGTTAATTTGCCCAACTTCGGCGTTGGAAAAAATTTTTAATCCTCAAAATATATTGTATATTCCTGCGGTTAAAAATTGTTTCCGCCTTGAATTTGAACAAATTCCCTAAAAACTTGATGATCGAGTAAAAATTAAAAAAGAGATAAAAAAGCTTTGCCGGGAACAACAAAGCAGGACGGTATTCAGGGCTGTACTTGATTTGATGTTGATTTGGAATTTAAAATTTTTAATGTTGTGTTTTTAAAAAATTCGGCAACCTCCTTAATAAGCTCCGGATCATCCAGTGAATTTTTCACAATACCGAAGCCCTCTGACAGGGCAAAAATCTTGGCGGAAGCTTTCTTTTTATTTTCTACACTGGCAAGGCCTGTCGCTTCCCAGCCTGCGATCTCTTCAATGCCGAATTCAATGAATTTAAGCATCATGCCCTGGATTCTTTCCCTGATTTTTTCATCCCTGAATCCCATGGCATAGCAGGACCAGAACACAGCATCCCGCTGGGGCCAGGTGCCGCCGGCGTCAAAAAGAATTTCAAGCAGGGTCTCCATGCGCTCCCTGGAACTGGTAAGTGTATCCAATTCCTTGAGATAATTGTTCATGGACGTTTCATAGAGGAAATCTACCATCTCCATGATCAGACCTTCTTTGCTCTTGAAATAATGAATAAGCAGACCTGAATTGACGCCCATGCGTTTTGCGATTTTACCGATGGTCATACCCTTGAAGCCTTCTTCTTCCACAACCTTGTAGGTATGTCTCAGTATTTCAGGTTTTCTGATATGAGATATACTTTTTCTTCCCATAAATTATTTTGCCTGTTTTTATTGTTTATACGCTAATCAATTTATAATATATAAGTGTACAGCCTTTTTTGTCAATTTTTATTGCAGTTGCCTCCTCTTTTATGTTTTATCAACATAAGCGCAAAATTTTTTTAGCAACAGGAAAAAACTATGAAAATATTAGTAACAAACGACGACGGTTACCAGGCTCCGGGCATCCAAGCCCTGTTCAATACCTTAAAATCAGACCATGAGGTGACTTTGGCAGCCCCGGACAGTGAAAAAAGTGCCGTGGGGCATGGCATCACTCTGCACACGCCGCTGAAACACCAGAAAGTGCGCCTGGGACACGGCGAGTTTGGGCATGCGGTTGCCGGCAACCCGGCCGACTGCGTCAAACTGGCCCTGTTTGACATCTGCGATCAGACACCGGATCTTGTGATTTCAGGAATTAATGCCGGATCCAACACCGGGTTGAACATCAACTACTCCGGTACCGTAGGCGCGGCCCGGGAAGCAGCCATCAACAGAATTCCCGCCATTGCCGTATCCATCCAGTACGGTGATGAGATGGATTTTCACGGCATGGCAGCCTATACAGCGTCCATTCTGGATAAAGCCATGGCCCTGAATCTTCCCCCGGGAGTTTTCCTGAACATCAATGCACCGGCCATTTCCTTTGACCGGATCGCCGGTACAAAAGTAACGTCCCAGGCAGACAACAACCTGATCAATGCGTTTGACCGCCGCCTGAGTCCCAGGGATCTGACATATTACTGGTACGCCGGCATGGAGCAAAAAGTGCCATGTGAAGGATCTGATAATAATGCGCTGCTTGAAAATTTTATCTCCATCACACCACTGCAGTGCGACATGACCGCCCATGCAGCCATGGATGTGGTTGCAAAGGCCGGCCTTTAAATGACAATATCAAATAAAGACACGGCACAGTCTTCCGAATTTCAAGCGTCCAGGGTCTCCATGATCGCATTTGCCCATTTTGTCCATGATCTTTACACAAGCTTTCTGGCACCCCTGCTGCCCCTGATCATTGAAAAGCTCTCCATTACCCTGAGCCAGGCAGGTCTTTTATCCACGGTCATGCAGATTCCATCCCTGGCCAACCCCTTCATTGGCCTGTTTGCCGACAACAAAGGCCTGGCACGCTGGCTGGTGATCCTGGCCCCGACCCTGACCGCCATTCCCATGAGCCTCATCTGTATTGCCCCATCCTATAATATGCTGCTGGTTCTGGCCTTTGTGGCCGGCATCTCGGTATCCCTTTTCCATGTCCCTGCCCCGGTAGCTGTGGCAAGGTATTCAGGCAGGTACAAAGGCCGGGGCATGAGTTTTTTCATGGTCGGCGGCGAGTTTGCAAGAACAATGGGACCCATCTTTGCCGTGGCTGCGGTATCTGTTTTGGGGCTGGCCAATTTCCATTTTGTTCTGGCCCTGGCTCTGGCCACCTCGGTGCTGTTGTTCATAACCCTGGAACCCTCCCAGGAGCCGGTCAAAGCAAAGCGGCGAGGTTCTTTAACCGATGCCTACAAAGAAGTGCGTCATGTACTCAATCCCCTGGCAGGGGTTCTTTTGGCCCGGGCCATGATGCACGGCTCCATGGGCATGTTTTTAACGGTGTATGTGGAACAGGCCACAGGCTCGTTGTGGCTGGGGGGCACGGCACTGACCCTGTATGAAGCCACAGGTGTTGCCGGCATCCTTTCCGCAGGCACCTTGTCCGACCGCTTAGGGCGGAGACGTGTGCTGTTCTGGGCCTTGCTCGTAGCCCCTGTGACCATCTTAATATTTGCCAAAACCACAGGTGTAATCCAGATACTTTCACTTCTGATAACAGGGTTCACCGTATTGTCAACCACCCCGGTAATGCTGGCCCTGATACAGGAAAATGCCAAGGAAAGTCCCGCAGCCGCCAACGGTCTTTTCATGATGATCTCCTTTGCCTTAAGATCCCTGGCGGTTGTGGCGGCAGGGGCCGCTGCAGACGCATTCGGCCTGGAAATGATGTTTATCATCTCCGCCCTGGCAGGCTTCACGGCAATCCCGTTTCTCATTAAATTAAAAAAATAAGGATCATATAATGTTAAAAACAAACAAAGATAAAGTAGTTGAAATGTTTCTGGCCTGCAAACCCGGCATGCCCCGGGCAGGGGCCGGTTGGAAAGTGGATCATAAAGGGAATCCCTTTCTTTTGCCCGGCATCGGCGGTATCACTCTCAATGTCCAGGCCGGGGACTCGGCATTTGGCCTGGCCGGCGACCATATCGAACCCGGGGTATCCTGCACGGCCAATATGGAAAAACCCAATGAGTTTCCCAACAATACCCTGCAGCTGTTCTCCTGTGTGGGCAACCAGGCTAAAATCATTTCCGGGGACGCCCAGGGAGAAACCGGTGTAGTCATGGGCCATCACGGCGGCTCCGAACATGTAATTGTGGAGTTTCCCCGAAAAACCAAGGAAAAGATGAGCTATGACGACAAAATCCTGATCTGGGCCAAAGGCCAGGGACTGGCCCTGACCGATTATCCAGGGATCAAACTGTTCAACCTGGACCCGGACCTGCTGGAAAAGATGAATATTATTGAAACCGATGCAGGGGTCCTTCAGGTGCCGGTGACCACTATCGTGCCTGCGCCCTGTATGGGCTCAGGTGTTGGGCGGGCCCATGTGGGGGCAGGTGATTATGATGTGATGACTTCGGATCCCGAGACCGTAAAAAAATACAATCTGGACAAAATCAGGTTCGGAGATTTTGTGGCCCTGATGGACCATGACAATTCCTATGGCAGGGCCTATGTACAGGGGGCGGTCACCATCGGTATTGTGGTGCACTCGGACTGTCTGCTGGCCGGTCATGGTCCCGGCGTCGCCACACTTTTAACTTGTGCAACCCCTCAGATTGAACCTAAAATTGATCCGTCTGCCAATATCGCCGATCTTCTTGGAATCGGCAGTGCGGCCGCGGATACGAATAATGGTTAAGCCTGTAATCAGCATATATCTGATATGGGCGCTGGGAGCACTTGGGTTCCAGGCCCTGGGCCAAATATTACCAGAAACGCCCAGGGCCGGATTTGATTATATTATCATTGTGGGTCTCATTGCCTGCCTGGCCTGGATGGCCCGGATTTATCAAATACGAATTGAACCAGCCATCGGCACAGTCACAGCCCGGCGTCTGTCCTGGATAGGGGGTTTGACGCTGATCTTTATAATTCTCTGCCTGCCGGAAGGCCTGGCTGGCCTGAAAAACAATATCATTACGGCCCTGTCCACGGCAACCCTGGTGCTTTTAGCCTGTGTGGCAGGCCACTGGCTGGTCATCCCATTGAAGCGACCGTCTGCATTGATTCCCATCGGCGTGGCCCTATCCCTGTCAGACATATTCAGTGTTTTTTCAGGCCCCACCCGTACCTTTGCAAAAAACATTTCCGACTATTACCGGGAAGGCATGACCGGCCCGGTGCCTCTGGTGGATTTTTTCCTGGTCAAAATGCCCATGCCCGGCAATGATTATTTTATGCCCGTGTTCGGTATCACCGACTGGGTTGTGGTGATCTTGCTGTCCGCAGGCGCGCTTCGGTTCAGCATGAACGACAACGTATTCAGCCTTGCCGGATCAACACAGACGCAAAACAAATCCCGGGTATTTTTTCCTGTGGCAGGCATTGGCCTGATTCTTTCCATCGTGGCCGCAAGATCCATGAACCTGTACCTGCCGGCCCTGCCTTTTATTGTCATCGTTTTTCTTGGTACCATGGCAGCAAAATATCCCAGGGTCCGAAAACTTGGGCCAGAGGAGATCCGGGCCATAATTTTTGTTAGCGCCCTGATAGGAGTGTTCATGGCGGTGTTTGCTTTTATGAAAATATGATAAGGCTCTCCAAGACGCAAAAAACCGGTGTGACGTCTACACAGCACAGACGCCACACCGGTTTTATTTTTTTTTAACAGGTTTGCTTGTGTGTTCTAATTGGCGTAAAACTGCTGATATATTCTGACCGCCTCATCCCGGCCCGGAAAATCAGAATCGTTTGCCACCACTTTTTTCAACGCCGCGGCAGCAGCCTCACGGTTGCCCAACTGATGGCTGACAGCGCCCATGTGATAGGCAATAGCGACGTTGTTCTGCATCTTTTCATAGGCTCTACTGATATACTTTTCAGCCTGCTCTACTTCACCTTTTTTAAACAATGCCCACCCCAGAGTATCCGCCACCAGTGGAGAGTCGGGGTTTAACTTATCCGCCTCTTCAGCCAACTTCACGGCCCGATCCAAATTCTCATCTGTCGGGTTCAAATCAGTCAGATAAGAGGCCAAATTGTTAGCCGCCATCCAGGATTTCGGATGAACCTTAAGAATCTGTTCGTAAACCGTCATGGCTCCGGAATAATCTTTAAGCAGCTCATGGGCCTGGGCCAGGCCGAACCAGGCAAACCGGTTGTCCGGGGAAACTTCCACCGCCTCTTTGAATTTTTCAATGGCGGCCTCATACCGCCCCTCCTTCATATACAGCCGGGCAAGGGAGGTAATAAAAACCGATGATTTGCTGTTCTCCTCATACCCGGAGGTCATCTCTTCAATGGCCTGATCCAGCTTGTCCTGACGAGCCAGGGCATTGGCTGTCTTAAGCATCCCTAAGGCCTCGCCCTTTTCCTGGATTTTAAGCTTATCATACTGGGCCAGGGCATCATCATACCGATTCATGGCCAGATAAAAATCCCCCAGCCCGGCAATGGCACCCAGGTTGTATGGATCCAGGGAAACGATCTCTTTCAGATTCTCTTCGGCAGCCGCCATATCTTTTTTGGCCAAATTTATCCGGACCATCGCCTGGAGGATACCTGTGGCGTCCGGCTTCTTTTTCAATGCGGTCTGCAGCACATCCAGGGCCAGATCAAAATCCTTGTTCATCGCATGGGCGCCGGCCAGTCCCAGATACCCGTCAATATGGTCGGGATAATCATTGATCACCGACCGGAACTTGGTCACGGCCCCGGGCCCGTCTCCCTTGGCAAGAGAAATTCTGCCTTTGAGATAATGGGCATCCGCGTTCCCCGCATCATCGGCCAACACCTGGTCAATCAACAACTCAGCCTCATCCACCTGTTTCTGGAGCAGCTTAAGCTTGCCCAGGCTCAGCTTGGCCTTAATCATATCGTTCCGGGCCGCCTCTTCGCCCAGTGCAATAAATTTTTCAAGCATGGCCTCGGCGTCTTTGATCTTTTTGCTCTTCAGGTTGAGCTCACTGAGTACCGCGTAATAGGTATACACCTTGGGATGCATGGCCAACCCTTCTTTGATCATCCCTAAGCCTTCATCCTTGAGGCCGCCCTTCATGAGCAGCACAGCCCCGGCAATCCTTAGCCTGTCATTCTCAACATCTGCGTTAACTAAATTTTTCACATGGGACAGGGCTTTTTCCGGCTCTTTTTTTACCAGATAAAGCCAGGCCAGGTTGAGATTGATCCCGTCGGCATCCGGAGCCACCACAAGGGCTTTTTGTAAATAATCCTCCACCCGGTCAAGGTCTTTTACGCTGCCGTAGTATTTGGCCAAAGCCAGAATCAAAGGCATGGATTCAGGATTGCTTTCAAGTCCCTGCTCAAGGGTCTTAACCGATGCCTTAACCTCTCCAATCAGTTGCTGGTAAGAGGCGGTCAGCAGAAAGTATTTATCCGCTTTTCCTTCCGGTCCTCCCAAGCTGTCCAGCACTTTTTTTACCTGAACCGCATCCTTCTGCTGCAGATAAACGGTGGCTTGTAAATACAACGCCTCCGTATTCTCAGGATCCCGGCCCAGCACCTCAGCCACCTGGGCCAGGGACTGGTCATACATCTTTGCGCCGGCAAACATCCTGGCTATGCCCAACCGGGCCTCAATGTGATCCGGATCTATTTTGACTGCTGCGGCAAACTGCTGAAACGCAGCTTTCGGATTTTTCATCCCCAGGGCAGTCCGGCCCAACATGTAATGGGCCGGGGCAAATTCAGGATCAATCTGGAGCGCGTTTTTCAACTCCAGCCTGGCCTTGACAAAATCACCCTGTTCAAAATAGGCTTTACCTTTTTCATAAAAGGCTGTCTTCTTCTCTTCCGGCGAACTGCAGGCCCCTGCAAGAAGTGCGATACCTATCAGTAGAACCCATACCCTTTTATACATACATACCTCGTCATTATGATTAAAATTTATGTTTTCGCCCATCAAACCGCCCCTTTTCTTTTCAATACCACGGCCACGGTTCTGAACAGGATCTTAATATCATCAATGAACCGCCACTGGTCAAGATACTGACAGTCCAACCTCACAACTTCATCAAAATCATTGATCCTGTTCCTGCCCGAGACCTGCCAAAGGCCGGTTATACCCGGTTTTGCCGCCATCCGCTTCAAATGCCATGGCTGGTACTTTTCAACCTCGTCCAACGTAGGCGGCCGGGTGCCGACCAGGCTCATTTCCCCTTTGAGCACATTGATGAACTGGGGGAATTCATCCAGTGAGGTCTTGCGCAGGAACCGGCCGACCTTTGTAATGCGGGGATCATCCTTTATTTTGAACATCAGCCCGTTCATTTCGTTTCTGTCCATCAGCTCTTGCTTGCACGCTTCTGCCTCCTGGGACATGGACCGGAACTTAAACACCTCGAAAACCCTGCCGTTCTTCCCGACCCGCTTCTGCTTGAACAGCACAGGCCCGGGAGAGTCCATTTTGATGGCCGCGGCCACAAAAGGATAAAGCACCAGGAACATCAGGAAACCAACACTCCCCCCGCACAAATCCATAATCCGTTTGTACATAATCCCGTTGGCATTAAAATTGGTCGTCTGCATGGTAAAAAAAGGCACGCCCTGGAGGCTGTCAAAGGTCCACTGATGCCCTTCCGGCTGCCAGAGTGCCGGTAAAATCTTCACGACCACACCCACTTTTTTACAAAAATCCAGAGACACGGACAAGTCCACAGATCGGTTACCATCAAAGGCAAAAAACACCTCGTCAATGGCCTTCCGCTTTATGATCTCAGGCAGGTTGTCAAGGGAGCATGCCGGGTCCGCCACATTGGAATCAATGAGGCCAACCACCTTATGGCCCCAACTGACCTGGGCATTCAGGATATCTTTTACGATTTTGCCCCTGCCGCTGTTGGCAACGATCAGGACATTGCGGACATTATACCCCTTTCCCAGAACCAGTTCGGTAAAATACTGGGTAATATGCTTGATGCAGATTATTAAGGCCAGGCTGAATAAGGCAAACAGGATTAAAAAGGACCTGGGGTAATGGGTGGGATGAAACACAAAAACGGTGCTTGCAAGCACAATAAAACAAAAACTTATCGACTTGACAACAGGCAGGATAACACCAAAAAATCCCGAATATTTGCGGTCCCCGTACATGCTTAAAGCGCCCATCAGATAGTTGTTTAAAACCATGACAAGCAGAATCGAGGCCAGGAAAAAATTTTCGTCCATGCGCCAAGCCACATCAGGCACGTAATACATCACCCCGTATTTGGCAGCATAACCTGCCAGAATGATACATAACGCATCAAAAATAATTCGAAACGTATTTATAATATAAACTTGTTGATTGAACATAGTGAACTGTTTTACGGTTGAAGATTATTCTGGAACATATTTTTTCAGCAGAGGCCACAGATCCCGGATAAAGTCTTTTAACTGTGCCTCTGCTGTTTTAATATCCGTATTTTCCGGAACCAACATCTCAACCCGGACCAGGGCACCGTCTGTCCTGCGACGTTTGACAGCATCCAGCAACAGATAAAACTTATTCATCCAGGGACTGACAATCACCCGGCCCCGCTGAAGAAAAAAATAACTAGCCAGCATGTGCATGTTGTCTTTTTGAAGATGCATCATGCCGATATTGATATTCCGTTCCCCCACATCAACCCCAGTCATGCCGGATCTGGTCATGTCCCATCCGGAGCCAAGCAGGCAGGATTGAGGCGCGTGGGCCGTATGCCGGGTCCCCTGGTATTCGTAATAGGGAACCAGAAGCATGATTGTATTACCGGAACCGGGACGGTTAAACACCGCATCCACATAATCATCGGCCCACAGAGAATCCAGGATCTCTTTGGACAGGTATTGTCGTTTCCCCTGCCAGCCATTAATCTCCATGGGAAAGGAATCAAAGCCAGGCCGTTCCGGTATACGCAGCACCGACCCCAAATTCTGTAAAGCAAAGCCGCTTCCGGCAAATAGTAAAGACAGACCAAGGGACAATACAATAACCTTTGAAATTCCAGCAGGCGCCGCCCCTGAATCAGAAAACTGATCCGTTGTCTGGCCCGCCTGTTTTACAGAGCCGATCTTCATTAAGCTTTTGGCAAAAAACAAAAGCAATGCCCCGGCAATCAAAAAGGCGACTAGTCCTGCCCCATCATGAAACGGCCCTTCGGTCAAAAAGGTATAACCGTTCAAGGTCAACAGCCCGGTCCCAAATATCCTGACGGCATTGATTGCAATAGAAAGGGGATAGACAAAAACCAGAAGCAAAACTCTACGCCACCAACCTGTCACAAAAAAATGCCCGATAAGCAGGGACATCAGGAACATGGACATGATATAGCGCAGGCCGGAGCAGGCATCCACCACCTGAAGCTTGGTGATCCCAAGATCAATGATATTCCCGTTCTGAAGCACAGAAACCCCAAGCGCTCTGAGCATCTCAACCGACAGGGTGCTGGCAGTCATTTTCATCTTAAAGGTCAGAATCTGATTCACAAAGGGCGGCAGAGGAACAATAAAGGCCAGAATGAGCAAAGGGAACCATAGTTGCCAGCTTCTCCGCCAGCCATAAAGCATAATAATTGTACTGACAACACACCCCCAGATACCGGTGTAAAGCAGGGTTTCAACTGACCCCAACTCCCCTGCAGCCAGAAGCAGAATAGAACCTATGGCTGGCAAAATACCCCAGGCAGACCAGCTAAACAGTCCAAACCGAAACGCCTCTTTTTTCTCCCAGCACAGATAAAGAAAAATTGGCACCACCAGGTAACAATAGCTGTTGTCACCACTATCCCACCGGATCATCATTTTTTGAAACATTGGCCAAAAGCCGGCAAAAAAACAGGCGGTGATAAGCAGAAGAAAAAGCAGGGAAGTTTTGTTTTGTTTTATTACTGAATAAGTCATGTTAAATTTGAATTAATTTAATGGTTCGCGCCATTATCTGGCTTTTTCATATGCAAAAATGGTCTGTTTTGTAATCTTCAGCCAGTTGTACTGGTTCACGATTTAACTTGTGTTTTTCCTTATCTGATAATTTTATTTTTGTCAGTTCGTTAATTTTATTCCCTAAATCCTCAATATCACCACAGGAAAAATAACGATCTGAAGGCAAAGCTACTTCTTTATTCGCCGGGATATCAGATACAAGTACGGGCAGACCGAAACTCATGGCTTCAAGCAAAGCAATGGGCAGGCCTTCATGGTATGACGGCAAAACAAAAAGACGGGCATGAGTATAAATCTGACTCAAATCTTCACCAGTAATATAGCCGGTTAGAATGATGCGGTCATCCTCTTTAGCCATTTGTTTAAGCTGTCTGCTGTAATCAGTCTCATGATCCGCATCACCTGCAATTACAAGCTGGAGATCGGACGATAAGTTTTGAAAAGCCTGTATTAAATCGGTCAGCCCCTTTTCCGGCACAAATCTGGCTACAGATAGTAGATACCTTTGGGATTTTATGCCTTTACGTTCTAAAAAATCAGTTTGTTGACTTAAGTCGGGTACAGGGACCCCGTTATAAATAAGATTGCTTTCCCTACCACATCGACGGCGGATGATATCTTTGATGACGTTTGATATCACAATAACCTCATTTGCCCATTTCCCTCCTGCTTTTTCTCCCAACCATAAAACAGTTTTGGCAAGCCACCCCCATTTCTCCCGGTTATAATCAGGTCCGTGATTGGTAAATACAACTTTCAGACCGAGTAATCTTGCAAAAGGGACAAGAAGTGCCGGGCCAACTGCGTGGATATGAACAATATCCGGATTGTACGATTTTGCTTTCAGAATTGCCAAAAACGTATGGACAATTGCCTCAAAGCTTTTTTTCTTCGCCGTAGGAATATGGCATAATTGAACACCGTTCCATTGGGTCTCCATTTTTTCGATATATGATTTACGGGTGGCAAGCATTACCTCATGGCCAGCGGCTACTATCAACGGGTAAAGCTCCTGGCAATGTTTTTCAACTCCGCCAGGTATATTAGGAATTCCTCTAGTTCCGGTAACAAATATTCTCATTGTTCTTTTTTTATTTTCATTGACTTATATATGTCAATAAGGCCTTCAAAATGACTTTTTAGTGAATATTCTTGTTCCAATTTTAGCCGTGCCGCTTTTCCCATTGTTTTTCTAAGCATCTTGTCTTTAAGAAGAATCGTCATTTTTTCAGCTAAATCGGTTTTATCTGCCATTTTAAATAAAAATCCGGTTTTACCATTGTCAATTTGTTCAGGGATTCCCCCAATTTTTGAACCGATAATCGGCTTTCCTAAAGCCATTGCTTCTAAAACAACCATTGAACAATTTTCATACCATTCAGAAGGAACAACAACAAAGGCCGCTTTTCGAATAATTTCTATAAGCTCCTGTCCCTGTTTATATCCCAGAAATTCAACATCAGGAAAACGTGTTTTCAAATCCTCCAACAGAAACCCTGTTCCAACCACTTTTGCCGATATCTCAGTTTGAATTAAAGCGTGAGCTTCCAAAAAAGTCTCAATACCTTTTTCTCTTGAGAGTCTACCAAAATACAAGGCATATCCTTCATCATCGTCATTTACCGTAAACTGTTCTATGTCAACGCCATTGCGTAAAACGGTTATCTTCTCTTTGGTTATCCTGAATTTAGAAACAAGCTCGGCCATGAAAAAGCTGGGGGCGATGAATGTATCAACATATTCATAGCTTTTATAAAAATAATGCCAATAGGCTTCTATCACGAGCAACAGGCTGTTAGCGGTACATCCCTGTTCACATCGGTTAAGACCAGCGTGCCAAAAACTCTTACCTTCACAACGTTGGCAGATTTTCCCCTTGGTCAGCATTAAATAATTGGGACAAATAAGTTTATAATCATGAAGAGTTAAAACGATTTTTACTCCAGCATTATGCAACACTGGTAAAATCGAAGGGGTTATCTGGTGGTAAATATTATGAAGATGGGCAATATCAGGTTCTTCTTTGTCAATCAACCGTTTAATGTTTTCTACCGCTTTGTTGTTGTGAACAAAACTTGAAGCTATTTTAGCATAATTCTTTATTTTTTTTAAAAGCCGATCATTCTGCGTGTTGCGATACTCCACATTTGGAACAAAATAATCAGAATACAAGGAATTTTTATTTTGAGGGTGCTTCATCGAAAACTCAATAACTTCATAACCATTTCTCAATAGATAATTTCGTTCTTGAAAAAAAACTGTTTCAGCTCCGCCTTTTAAAAAGAAAAATTTATTACCTAAAAGAATTTTCATATCTATTGTTTAATCCTTGAAAATATACCCGGCTTTACTGGCTGTTTTTTTAGTTATTTTTTCAATAATTTGAATTTCGTTATCTGTTAAATTTTTTTGAAATTTATAATTCATATTTCGGGCTTTGCCTAAAGAAGAAAGATATTGGTGTGCTAAAATTGAGTCTGTCAGTTTCATTTTGTTAAATAGATTTTGAACTGAACCATGAGGATTTATAACAAAATCCTCATACCGTATTTCGATAAATTGTTTCGGATTTAAAGCCGTCTTTTCTTCCCAAGTCAATTCGATTACCCGCTTCCATTGTACGGCGCTCAATGCTGCAGGTGTTTTTCCATAGTTTTTCCATTCATCAATATCTTTTTTCGTTAATCCGTTTTTCCACCATGGTTCGATCAAACCCTTTCCCCCTTTCCAGAAAGCTACATTTTTCAATGAGGACACTACAGCCCGTGGATCACGGATAACATGAACAAAAATTGCGTCAGGAAAAATGCTTTTCAGATAAGTTATCCTTGGTGGGCCAGTTAGTTTGGTGAAAAATCGTTGTTTATTTTGATATCGTAAAATCCTGGAAATATAATCTTTTGCCTTAACGCTCTCTTTTTTTGAAGCTTTTTGATCAATCAAATAGTCCCATAGAAATTTTTTCCCGCAATTTTTTTCCCAAATAGAAAAAGCTTCATCAGTATGAGGGAAAAAGCGCCTAAGATATGATGTTATTCCTTTAGATTGGTTTTTTTTCCCCCTTAATCGCCAACCTATAAATGGGTGATTTGTAACGCGGTCAAGAAGCGCAACTTCCGGAAGATTAGGATACCTCCCCAAATAATTAGAAAACCACCCAAGATCAGGATGGAGTGAAATCGCCTCTGAAATTATTGTTGTCCCGCTACGGGGCATGCCAATCATAAAAATTGGTTTTTTTACCATGGTTCGTATCATGGATTTATTTGCCCTCTTCTTTTATTTTGTACAATTGTTTCTCAACCAAATCAGCGATAGCGGAATAGCTGCGATTTTCTTCTACATATTTACGGCCTTTAACTCCCATATCAAACGCTTTTTCAGGATTATTTAAAAGTATCACTATAGCATCCGCAAAGCGTTTTTCATCATACGGAACGCATAATCCAGCTCCGCTTTCCTGAATTACACGCCGTTGTTCCGGATTGTCATTGGCTACTACTGCTTTGCCCATTGCCATGTATTCTATGAGCTTGGTTGGCGATCCCATATCAAGAATAAAAGAAGGGTAAATTGGAGAAACACAAACAACCGCCTCTCGGACATATTCCCAAGCTTTATCCATTGGCAAGAATCCTGTCATGATAACCGACTTTAATATACCGAATTTTTTTGCTTCGGCTATAAGAGACTGTTCATCACTTGGATCATCGCCGGAGCCAACTAAGTACAATAGTGCATCTGGTCTCTGTTTGATTACAAGGGAAAATACCCGAATGAGGAAATCCATTTTTCTTACTTTTGAAAGGGTGCCAAGATAAACCACTCTCGTGCTTTTTACTTTTTTCAGGTCCATTTTGGTATACCCTTGAAAAGGGATTCTATTAATTTCCACCCCCATTGGAACGGGAGTCAGTTTCCATGGAGGAATACCATGCACCGAAACATCCAGTTTCATCTGTTCACTTTGTACAAAAATATGATCTGTTTCAGGCATTATTATTTTATATAATAAGAATTTAAAAATAGTTCCTCGAATTAAATAAAAGAACGGATAACGGGCTGTCCCGTCTTTAGTCCGATGTATAGAAGCTTCCGGGAAAGGGTAAGAAAGCCAGTAAACAAATTTCGCTCCAGATTTTTTAGCAGGCTTCATTGCAATTAGTGCAGCAATGAATAAATCCTTAACAAGAATAACATCATATTGTTTTTTTTTTGCAAGCCTGTTTACTTTAAGGTAGTTTAAAAAACCAAAGAGATGCTTTTTTAATCTTCGCCAGCGGCTTTGACCATTATCGGTTGCCCCTACCCATACCGTACATCCCCTCCATTGAGTGTGGTAGGGGGTATTACAATCCTTTTCAGATTGAAGCACCCAGTCAATGAAAAATTTTCGATTTACCAACTCATAACCAAAAAGGACTGAAACATCCACTCTAAAAGGGGGGAACTTATCAGAAGATATATATAATAATTTCATCATCAAATCACATTACAAACCATGTATTGCTATCCATAGGACCATATAAAAGAGAAATTTTTTTATATTTTTTCGTAAGTGTAGTTTTTTTCTCCCCCTCAATTGTTGTATCATCTCCCGGTGCAATAATAGTTATAGAATTTGAGGATTCATCAGATTTAATAAATTTTATCTTTAGTCCATTTGGAGGGGCCCCTTTACTCCATACAGCCGGTAGATAGATTTTAAATGGGCCGGAAGACGCATCGCAGAAGAACACAGAAGCATCCTCTCTATTTAGTTGACAACCATTATCATCAGATGTCAAAATGCTAACCGGTTCTTGGGAAAAGGATGAAATATTACCGTTCATGCTTGAAATCCGGGTAGAATAAATCTCAATGATCCCGTTCGTTGAGTGGTTTCCAGAATTAGTGTTTTCTACCGCAAGGGCCTGATGGCTACAAGAAGGTAGTTCTGACTGATATAGTCCGCCATATAATCTTGCAAACCCTGCCCCATCTACACGAACACAATTACATGCAATATCTATATCACTCAAATGTTCATTACGGACATAACATTCAACTCCTGTCAACTGAAACCGAGACCCAGTTTGTGTTTTTGCTTGATGATCGGCTGGGATATAAAAAACTATTACTTCTTGGTCCCCATCATTTAAAATTGAAAAACCATTAGCTCCAAATCCTTCTTCTTCTGTCGTTCCGTAACCGACACCAAAAAAACCACCTGTAACATAATATCGAACAGGAGTTTTATTCCCAGAAAAGCAGGTTAGACCGTAATATGATGTGCCTGTACCGTCACCGGATAGCCTTACATGGCAATCTTGTAAATAAATATAACCTGTTGCTTTTATACCTATGTTAGTTGTCCAAATATTCACATTGTTCATCTTTACTGTGCTGAAACAAGAAAAATATAGTGCTGCTGTATAACCGCCAGTTAAATAAATATTCACATTTTTAAAAAAAACTTCCCTGCTGTTTTCTTCTGCATAAAACATCCCAAATATTGCAGCTTCAGAATTCCTATTCGCTCGAATTGAAAAATTTTTATAAGTTTGGCCTGTCCTGACTTTAAAGGATCCCCAGTTCCCAATACAATCTATTATAGTACTCTCCTGACCAGATCCGATTATAGAAACATATCTTGGGATATCATTAACACCTTTTAATTCATGTATACCAGGAGAAAGAGAGATTACGAAATAGGCTTCGTTTTGTGATAAGCCCTTAATAATAGATAACGCCTCTGCTATCGTTTCAGCATCTCCATTTGGACCAACATTGATAATATCTTCAAAGCCTGATGCGGCTACCTTATCCGGTTTATTCAGCGTTAATGTGCTTGCAGCGAAAGCAACGATAGAAAATTTAAAAAACCTTCTTCTTGAATTTTGGCTTTTCATTTATAGCAGTCCTTTATGGCTTTTAATACTGATATTAGCCAAAAACCTATTAAGCAACTGAAAAAGAGGTGTCAATACAGGTCTGGATTTTAAGTGTTTAATAATAAAAAGGACTTCTTTTTCTGTTGACGACAAATCCGTTGCTGTTAGACTTTTTAATGTTTCCTTAATCTTCTCAATCTCGGAAGAAGGAATTTTTTTACGGGAAAAAAGAAAGTTGCGTATAACCGATAGCTTATAATGATCCAATGCATAATACAAACTGGAAAGGTTGTTTGCTCTTATAATCTCCTCACATTTATCAAATATTTCCAACCACATATCATAAGGTTTTTTATGAGTTGAAGTACTTCCTTTTCTAAAGATAAAATTATACGGAACAATACTATTGAAAATACCTATGCGGGAGGCATTACATGCTAAATTAATATTCATTAATAAATCTTCGTTTTGGGTAATCGCTACTGGTATTTCAAATGTTTTATCATCAAATAAATTTCTGGCAGTCAGTCTTCCGTGTGGTCCAATGAAACAGTTTCCAAACAAATAGGCCTCAATCAACTCTTTATTAGTAACAATTCCTTCAATCTCATTTTCGATTTTCCGCAGTTTGCCATTTATTACCCGGTTTTTTGCTGTAATCAATATTTCAAGTTCATGCTTTTGTGCCGCTGTATATAACAGTTTCAGCGAATTTTCGGGTAATGTATCATCAGCATCAACAAAACAAATATATTCCCCTGATGATAAAGCGACACCGTTTTTCCGGGCGATGGTAACTCCCATATTCTCCTGGTGGAAAACTTGTATCCTTTTGTCCTTTAATGCGTATTCATCGCATATCTTACCTGATCCATCTGTACTCCCATCATTTATAAGGATTAGTTCCCAGTTTTTAAAAGACTGACTTACAATACTGGTTATGCACAAATGCAAATATTTTGCAGCATTAAAAATTGGTATTACGATTGATATATTAGCAAGCATTCAGTTTATTGTTCCTGTGTCGGATAATGACTAATCGTATTTTTTATGGTTTTTACCAATTCAAAATATATTGAGGGTCCGTTTCGTAACTGATCAGAATTTATACGAAATTCCATTTTATTTTTTTTGATGTCCATATTTAAACGCTCTTTACGCTGGCCGTTTAATGCCAGGGCATATAATGAAAACCCTTCAGGATTTTCATTATGCAAACAAATATTAAGATCTATTGATTTTAAAAGCACTGGCAGAACTCCAAGATTTATAAGCTCTTTTCGGTTATTAAAGAATTTGCTCCGTGAATTAATTGCGTCTGTTGCAATAATTAACAAAATCTTGCTACTTTTAACCAACACATTGCCATCAACTGAAGAAAGCGCGACTAAAGCTGGCCCATCAGATTTTTGTACTGACATATATTTCAAAGTCAATGGCGTAAATGAATCAAAAACAACGGCTTCTGTCATAGGCGTTGTAATAGACATTCGTTTGTTTCTCGGCTCTATAGATATTTCACCTGTATCGCTTCTATATATGCTTTGCGGTATTACGGTTTTTTCGTGCACTTTTGAAAGTAATTTATTGATAACGCCGGAATTGGTATCAAGTTTCAATTGGTTCAATAAAGGTTTTGAATTGCCTATCCAATTTATTCCGAACCCAGTCGATAGTGCTAACTTTGATAACAAAGATGGAACAACTTTTATCCCCCCGTTATTTGCCACGGCTTCTTTCATGCCTAATGCCAGGGAAGTCTGATTTCTGGCAGACTTAATATCGCCTCTCCTGAAAAGAAGTGCAGCCAGTGTTTCTCCTGCTACCGCAATAGGGTCCACTCCTACCCCAAAAGGATAAATAGCCTTGGATCTTTGAGGGCCATTACTGGAATAATTTGTCTCTATGGGATTTGTGTATCTACAAATAAAATCCCAATCCTGAAAAGCGGCAATAGCAGGAAGGGCGAGTCCAGCCTCACGCCTGTATGGATTCCAATATGGTTGGTCATATTCTTCAACACCAAACGGCTTCCCATGGTATTTTGCGGAGGCAAGGATACGTATATATGCCAATGCACCTTCAATTGAACTGTTTCCTTTTTGAACGCTTCCTTTATTTGTAAATTTTGACGGCAAATCATGGTAGGCGTGTGCTGTAATTAGTTCTAATTGGCTACGGCTTGCTGTTGTTTGTAAACTCCGACCATTATTTAGACTACTTATTAACCCTTCAAATCCAAGTCCTCTTATATAATTAGACATCCAATTTATTGTTTGTGTCTCCAAGTCAAAAATATATTCTTGCATTTTAGAAGATAGGAATGAAGCTTTCCATCTTTCAGGCGTTTTATTATCGGCTAAATCAGGATATTTTTTTTTTAACCACACGGAAAATTGGTTTGTAAGTTCTGTTGGGTATCCTTTTCTAGAAATAAAGCCGATACCAGACTCATTAAACAGTATAACATATAATAAAGCAGGATCTTTTAGAATAATGGTTTTAGTATACTGATTATTAACATTAAGAATGGTTTTAACCATTTTTTTCCAGTGATTTTGGGCTTCGCCGTCCCAATAGACCCTTAACTTTAGACTTTTTACATTAGCGAAGCGATGTGGTTTTATGTTGCCATACGCGCCATTGCTTGATGACGCTACATCAATTGCCCAGCGAATTCCTTTTTTTTTAAGCGCATAAAGCAGGTAATGAAATCGGTCAACCTGTTTAGGATCATAGTCAAAATCAATTTTCTGCGTCCCCATTAAAGCCGCGTCCACAAAATGAAGCCTAACAAGGTTGTAACCTTTTTTTTGCAACTGATCCGCAAATATGTCTGCCTTGCTATGATCAGGAAATTTTCCATATGGGGAACTGACAGTCAATGATGCACATAAGAATTTTATGTTACCAGTTTGATTTGTGCCACCTTCTAATGTTAAGTGACCATTCTGTGAAATTTCGATCTTTTTTTGAATTATTTGTTCTCCATTTTCAAAAAGTTGCGTAAAGTCAAGAATACTGTTGGGCTTAATTCTAAGTTCGATATCCTTAACAGGCAGCCATTGTTCGGATGACGCATCAACCGAGCTTAAAAAAAAGATGAAAAGAACTATAATACTAATAAAAAAAACAAAAGATAATTTGCAACCTAAGCAATTCATTTAAGTGACGTCTTGTTATTCATAGAATTTTAAGTACCAAGATAAAAATAATTCCCGGTTTAATGGTTTGTTTAAAATCGATAAAATGCTTTAAGAATAGCACTAGCACTTTATAGAAAAAGTCCTGAGAGGTGAATAGGGCTTTATTTTCATCCCCTACTTAAGTATTCGGTCTCTCTCCTCCCTTAAAATGGAATAATGCTCTGCGACATTTTGTTTATTGAGCCAACTGAGAAGACCGAAAATTCCCATAACTATAAACATCATATTTGCAGCATATGGTATATCGTTTCGATAAGGAAGAGATATTGCCACAAGTGGAATCACAGCTTGTAGCCCATTTGATAAGGCCTTTTGCCACTTATCAAGCACTGCTGAATTTGAAAGCTTCCCTGCAAGAATAAAAAAACAGATTAATATAGCATAAATCAGTAAAGTTCCAACTAAACCGACATCCCATAGTAGGAGGGATAACCCGGTTAGATCAATCAATTGATTTCCTCGATAATATTTTGCTTCAAATCCAAGAACCTGTCCTTGAGTTCTTGAAGAGCCTAAACCATGACCAATCATTTTTGATACAAACTTATCTGATTTGTGCTCCTGCCACCAGAAATTGAGGGCCTGAGCACGCCCACCGGAACCTTTTTCTTTAGAAGTATCAACTTGAAAACTATATCCAAAAGCATTTGTTAAATTTTTTTTCCAATCACTTCCTTTGAAAGCAAGGTGAATCGTTTGCAGAGAGTATAACATTCCCACTAAGATTATGCCCGCAAAAAAAAGCCCGATAACAACTCTACCCGGTTTCTGAAATAAGTATTTCCAGTATAGGAAGAACAGACCGACAGGGATATATATAAATGCTACCTTAACTTCAGTAAATAATATAGGCAACCAAAGGACGAGGTATATCCACCATATTTTTTTCCATGAAAAAATTCTATGATTATTCATAGAAAGTAAAATAATAATGGAAACAATCAAAAAAAACACAAGGACAGCGCCTAATCCTCCTCCTGCTAATTGTGAACCACCAAAAGTGCCGACTACTGCGTCCGCAGATTCTGTTTTAAATCTTGAATGAGCAACTCGCCACCCTCTAAACACTATGAATTGGTATATGACTGGAAAAATTTGAATCAAACCAATTAATAGAAGTGTTTTAAGCCAGTTCATGACTATTTGAGACGAAAGATTGCTATTTGCAAAAAAGCACCAAAGTCCCCCAAATAAAAAGATACTTTTTGATGCCACTATCACTTGGTTTAACGGTGCGTTAGACCAAATGGTTGAAACAGTACAGATCAAGATAAATAGTATTAAAAATAGTACGATAAGAACTGAAGGGAATCGAAACTGGACAGGTTTTTTTTTAGTAAACCCCAATATGGCCGGGGCATACAACAAAGCAACAGCTCCATAAGCTATCCACGAAGCAATTTTAAATGACGGGTGAAGGTACCCGATAGTGCCTGCAATGACCAATGTGAAAATAGTCGAAATCCACAAAAGGTATACAGGTTTGATTGCGAAAAAGATAGAAAATAGGGCTCCTGCGCTTAAAAAAAACAATATTCCATAATTATTTAGAATGTCCATAAATACTCTATCCTAATTTTTACTGAAGTAGTCAATCCTGAAAAATCTAATCCCCCAATAGCGATTATGTCTTCTGGAGGTAGTTCTTTAAATACTTTTCCGTCCGTTTTCTTTCTTTTTCGATTACTTTTTGCGCAAAAGGATAGTCCGGTTCCAGGGTAATTATATCTTCCAATTGCAATTTTTCATTTAAAAGCTGAGACTCTAATCCCATGACATTTAAAAGCCAAGACAATTTTTTTTTATTTGAATCCCGCATAATCACACAAAATTTCCTTTGAGTGATTATGGAAAAAATACTACCATGAAAAGTGTCTGTTACCACATAATCTGCATTACGGAAATATAATAGCACTTCGAATGGCGTTTTTGGCAATACATACTGATCACACCAAGTATATGCACAAAAAATTGAAATCAATTTTTTATTATGCTTTTTCGCAAAGGAACATATTGCGTTAATTTCTTCAGAGTCAGTTATACGGTTAATATAAGTATAAATGATGATATAATCTTTAAGGTTGATATTGAGACCGCTTATTTCTCTATCGAAATCATAGATAAGTACAGGGTCTAAATGAATTTTGGGCTTTTTACCCGTCATCGCCTCAATGATTTCTTTAGAATTGATATCTCGAACAGAAATATCACTAAAACCATTCAAGCAGTGGGATAATTCGTTCTGTAGATTGAATCGTTCAATCCGTTCAATTGTTGTAAATCCGAATGATCCTGCATAACTAATTACGGATTTTGCATTTAACCCTTGCCCAAAAAGCTGTTTTGAAAAACCAAAAGAAGCTTTTTGTGTACAATTAAAGACTTCATCACTACCAATAACAACTAGGTCAAATTGGTCTTCAAAATGATTATTCAGATCTAATATTTCGTAATAAGAGTTTAGGAATTGGGATCGAAGCTGTTTACTGAATTCATTAACTAAAAGGGTTTGTCGATAATTGGTTACAAGGTTATAACCCACCCTGAAAACGCGTTTTATTTCTTTGGAAAACGGGCTATCTATTTTGTTACCATCAAGTTGACGGCCAGGTTTAATATCAATAAAATAGCAATTAGTTCCCAAACTCTCCAATATTTTTTTTAAAGCATATGCCTGAAGAAATGAACCATAGTTCATTATTCGTTGCATTGATAGAATTCCAACTGTTGGGGTCATTTTCCTATAATCCTTTTCAGCTTTGATATTACTTTTTGCGGTAAAATGATCAGAGCATAAATTAACTTTAAAGGAATCTTAGATCGAAGTAATTTTATCAAGATACGTCGGTCTTGGGGTAAAAGTAAGTCCCCTGACATCTGTCCTTCAGTTATTATTGTTAACGGTTCTGTCTTGATAATGCAAGAGCCTGAAAGGGTATTTAATATATTGGCCCCCTTTTTTGAAAAGGTAACAACACCCGAAATACCCATAGAGTCATCCGAAAATTTTTGACCCCATAGATCTCCGACACGAATATCTGCGGCTGAATGTAGCTTTCTGAACTTACAGGTATAGCAGGGGGTGTTCAAAATCCTATTTCCTAAAAAAAAACCATAAAATAGATCTCTACGAGTATGTAACGAATACCAATTTTTATCTGTATCCCCTGTTATGTTCATTGCCCAAGAGTTATGCCATCCATGCTTCTTGTCTCTAAACTTTACATTAGTAATATTCCCAATTTTTTGTTTTACAATTGTTATATATTTGTTCCACATATATCTGCTTGGAACACCATGGCAAAAAAAATCCATCAATAAAAAGTTTTCTTCAACTTTTCTTTTTCTGATTAAACGTCTGAATGCATCAATCTGACATGGTGCTCCAACTACCAGTTTATTATTTGATTTTACTTTCAAAATTTGTTCAAAACCATTTCTCGTATAACTTTGGATGTATTTAGAGCCTATTGATTCTGAAAGTTGGGATGTAGTTGTGGCAAGATAATGTTCAGCGATATTTTTTTTAGTATTATACCGAACGACAGCGGCTTCTCCGCCTTCACTAATAATATTTAGACCTATTTCATACGCAACCCCACCGGATGAACATGCCATTCGGATGCCGTCATTTTTTGAAAAGACAGAAAAACCTTTGATCTCATATGCTCCATCAGCATGTGCAACCCCCTCAGATAAAAAAGAACAGACTTTTTCACAGTTCCCACATCCTGTGCATTGTTTAGTATCAAGAATAAACGGACGATAAAAGCCTTCCTCTGATATACGGATTGAAATAATTTGAACCGGGCATACAATTGCGCAAACCCCGCACCCATAACAACTTTTAATATTCGCAAGTTCAGGTCGAAAAATTTCTGCAACTGTTTTCATCAAAGCCCCCTCAACATAATTAACCCCCAAAAAAGCGTGAAATAGGTAATAAAAGCAATAGGGTCCGGTTAGCTTTTTGATTGTGTTAATATTTCTTTTCAATTTTGTGATTATATTATCAACGTTTAAATTTAGCTATTCACAAAAACTTGATCATCGAGTATAAGGTATCCTATTCATAAACCGGGGAGCAGCAAATGCTTCGGTGGCAAAAAATCGATATTTGTTCAGGGTAAGCGTAATATTTGAATGGATTGAATTCACAGAGTGCTATTCAATTTGTGGTGTGAAATCATCAAAAATAAGGTCAGCAAGGCTGGGCATATTGAACTTTTTAGAAATGCGATCGGCTATGTAGTCGTAAAGGTTGACCCCACGTTTTTTAGCGGTTTCAGCTACAGTTAAATATGCGTCCTTGGCCTTGGTGCCTGCTTTCGATTTTGTTTGTAAGCTGACGTCTTGCCTACGCTTTTCTACTCTTGCCGCCAATTCTGAAGAATTATTGTGCAAAGGGAGTTCTGGACGCTTTAAAACCAGAAGAAGAGCTTCTTTTTTGCTTTTAGTTTTTTGAATTCGATCATCCAAATCTTTATAACCGGTTTTCGTTGAAAAAATCAGGTCAAAGTCAACTGATAAGCTATCTGCTTTTTCAAGCGTAGGATTTTTTTTGTATTTTAGCAGCTCGTCATAATGATCCCACAAACGAGTTTTGAACTGATCAAGAATTTCGACGTTCAGAGGAACAATGGGACTCAAGCGATTATAATGTCTACCTTCATGAATCCAACATAAAGCCTGTTCCTCGGTAAGCTTTTTGAATTGAGGAGCGTCATCACTCAAAAGGATGTCGATAATTGGAATTTCAGTTTGCTGGCGATAAGCGGCTATGGCACCGGCTTCCATAATTCTTTTTCTGTTGTTTTTTCCCTTTTGGGGATCTGGGTAAATTTCACCCAGAAGTTCCTGCATCTCATCTTCAGACATCTCTCCGTCTTTTTTTAGATCCATTATCTGATCGATATTTTTTTTAGAAATGTTAAATTCAGAAAGCATCTCAAATGCATTGGAGTTGAACAGGTAGGATCTTTCTTTGCCACAGAGCAATATGTCAAGGAGGGTCAAACGATCTTTGTGAGGTACGGTAAAAAAAGCTGTATAGTGAGGATTGCAAAAAATTTGTGAATACTGAGTTTCACCATCAACCCTCACTGTGGTGTCGTCAACTTGCTGGTACGGTGTAGAAGTGAGAGCTGCGAGGAAAATATCATCTTTTTCTTTGTTGAAGCCGGTTTCATCCGTTGTAAGGATTCTTGAAATCGTTGATTGTGAAATGAATATACCACAATTTTTCAAGAACTCTTCTATCTTTGGTTCGGACATATTTCCGGAGTATTTAAGTGTGCATACCAGTGTTTTGGTCAAAGGGCCGAATTCGCCTTTGACGCCAACCGGCAATTCTCCGAAATATGTTTTCTTTTGCGATGGAGAGTAATATTTTTCTCTCATATATTTCACATTGTCTGTGATTATCAGAACTTCCTGAACAACGACAGACTCATACCCTTTGAATACAGCATCATCCGGTAATTGAGATTTGTCGAGCTTACAGATTTCGCTTCGGTCTATCTTTATTTTGTTCTTCTTTGCTTTGGATTTTCGTTTTGTTTTGGTCTTTCTTTTTTTTATCTCTTTCTCTGACGATACATTGCCCTGATCACCTTTTGTGTTGCCTGGGAAAACCGGCTTCCCCTGTTCCCCTTTGAGTAAGTTAATGGCATCTCGCAGCTTTTGATTTTCTGTCTTCAACGTTTCATTATTTTTACTCAACTGCTCGACGAACTGAATGAGAACAAAAATTTCATCAGACGTGTTTTTAGCCACATCGGAAGAAATGTTTAGACCATCAAGAATTCTTTTTATCTCAGAAATACCCATGCGCCGACTGTAATATGTAAGAGTGGCTATGTCCATTAAAAATAAGGTGTTTATTGAAGTTTTCTTGTATACCCCGAAATTTGAATAGGATACAGTATAAGGTATTTCATATAGCCTATAATCCATTATCTTCAAAAAATACTCTTGATTTTTCCCTCATCTTCCGAATTTCTTCCAAAAGATGGCTGTCACAAATCATTCTATCATTTACTTCAATATCACTGAGATCAATGAGTAGCCGGTCTTCCAAATTGAGCATTTCTAAAAATGAAGAGAACCGACCCAGGCCTCTTTTTGAATTCCCAATTACGAGAAACGGCTTTCTGAAAATAATGGAAAAAATCATTCCATGGTAAGAATCTGTAATAATATATTCGGCCTCATCAAAATCTTTAATCCATTGCGAAACGGAAGGATAGTATATTTCTCTTCCTTTTATTCTACTTGCTATCTTTTTTTTACCAATACAAAAGGAGGAAAGACTGAATCGTTCTTTCACTTTACGTAAAAGCGTTAGTTTGTCGTCACTATCATCTAAAAAATAGTAACCCACTCCTCCCTTTTGACTCTCATCCTCTCCAGTATACAAGCCCCGATAAAAATCAGCTGACATGAGCAATGTTGGGTCTAATAAACTAATTGCATTGTTGTAGCCTAAAAAATCACGGCACAAATCAACACCGGTTTTTTCCCGGACCGAGACTGCGTTAAATTGTTTTAACAATTGTGCGACTACTCTTGTTTGCTTTTTATCAGCTTCCCAGTGATCAACACCAAATGATGCAGCATATGCTATTTTTTTTACGTTTTTATTTTCAATAAAATTGAGAAAATATCTTTGATACTTTTCTTTTGTGTACTTAAAACGCCACACTTGGTCACTACCGACAATTATGGCATCAAATCCGATCTTGTTTAACTTTTCAAGATCTTCATCTGTATAAACAGGGAAAGTTTCCTGCAAATACCTATGTTGAAATTTTTTCATATTTGAAAAATTTACATAATTGCCGACTTTAAATTTTTGTTTTATAAATCCCTGTATTTTTCTTTTATAGCGGTAAATTGGTTGTTGTATGGAATATACTTCGTGCCCTCTATGAATTAAATAACAATGCAACGCATAAGACTGCAGCAAGCCGCCATAATTATTGCTAAAGGGTAATGTCAGTATCCCTATTTTCATATTTCTGTTCCATTAATGGTTTGATTTTATTCCTGACGCAATGTCATAAAGTTAACAAGTAGTAAAAAAATGTGTTAGCACTACAGCGACATTTAAAATTGTAGACAGCCCTCATTGAATCTGCTATGCTGAACTCTACATGAAAATTGTGGAGAAAACCATGCAGAAAAACATTGATCCCATTAGAAGCAAATTGCAATTCAAAGGTTCATTGAAAGATTTTTTTCCAGCAGCAATTCCCGGATACGGCTTAAAACCCCACAGACCGGGATTTTTTTAACAAGCCTTCGTGCAGATTCTATACTTCCAGCGCCTGTAATGCTATGAGATATAGCATGAATATTATAAAAAAATCACCGCCCAAGGTCAAGAAACACCTGAGTCCCAAATCCACCGCCTATTTTTTTGTAGACCCGTCCAAAGGTAATTCGGGGGAGTTTTTTTGCTTAGCGGGAACATACTACGGCTGGCAAACAACCTTTTGGATGACATTCACCTTATTGGGGGTGGTTTCAGGCGCAGCTATCCAATGGCTGACACAAAAAATAAAATTCTTTACTGCACAGTTCTTCCTTGTATTTATCCTGAGGGTACCCAGGCCCCATTAAGCAATGCAATTTTTCTGCGTGCCTCAACAAAAATATCGTATGCAGGGTGGCCTTTAGATAAACGTAAAATCAGGCTGCGGAAATGGTTGATTACTCTGCCCGGAATATTGATGATGGAAAATCTGATAGCTTTCATCCGTTTGGTCTCCATACATGGATCTAATGCTAATCTTTTCATCATCACATTCAGGTTCAGGGCGATTATCATTATCCACCACCAGGCAGCGTTTACACCGAAATCAGCAGAGGGAAGCTTACCTCCGGCCAGATCCTCTTTCATCACCGCATGAATTTCTTCACTCTTTCCGCATCGTTCATGAAGCCAGTGGATTATATCCTCTCCATTCATGTCTGTGTATTTGATGTTGGTCACGATACCCAAAACGGGCGCATTCCCATTTTCCCGGTCATGCCGCTGGCATTGGATTATGCGTGGTTGCCATCAGTTTCAGGCAATTCCAACGACCTGCTTTAAAATATGATCGTAGCATAATCATTTTTTCTGCATTCTCCCGATACCAAAAAGTGCATGGGCCTTTAAGGCGTAAATTCACCACCCTACGAATTGAACTTTCAATAGCACCGCTGCCAATAGGTAAATTCAATGCTTTGACAGTTGGAAAATCAAGCCGTCTTTCATTGCGTACAAAATAATCCCGTTCCGTCTTAATCGCCTTACTGTTTCTGCCTCGACAAAGTTTCTGAACGGCCTGGACTACCTCAGCAGCTTTTCCTTTCAGCAGGAAACCCCGCTGTTTTGAAACCCAGCGTTTGCGCTCCCTGGAAGACCAAGTCTTCTTTAAGCCTGATACTTTACCCAAATGCTCCACTGCATGGTAAAAATCAAGAAGTTCATATACTCGCTGCGGAGCCAAACCCAATGCTTTGATCAGTCCGGGGATTCGGTTCCAAATCCAATGTGCTCCATCAGCAACAAACAGTATTTTGTCGGACTTCTGGATATGAAGGGCGTTCAAATACCCCTTTAACAGGAGGAATACGCCATCCGGACCGCTGAAACTGCCATCAATAAATGGTGAGAAGCTTTTTTCTTGTTTTCCCTGGGCATCCACCACATAAATAATCAAAAGTTTGGGTTCTCGCCATGCCCCACGAAATCGGGTTCTATTTTTGGGGGTTTTGGGACCTCTTTTCTTCTCTCTTAACCGTGTGCGTCCGCCATCGGTGCTTATAACCACCCGTCGCCCTTCAAGTGAATCTCTCTGCTTTATTGGAATTCGACCTGCTTGTTGCTCGGCTCGGGCCCGTTCTGCGTATCGATAGGTGAGTTTACGGATAACCTTTATATCCAACACCATACCATGATCACAAAGCACTTGACGGACTTCTTCAAAAGCGCTCCCCCCGGCCCCAACCGGGACCAAACCTACAAATAACATTCGCACTACGGAGCATCATGCTTATGATGATTTTATACTCGGTGGTGCGAAGTAGGCCGGATAGTCAATGGTGTCTTCTGTTATCGCAGCAGGAACCCGTTCGAAAGCGTGGCCCCGGATGACGTGAACCGAGCATTGGTGAAGTAGTATATCCTTAAGGGAATACTGGTCTATCCCGTTTAGAAGAATACATTGTATCACCATCCGGCCACCACCATTTCCCTGAATAGAAAAGGATGAAAATGGCAAAAAATACCGGGAAAAAGAGCAAAAGTGGAATTGAGAACCTGAATGCAATCCATCCTAACGCTGCTGGCATCGACATTGGTGCTACAGAGATCTACATCGCCGTCCCTGGTGATAGATCAGATGATCCGGTAAAATGTTTTGATACATTTACCGATGATTTGCATGACGCAGCCAGGTGGCTAAAAAGTTGCGATATTGATTCGATTGCCATGAAATCCACAGGCGTATACTGGATACCTGTTTTCCAAATTTTAGATGCATATGGATTTGAGGTTATCCTGGTTAACGCTAGACACGTTAAAAATGTGCCTGGCCGCAAAACTGATGTTCAGGATTGTCAATGGCTCCAATATCTTCATTCTGTCGGTTTGTTGCGAGGTTCATTCCGGCCTGCACAGGATATTTGCGCCGTCCGGTCCTTACTCAGGCACAGAGATAATCTGGTTAAATCCGCTTCTTCCCATATCCAGCATATTCAAAAATCTCTGACCCAGATGAATCTACAGATTCACAACGTCATCAGCGATATTACCGGCGTTACCGGAATGGCAATTATTGATGCAATTCTTGCCGGAGAGCGAAATCCTAAAAAATTAGCTGAATTGAAAGATCGACGGATAAAGGCCACAAAGCAGACAATTGTCAAATCGCTGACGGGAGATTATCGACGGGAGCATCTTTTTACACTTGAGCAGACAGTTCAATCCTATCGTAATTACCGCCAGTTGATCATGGATTGTGATGTTGAAATTGAAAACCATTTGAAAGAATTTGAATCCCGTATTTATATTGATGATATAAAACCGCCGCCTGGCAAAAAGGGCGGACGGAAACCAAAGGCCAATACGCCTAATTTTGATGTCAAAACCCACATGCATCGTATTCTGGGGACGGATTTAACACTGATAGATGGTATCAGCGAATTGACGGCCCACGTCGTATTCACCGAAGTTGGCCCGGATTTATCCCAATTTAAAACTGTCGGCCATTTCTGCTCTTGGCTCGGTTTATGTCCCAACAATAAAATCAGCGGTGGAAAAGTGCTTTCATCACATACCCGTCCCGGGTCCAATCGATTAGCTCACGCGCTTCGGCTTTCTGCTAACTCGCTTTGGAAAAGCAAATCATATCTCGGTGATTATTTCCGTAGAATGCGTGCCCGTCACGGCGCACCAAAAGCGATCACCTCCACCGCCCACAAATTGGCCCGCATCATCTATCACCTCATCAAGAACAAGAAAGCTTTCGATGATTCGGTTTTTTCTGAACAGGAAAAGACACATCAGAAGCGTTTGAAAAAGCGTGTAATAAATCAGGCTAAATCTCTTGGATTAGAGATAGTTGTGGCTTGATTGTTCGGTTGTGTTACTTAGAAGAAGAAGAAGAACTCAATAAGGCCGACCAGGCACTCACCATAGAAGCCAAAGCTGGTGAGCAGCGATCATGGATTCCAAGAAGGATTAAACCGGCGTAGGCACCTTTATACCTTTTTCGATTTCGACGATCACAGGATCGTCGATAATATCGAACACGAACATCAACTGAACTACCTGTACAACACTGAATCGAAACGGTCTCAAGCCCTTCGCTTTTCATCCGGCCCGGCCAGCTGGACATCAATTCTTTTTCTTGATCGACCTGATCATGGGAATTTAATGAGCCCTGGATGCTTTTTTTAAAAGCAAGGCGCTCAGTCGATTCGTATACCCAAGTATTTCACGTTCTACCTGCTCCAATTCTTGAGCATTGTGAACCAACCTCGGATCGTCCTCCAGTCCTTTCAGGCAGGCATAGACTTCCTCAACAGTATTGCAATCTTCAGCTTTTTTCATCAGTACAGTCCAATTTTATAGTCGTCTCAGCGAGAAGAAACTATCACGTTTTTTGTTCTCAAAGATAGGTTTTTTTCAAACCGGGAAAATGGGAATGCGCCCCCCAAAACCCAAAACTTTATATCTATTTTCCCGTATTTCTATGGTTGGGAAAGGAAGCTCAAGCTGCCCAGACTTTTCCATGCCGGGCAAAGATGGTTGTTCCTCAAGGCGCTGGCGTTTGGCAAGATACCGGTATGCAGGGGCGTCTTTACTATGGCACAACTCATTGGGAACAAAGCAGACTTCCGCCCACTCGCTCCCGGTTTTTATTTTGATGCCTTTCTCCTTTATATAAATCGGTTGCCACTGTGAGTCCGGGACTTGAGCGACAGCCGTTTTGAATGCAAAGGTCACATTACACCCAATTGCAAATTCTATCCTGCCGAAGCGTTCATTTTTACCTTTTTCACAGTATTTTAATAGTTCATGCTGATATCCAGCCGTGTCAGATCTGAGTTTCACCTTTTCTACATTTTCAGGAAGGCAGTTCAAAGCCTCTTTAAATATTCTCAGTTGTTCATATCCGGCTGGTACGTTGCCGTCACGAAACTCTGTGTGCAGAATAATACCGTGCTCATGCCACCATACATTCAGCGGTTGATAGGATTTGAAGCCTTTATACTCGATGTTCGAGTTTTTTGAATTTGACTGCCAAACAATCCTCGATTAGAATCAGGCTATTTTTTTCCGGAAGCGTTCCAAAGATGGGGATGACTTCATTTGAGGAAAAGTACGGCTGCTCATATGTTTTGTAGAAGGATTGAAAGGAATAATATTATCAATGCGCTCTTTTAACCTCCCCATTCGCTCATTTGATATAAAGTATCTCTAAATTTCAAGTTGCGTATAAATAGAAGAGTCTAATTCCAACTTTTGGATAATTTGTTTTTGCAAATTCGATAATGGTTTCAATGAACGCATAATAATATTTCCTGCCATGTCGCATATAATAGTAAGGTTAACTTTCGAAAAAGCCTTTAAGATTCTTTCCGCAGAAGGTTTGGCTGTAGTCTTTTTACGATTTTCAGGATGCATATCAGGTAGTTCAGTCTTTTCTTCTTTCAATGAGCGTCGAACAACAAATTCTATAAGAGTCAGCACCCTTACACACAGGGTGAGTAGATATGTCATACCTTCAATCTGATCATCTTTTTTAACAAACAACGGAGCTATGTTGAGGCGACTTTTTAGCCTGCCGAAGATACGTTCAACTCGATATTCATTTCTATATGACAAAATAGCATCATGCAGGGAAAGCTTATCAAAATCCATCTCTGTGACGAATGCTTTCCAGCCGAACCGGGTTTTTTCATCAGCCATTTTTTCCTGATTTTTTTCAACAGAAGTAATCTGATAACGAACTTTCTCTACAACGATGGTTTCCCGGTTAAGGGCACCCCTTCCTTTACCGACATACTTCATTTTTTGTTCTACCTGTTTTTCAAACTGGACTTCCAGTAGATCCTCAACGTTATGGGTTTTGACTATTTTGGCAATAGCCGCAACAAGTTCAGCCTCATCGGTTATTTGACGTCTGCCTCGCCCCGGTAAAGGAGTTAATTTTTCAAGTTTTTCTTTAGCTTTTGTCAACCGAATATCGAGACCGGCTGATTGTTGCCTGGCATGAGCAGGGGAATGAACCACGAACACCCGCTCCTGCCAGGTTATTTCTTCAACCTCTTTTTGAAAAGTCTGAATGCGGCTGAACTCATATCCTTTGGCTGCCAGAACCACTATCCCTTTATAGTTCTCTCTAAACACAGGGATCAAGGTTTTTTCCTGATCTTTGGAAATGCCTTCATTGATCCATGTTTTCATTTCATCAACAGTTTTACCGGTCAAGGGCAGCGGGCATAAATAATGATGCCCTGACGATATCAAATAAGCCCGGGTCTCCAGTGCACTCATTTTACAATCACCTGAGAACAATAATCCATTTTTTTTAAGACTGTCACTGACGCGGTTTATTAGCGGAATATATAATCCATCGTCGGCTTTTTCACCAGAAACGACGTCAGAAGCCAACGGCATTCCCAAAGGGTCCAAGGCCGCACTCATCAATTTTATCTGAGGTAACTTCATATTGTCTTTGCTATGACCAAACTGAACCAATCCCTCTTCTGTGATTGCCTGATCCGCACTCACAGTCGTTGCATCACATCTGATTGTTTCAGGCTTCAGATCATACACCTCTATTGACTGTTTATTGAAATCATCTTCTATCTTTGACCAGTATTCACGATTGCTTAAATGTTTCAAAAGATGGGCTAAACGATCATCACTGAAATCCAACGCCGCTATTGGCCGCCCTGCTATGCGAAGCAACGTATGTTGCATTTCTTTCACATATTCACTCATTGATACCTTGCGGTGGTCGCCTTCAGTCAGAATATAGGCCATCCATATGGCTGTGGTCCATCCCCAGCTAAGGTCTCTTTGATTTCCATGTCTTGGAATATGTCTGTCTATAATTTCCGGGATACCCATTCTGACCATTTGTGCTATGAGCAAAGGCACATCATCCACTCGTTCCGTGATAATCTGAAGTTTGTCTTTGTTGAAAATCTCTTGATCTTTTGATGTCGAATCCATTATTATTTTGGTACCTTTAAGTTAAAATAAAAAAAGGAAACCACAGCCGAATTTTCCACAAAATTATGATGAATTTTAATTATTGCAAGCCCTCCATGCAAAATTAACTTTTTCAGATTTAAAATGAGCGAATGGGGAGTTTAACTTATCAAGCTTTTGTTCACTAATTTCGTTTCCACAGAAATCCTGGACAAATTGAACTAAAGCTCCTGTGTGAATCCGCTGGGATAGGCTTCCCACACTCCATGCAGGAAGTTTTTTTCCAAGCGGGCTTTCTGGTGATGATGGAAGAACAATGCATGATCTAACAGCAGGCTCAGGATCAAGGAACTCCGAGATCCATCTTCGCCTGTATGCTTGGTCAGTTTGCCCCATCCTTCATGACCTTTCCAGTCCTCAAAGAAAACCTCTATCAACCAGCGGAAAAAGTATGCTTGAACGATATCCAATGTTCTCCAACTTAAGTCAGAGGCTAACAAATAGCGTGGTTTTTTCTCATCAGGGTACTGAATGGCGATAACAAAACGCTTTGCATTGTGAGACGGCACATACAAACGAGCCGATGAGACAAAAATTCCAGTGTCTTTTTTGCCTCTAACCGATACTTTTTGAGATGTCAGAGGATAAGATTCAAAAAATTTTTGTACAGACATTATGCGATTTTTAAACCTTACATTTTGGTGATGGTTTGAGTGACACCAAAGATAAGGGAACTGCCATCAACAAATTCAGCGTGCCCATAAAGGCCATCGGCCAAGATAGCGTTGATTTCAATGTCCAGATGTTTTTTATGAAATATGTTCAAAAGCACAAGGGCCAATTGAACTTTCGTTGGGTACTCAGGATTTCTCTGCGGCTCCTTGAGACGCTTTTTCTTAGGGATTTTCTTTTTGGCTCATGTCGCGTTTTGGGGTCTTACTTGATCATCACTTCAATAAGTGAATGAAGCAGGGATTTCCCTCGTTTACCAACATTATGAACGAACTCGAAAAATCCGAGGTAAAAAGGAAGTTTTTCCTGTGAGATACCCCGATGTGGGCGAATCCAGCTTCGGAGTAATGACCAGAAGCCTTCCATTGTATTCACATGAACTTCATAAAACCCGTCTCCATCATCGTCTCTGGCATATTCACCGGCTCCATGATTCACACTTTCATGGTCATAACCCCATTCATCCAACCGGTTATAAATGGAATACTCATCGGTATAGACCAATGTTCCTGGTTGTATAGTGGCCTTTATCAAAGGCTCAATGGTGGCCTGCCGGACATTGGGGAGCATTTGAATCACAACTTGCCCACACCGTTGTATCATCCCGAAAATAGGTGGCTTCTCTTTTTCCAGCGTACCACGCCCTCTAGCACCCTTTAATCGGTTACGGCGACCATCTCGGCCTTTTTTTGATACAGCCTCGGGGTTGCCTTTGTGCCCTGCAATGATATACACCTCATCGCACTCAACCTCACCTCATCCTGAAGGGTTATCTGAGGCTTTTTTTTACCACGCCTTCGCGTAGCTGAGCAGCCATATTGTGAACATCTCCACGATTAAGGTCCAACTCTTTGGAAATCTGGTTGTTGGACAAATTCAACCCCATGAAATAAAGGCACAATATCCACACTTTAAGGGGTTGGTGATGTCCGGCAAAAATGGTCCCGGTGAGATCATCGAAGCGTTTTCCGCACTCTTTGCATTCATAACGCTGTTTGGCGGATTCCCTATCATCGAAACCTTTTTTGATTGTATTTATGGAATCACAAAACGGACACTCACGTATTTTGGGCCAATGCAGTTCACGAACGGTTTCATAGCATTGTACATCATCTATCAGGGTCTTGATATTTACCTTCATTGGCTCCAATCCGAGTTTAACCAGTTAATAGCAAGGCGAATATCTACTATCATAACGATCCGTAATGCAATTCAATTTTTGCTTTTTTGTTATCAAATTTCAAAAGACCCCAAAACGCGACATGAGCCAAAATTTTATATCAAAAATTCAACTTCTTTAGCACATTTTGATGTCAACTTCAAAAAACTCGAACATCGAGTTATAGCAGTAAAGAGGTAAAGAGCCGACTTTTTCATGGTCTCAGCCAAGGTCGCATCCATATCCAGAGTAGCTGTCTTTTGAGGCTTTACCATATTCAAACCGGCGCACATATCTTTATTAATTTTCCCAAGACCCTTCAGATGGTCGTTCTGTCTAGGAATAAACGCTTTGACATCTGTATGCACACGAATTTTTTCCTGCTGGGCATCATGAAATTGGGAGAGATACCTAAATATCGAAGAGGGTGACGGCACGGAACGTTTTTTCTCTTTACGCCACCGTCGTTCCAAAGCCCTCCTTACTTTACGTCTCAGCCCATGTGTCTCTGCTTTGTCCAGTATTGCACAAAAACCTTGATCAGCTTCCAGGATTTTTAAATCATCAACACAATCACCCCCAGCCAAATTCAGCAATACTATCGATAGCACCACCTGAGAGTCTGTCCAGCCTTGAGATCCTTTTCTTAATTTTAAGTGCTTTTGAATGGATTTGGACAGGCCAATCACTTCAGCTAAGTCCAGATAAAGAGGCAAACCTGCCAGGGCAGTCATCCCGCTTTTTGATTTTTCTTCTTCGTACTTGAATGGTAATACGCCTTGTGTCATATTCGTTTCACCCCGTTGGTGATAGGTTTTTGTTGGCGCAAACATTCTATCTGCTTGATGCATCAAGCTCAACGGGGTTTTTCTTTTTTTAGGCGGTGGATTTGGGAAAATACTATACCTATTGAACTGAACCAGTGTCCCGCCAGTTATATGTCGGAGAGTTCAGAAAATTGTAAGCACTCAATGATCCAGTTTTTTTCCTCCGTTTTCACAGGGCACCATACGCTACACTCATTTGCCCAAGACCTTTTTGGCAAACTTCACTCCAGAATCCCCAAGAATGCTTTTTGTGATTTGTTTAGCTTGAGATTTCTTCGAAACTTCAAGATTCCTCAACATCTTCAAGGCATCGCTTTCAGCCTGCGAATCCGTAAAAACTTCCAAAAGCATCGGCCTGTCCGTAAGCTCCGGCGTCAAAAAGCGTTCAATCACAGGGGTAAATTCTTCTTTGTTCGACACACAGAGGTATTCAAAACCAAGTGCAGAAGCATAGTTCTTTACCAACTCCGGCGATTTGTTCCCGAAGTGTTCGGCAGCCGCAACATAAGGATCCGCGTCTTCGCCCATTAACTGTTGCCCTTGATGAATATAGAGACGGAACTCAGTTCCTCGCCCGTTGTTCACGAGAAGGATTCTCAAATTTCTGCCGACATGACGATTGCCCAAGGAATTCATGTCGTAGAAAAACGTCAGATCTCCCAAGACTCCGAAGTGAAGCACACTCGGATTTGCCAACGAGGCCCCGATAAGAGTCGAGAGTACCCCGTCGATTCCACGACACCCGACATTCGCACTCGTTGTTACGGAACGCGGCACGTCAAAAAACGTCCACGACCGCATGGTGTTGCTGAGACCAAAGTGCAAAACACTTTTTTCGGGAATCTGAGGCGCTACAGTTTTCGCGATCCAGTCATTAGAAAAAGGCATTTCCGGAATTCTTTTATACAGTTCATCGTGTTTGGCAATGCACGCATTCAAATATTTATCTTCCTCCACCGACTCGAAAACAGGATTTCTTGCATAGTGGTCAAAGAAGTCCTGCTCATCCATATCGAAGATGTAGCGCAATTTGCGGAATGTGTCCCGCACCTCACCATCCGCGCTCACGCGCCAAACTTCCTTCGCCTTCATCATGCGTCCATAGGTAAAATAGTCTCCCGACAACTCACCGATATGAATTAGCAAATCTGGATGACAAAGCGGCGAAGAATAAGCTTCCTGCCCAGCCACAAGTGCATACATTAAGCGATATTTCCCTTTATATCCGCTGGTATGATCGCAAAATACCACCGCGTTATTATGCGCACAAAACGCATCCACAGCCTTTATTTGCGCATCTGTCCACGTAGCATGCGAACAAACATAAATCGCGATTTTTTTTGCTTCTTTCGGAATCTGCGGGAACATATCTTTACATGTAATTCGATTAATAACACGAACTTCAGGAAGTTTTTTGACGGAAAAATTATTGCCACCCTTTTCCAAATCAATATGAACCGGCCCGCCTCCATTTCGGCGTAATTCCAAAATCACCGTGTTTACTTTTAATTCCGCAATTTGTATGTCTTTCTCATCTCGTATCAATGGAAGGTGTATCTTGTAGCGCACAGTATCTTTCGGAGACACACTTCGATCAATAAACTGGGGTTCAAGGTGACCAATTCTCGAGAAACTACCCATCGAGGTTATTGCCAAAATCGGGAGCTTCCGATAATAGGCTTCCGTCAGTGCCGGCAGATAATTGCGTGACGCGGTTGCTCCCGTACAAGTCAAAACAACCGGCTCGCCGGATTCACCCGAAAGCCCACAAGCCATATAAGCAGCGGAACGTTCGTCCACACAAGAATACATCTCAAACCATGGGTCATGTTGTATACTCCCAACAATAGTAATATTGGTTGCCCCAGGAGAAGCGACCACTTTTCGAATTCCGTGCTCCTTCAACAACGCAACTATAATCTGAGCATTTTTTTCATCTGAATAATATTTGTCCATCTGTCAATAGGCTTTCTAAAATTTATTTTTCAATTGTTTAAGTTTTCCTAAAGCGAAAACGCGCTCTTCTTTCGTCAACCCCAAAACAGAGACAATAAGCACCGTCGTGGGAACACTAGCAACCGTAACCAACATAACCCGCCAAAACGACTGCGGAATCGGCAACAAAAAAACCAACAGTGGGAATGCAAAAGCCAAAATTGAAACCGGAACGATTTTTAGAACAACTTCTTTCACATATAACATAGGACTAATGGCAATCATACCTTTCAGCAAAAGCACCCGCACCCCAACCAACACAATGCGAATAAAAATATGTACGCAATACGCCGCCTCCGGCGGGAAACCCAAGCAAAAAAGCACCCACGAAAAAATAAAAACAAAAACACTCACGCCATTTACGGCAATGGCGTAACTACGAATGTTACCCGTCGCCATTGCCGCTGTGAACAAAATGCCGCCAAGTACCTGCGGAAGCATCGCCAGCAAAGTCAACCTCAAGAAAACTGTGGCATACGCGGGAACTTCTCCCAACCATATCCGCAAAACCGTATCCGCCTCAATAAACAGTGGAACCACAAACACCAACGCCAAAAAATACGCAAACTTGCTTCCACGGCAAATCAGCTGAAACATATAATCTTTCTCACCCGCCGCGTAAGACTTGACGATCTGCGGATTCATCGAAGTCGAAAAATTGCCGATGAATTGCGACAGAGATCCCTCCACCTGCGTAGCAATTCCCCGAGCCGCATTGAGTGCCACCCCAAAAAACATATTCGTTAAAATATTCACGCCCTGTGTATTCATCATCCCGACGGAATGGCTGAAAAAAGCCCACCCCGCAAAACCGAACATCTCTTTAAGCAAGGCTTTGTCCCACATAAGGCGAAAACGGCTTTCGCTAAAGCGTATCCGGCAATAAATAAAGTAAGTTAGCTGAATGACAATGGAAATGCCCAGCAAAAAAACAGCATAGGTCTTCAACTTATCAAACGAAGACGTCATCAATAAAAACACGACCCCAAGTTTCAGCAGCACCTCCAGCATGCTCAAATAGGCAAATGCCTTCATGTGCTCGTGCGCGATAATCATCGCGTTATACGCGACGCTGATTAATTTGACCCCGAAGCTGACAGCCGAACAAATCAATACCCAATTCGCCGCATCCAGGCGCTCGACGGGTATGTTCATCTTCGTATTCAAGAACCAGCCGCCACCCGTTAAAACAAGAGAAACAAGGATTCCCGCAATCATCAGCTGAATCAAAACACTCGTCGAAAAAACCGTGCTCAGCCGATGCTTGTCCCCGCGCCCAAGCTCAAATGTAATAAATCGGCTAATCGCTCCCGACAACGCCCCGGAAATGCACGAGAACATCGCCACCACACCGCCAACAACATTGTAAATCCCGTAATCATCGACCCCCAACGTCGCCAAAACGATACGGCTCGTATAAAGGCTGACCAACAAGACCACAATCGACCGCAAATACAAAAAAATTGTATTTTTCGCAATACGACGGTTTTTTTCTGCGTTTAAAGACATAGCGATTAAGACTCAAAAACAAAAAAATATGCCGAGATTTTTCGTTCTTTACAAAACTCTTCAATTTCCGTTTGTGGAAACGTTTCGCGACACAACGTCCTTTTTTGTCGAGCGCACAACAAAAATTTTACAGATAACAACGGAGAAAATATCAACGGGAAACGGCTTTTTTTTAACAAGGGCCGCAAGACCAAACGTTGGATTGTCACTGGGTGCAGAAAAGGGACATCAAAAAGAGTAATCCTCTTAGAAAAAACATTTTTGCGGTTTACCACAAAAAAAACGTTCCCGCCATTTTCTTTCAAGAGGCTAAAAACATGCTTAAAAATTAAAGATGATGCTTCCATGGTTCTTTCCGGCGCTAAAAAAGAAATTGAACGTGAATTCTTCGGAACCAAGTTTTCCGTATTGCAGAAATCCCCAACAACCAGATAATCGAAATTCCTCGGAGACGACGGGGTCAAAGAAAAAACACTACGAATTGCTTCATTCTTCCGGCGGACTTTCCAATTGAGAAAATACAAAGCCACAAATAAGAGCGTTGCCCCAAACAACAATGACGCAATTATGACACGTCCTACGGACAACGAAATTGTAGCGAGAGCGAGCACGCCTCCGAGAAAAACGAATAGGAAAATTCGAATTCTACTTCTCATCAAAAACCGGGACATGAGCATGATTCTAAACATAATTTGTAATTTTCATTTAGTGCGGAAACATTCGCAATATCCTCTGCCGACAAAGAAAAATCAAAAATATTCAAGTACTCTTCAACTCTCTTTGGCTTGCGAGAAGTAAACACGGGAATGACACCAGTGTCAATGTGCCAACGTAAAACAATTTGCCCAATGCTTTTGCCGTATTTTTCAGTGAGAGATTGAAGCGTCGGACTTTCTTTTATGTGCGAATGCATTTTACATAGCGGAGAATACGCCTGAATACAAATATCGTTCATCTTGCAAAATTCAATTTCCTTTTCAAAAACCATTAGCGGATGCCGCTCAATTTGAATATAACGCGGAAGGATTCCGGCATAGCTGAATGCTTTCAAATGACGAAAGCGCACATTGCAAATTCCTATGTCTTTTGCAATTCCTTCGCTCTTGATTCGTTGCAAAGATTTCCACGTTTTTTCGAGATATTCCGGAATCGGCCAATGGATCAGCACTAAATCAAAGTAGTCCATTCCCATCTCTTTGAGAGCGGAATCTACATATTTTCTTATATCCCCGTCGCCTTCCTGCATTTGCCAAGCATCAATCTTGCTCTGAATGAAAAAATCTTCACGTGTCAGATTATACTGAACGATGCATTGCCGAATCGCCTGCCCCAAGATATATTCCGTTCGATAACTCGGAGCGGTATCAAAATTTTTACATCCATTCTCCACAGCCTTTTGAACGACGGCTAAAAAGCTGTCATATTCCTTATGTGAAGAAATTCCAGAGCCAAAGATAATCTTTGGACTTATATAGTTAGTTGACATATGTTAGGCTACCATAAAATATACGTTCTCGAAAAAAAGGCTAAAGCAACGCTTCACCCGTTGAGGAAAATCATCTGTTACATTGATGTTGATTCCTCGTTTTTCCACCCCCAAAAAAAATTGGGGAAAAGACTATTTATCGATAGGTTTTAATTCGCGTAATTCTGCTGATAAATTCTAACCGCCTCATCCCGGCCCGGAAAATGCGAATCGTTTTCCACCACCTTTTCCAACGCCGAGGCAGCAGCCTCATGATTGCCCAATTGATGGCTGACAGCTCCCATGTGATAGACAATGGCAACGTTGTTCTGCATCTTTTCATAGGCTCTACTGACATACTTTTCAGCCTGCTTTACTTCGCCTTTTTTAAACAACGCCCACCCCAAAGTGTCCGCCACCAGGGGAGAGCCAGGGTTAAACTTATCCGCCTCTTTAGCCAGTTTGGGATGTCGTAGGGTCGGGCCACAAAAACCCTTTAAAATATTAAGGCTCATGTCGCGTTTTGGGGTCTTACTTGATCATCACTTCAATAAGTGAATGAAGCAGGGATTTCCCTCGTTTACCAACATTATGAACGAACTCGAAAAATCCGAGGTAAAAAGGAAGTTTTTCCTGTGAGATACCCCGATGTGGGCGAATCCAGCTTCGGAGTAATGACCAGAAGCCTTCCATTGTATTCACATGAACTTCATAAAACCCGTCTCCATCATCGTCTCTGGCATATTCACCGGCTCCATGATTCACACTTTCATGGTCATAACCCCATTCATCCAACCGGTTATAAATGGAATACTCATCGGTATAGACCAATGTTCCTGGTTGTATAGTGGCCTTTATCAAAGGCTCAATGGTGGCCTGCCGGACATTGGGGAGCATTTGAATCACAACTTGCCCACACCGTTGTATCATCCCGAAAATAGGTGGCTTCTCTTTTTCCAGCGTACCACGCCCTCTAGCACCCTTTAATCGGTTACGGCGACCATCTCGGCCTTTTTTTGATACAGCCTCGGGGTTGCCTTTGTGCCCTGCAATGATATACACCTCATCGCACTCAACCTCATCCTGAAGGGTTATCTGAGGCTTTTTTTTACCACGCCTTCGCGTAGCTGAGCAGCCATATTGTGAACATCTCCACGATTAAGGTCCAACTCTTTGGAAATCTGGTTGTTGGACAAATTCAACCCCATGAAATAAAGGCACAATATCCACACTTTAAGGGGTTGGTGATGTCCGGCAAAAATGGTCCCGGTGAGATCATCGAAGCGTTTTCCGCACTCTTTGCATTCATAACGCTGTTTGGCGGATTCCCTATCATCGAAACCTTTTTTGATTGTATTTATGGAATCACAAAACGGACACTCACGTATTTTGGGCCAATGCAGTTCACGAACGGTTTCATAGCATTGTACATCATCTATCAGGGTCTTGATATTTACCTTCATTGGCTCCAATCCGAGTTTAACCAGTTAATAGCAAGGCGAATATCTACTATCATAACGATCCGTAATGCAATTCAATTTTTGCTTTTTTGTTATCAAATTTCAAAAGACCCCAAAACGCGACATGAGCCAAAATTTTTATGGTTCAGGAAGTGTATGGAGCGCTCAACTGGCAGCGATGATGTTTTCAATTTTTAAAACCTTGGATTTATGGGGACTAAACTGTCACCACTGGTTAAATTCATACCTTAACGCCTGCGCTGTAAACCATGGGAAAGCTCCTGAAGAATTATCACAATTTCTTCCCTGGGAAATGGATGAGGCCCGCCTGGATAAATTGTCAAAACCGATAGATACATCATAATCCGATACTGTGGCCGGGTTTTCACTCCAACAGAAATAACACAAATCAGGGCTCTCATAAAAAACACCCCCCAGTTCAACCGAACACGACTTTCAATAGAGGCCTGCCGAGTTCTCCAATGGTTTAAACCCGATGGGAAAACCAAAGATATGTCGTGCCGTGTTGCGATGCTGAAGATGAAAAAGGATGGAGTGATATGCCTGCCGCCATCTACTCGGAAAAAAAGCAGGATAGACGCATTAAATTAACTTCAGCTACTGATCCCCAACGCCGGGTTGTCTGTCCGGTTCACCGTTTGCCGGAACTTAATTCGCAGATCGTTACCAGAGCGACATCTGCTTTGTGGAATGAATACATCGAAAGATATCATTATTTTGGGCATAAGCCTTTGCCGGGTGCCCAACTTCGATATTTCATCACTGCCGGCGAACAAATCGTTGCCCTGGCAGGGTTTGGTGCAGCGGCTTGGCAAACCGCACCAAGAGATCAGTTTATTGGATGGACTCATGATCAAAGAAAGGCAAATTTGCATTTGATTGTGAATAATGCCAGGTTCCTTATTTTGCCGTGGATTCAATCGAAAAATTTAGCATCCAAAATTCTTTCGTTGATAACACACCGACTCCCGAATGATTGGCACAACAAATATAACATCCGGCCTGTAATGCTTGAAAGGTTTGTTCAAAAAGATCGTTTCGCAGGAACCTGTTATAAAGCCGCAAATTGGCAAATTATTGGAGAAACTAAAGGGCGTGGTAAATTAGGTGCTAACCCAAAGAAAGGGACAGTGATTCTTCCCATCAAAGACGTTTGGGTTTATCCTTTGGACCAGAATTTTAAGGCGTTACTCAAATCAACCTAAAAATGACTAACCCGAATATTTACATTTCTTGAAAAACTTTTTTCATGAATATTGCTGTAACGGCTCATGTTGCGATAGTTCATTCGTCCCCGGAGTATCATGGTTGTTGAAAACAAAACCAATAAAAATTTTTGTTGAGGTTTAGATCTGGATATTTGCTATAAGGAAGACAGTTTTTCTCAAAATCAAGGCCGGAGTTGCCATTACCAATCGGTCTGATCTATCCATAATCCACGCATTTTAGGAACGGGTCTTAAATAGCTTGCCCACTTTGCTATATCCTAGCGCGCGGGCGTCCCGCCCGCAGGTCTGCAAGTATTGTAAAGATGCGGGCGAGATGCCCGCGCTCATAGGTTTATTTCGGACTCATTCCTTCGATTAATGAAACGATAGCTGATCACGATAGCGGTTGCTTTATTTTTTTTTAAAAAAAGTGGTTTTTTTCAAGGAAACAAAAAATTGGCGGGGCCGACCGCTTTTTTGAGAACCCTTCAAAATCCCCTGCAAGAAGCCTTCACTGGCCATTTAAACGACATTCAAAAGGTGGTGTATACCCCCTCTCACGCCCAATGTTAAAAATGGACCAAAATCACGATATGGAGACAAGTATTTATTGTTATTTCAAATAGTTATAATCTTATCGTATTTGCCTTCCCTGTGTTTTTCTGCTAACCCATAACCCTATGAGTTTAGCCCAAAATGCATCAAAAAATATAGTAGACCGCTTGACCTGGCATACAGCAAACAGGGACCAAACAGGCATCGCCAAAGATCTTGCCGAAGGTAAAGATATCCCTGAAGTATATGGCCTTGGGGAAGCTGGATTATTCGATGAGTTTTTTTACTTTCTTGATCATTTCGAATTTACCAACCTGCTCATGGAACTTGAACCAAAATCAAAACAAAGAAACAGTCCGGTCCCATTCATGCGTATCATTTTTATTTATATGATGCGTATTGTGGCTGGCCTTCATTTTTTTTGGCACACAGACTCTGTTATTCTTCGAAGTCAGGCCTTAATGCGTCTTGTCGGCTTTAACGGCAGGGAGATAAAAGAAGGGACTTGCAATAGGGGTAAGAAAAAATCCTCTTGCGATGAAAAAGCGCCCATTCCAATCCGAGGACCGGTATCTTGTGATTTCATAAAAAATACAATGGCATCAATTGTTGCACCAACCCTGGAAAAAATGTTTAACAGGGGAATATCGATTTTAGCGGCACATAAGTTTTTTCCAAAAAAAATTCATGCTCTGCTTGATGCTTCCGAGATTGAATCAACAGAAAAATGTAACGGCTGTGGTAAAGTAACCAAAGAAAAACCGCCCGAACTCAAACTTCGTAAAAAGCGCATTCGAAAAGTTCTGGAAACTGTTTTTGGATTTAAAATATGGGTGGTTTGGGATCCAAACAGCCGCCTTCCTTTAGCCATGCGTTTTGCTACAATTGAGGTTCATGACATAACTTTTGCTCAGGAAGTGGTTCAGCAGGCAATTGACAATCTGGGGGAACATGCCAAAATCACTTCCCTTGCCATTGACCGTGGGTTCACGGACGGCATTTTTTTATGGTGGCTCAACAGTAAAACCATCACCTTTTTTATTCCTGCTAAATCCAGTTTGAATGTTTATGACGATGCCCTGTCTTTAATTGGTACAGGCCATTCGGAAATTAAAGACGAAATACGCACTGTGGGTGCCGGTAAAAACAAGACAACGGTTACAGATCATTGGGATGTTGAAGGTCTGGAAGGGTTAACGTCAGCAGAATTCTACGGACCACAGGGCAGCGGCAGCCATCAAAACTCCAAAGGCTTTGTCGCCAATCCCATCAATGCTGTTGTGGTTAAGGATGATCCTTTTAAGGCTAATAATCCCGGTTCCAAAACCCTGATTATTCTTACAAATGGACCTGTTGACAAGCCCTTGGTGGTTTATGACGCATACGACGCCCGCAGTGAAATTGAAAACGCCTTATTTAGAGAGGCCAAGCAGGCCTGGTTCATAGAAAGGCCACCTATAAATACGAAATCCGGTTTTATCGTTCATGTGTATCTCACCATTTTTGTCATGGCACTGACAACGGCTTTCAGGGATTGGATAGACCAACAGGATAAATTGGAGAAAAAAGGTCAAGACACCGGAATCAGGAAGTTCAGACAAAAAGTTAAAGAAGAAAATGGAAACAAGCTGATTATATTTGATAAGGATCGGTATGCAATATTTGATGCGTATGAAGTTTTCATTCTATGTGGCAGGAATGTACTCCGGCCAACCGGCACACCAGAAACGATCACCCCTCAAGACATATTAACAAAATATGGTGTACAACTGGAATAAACTTGAAAGACTCCCTCTTCTTCTATCAAAATTTACTGTCCGCCAAACTCCATTCCCCGTATATCAACAAATCATGACCGCAATAAAGACGGCACTACTGAGCTGTCATCTTATGTTCGCTAAATCTCAGATCTTATTCCCCTTAGGTGCTCACTTCTCAGTTTCTGTCACAAAAAAATGATGTCGAACACATGAGTTGTGGTTTGCCCGTGTTAGACTTATGGTTCCGGTATTGCGCCTTGAATGGCCACCTACTTCTCACTTGTGGCCACTGATTTTTCACCGATCACGAGTGAGGGACAGTAGGTGGCCGTCCGGATTCCCTTATTTGAGCGTTCCTTATAGCAAATATCCAGGTTTAGATATGGACATTTGAGATAAAATACGTTTTATTGTTTCCATAGAGTTCTTCTTTGTTGAATGAAAATTTTACTTTACAATAAAACTTTCTCAATTTTGAAGAACTCTTGTCTACATTATTTTATAAATCCATATTAAAAACTGTCCGAACTATTGATAATACAAAATGTTCCAGGTCATTTTGTATATTTTTCCATCATCTCTGGGTGAGAAATTGCCTGGGCAGGATCAAAGGTCCGGACCCTGGAAGGGTCAGTCCTGTGAGACAAAAATCCTCAATTTCCTCTTCCATGACCTCATATGATTCCAAAGAGATCAAGATCGCCCATTTGAACTCTACAAGATCAGATTTGTCCACCAGGGTTCCCGGTCAAGGTACCATGCAGTCGTTTTTCGGATGCCGTTTTTAAATAAATATTGCGGCTTGTATCCCAGTTGGGCTGATATTTTTTCGGCATTGATGGCGTAGCGACGGTCGTGTCCGGCGCGGTCCGTGACGTGGGTGATCAGTTCTGCGCAAGAACGGCCTGTGACGGGCGGTGCCTTGGGGAACCTCTGGACAAGATCTTTTTGTGAGGCAAACAGGTCATCCATAACAGCGCAAACCAGTTTGACAATATCCAGATTGATCTGCTCGTTGTTGCCGCCGATGTTGTAGGTTTCTCCCACTTGTCCGCGTTTAAGGATCAGGTCCACACCCAGGTTATGATCGTCCACGTACAGCCAGTCACGAATCTGCATGCCGTCTCCATATACGGGAATGGGTCTGTTGTTTAAAATATTTGTGATCATGAGGGGGATCAATTTTTCGGGGAACTGGAACGGTCCGTAATTGTTCGAGCAGTTGGATGTTGTGACTTCCAGGCCGTAGGTTTCGTGGTATGCCCGGACCAGGTGATCTGACCCGGCCTTGCTTGCTGCATAAGGTGAATTTGGGGCATAGGGTGTGGTCTCTGCAAAAGGGGGATCATCGAGTTTCAGTGTGCCGTAGACTTCGTCCGTGGAGATATGGTGAAATCGATGCTTTTTAGGGCCGTTGTCCAGCCAGATCTTTTTGGCTGTTTTGAGCAGGTTGTGGGTACCTAAAATATTGGTCTGGATAAAGGCGTCCGGACCGGATATGGATCTGTCCACATGGGATTCGGCGGCAAAATGGACAATGGTGTCAATATTGTTGCGGATCAGAAGATCTTCCACAAGGGCCTGGTCCAGAATGTTTCCATGGACGAATTCAAATTTTTCATTTCTGTGCGCTTCGGCCAGATTGTCCAGGTTGCCGGCATATGTCAGGGCGTCCAGAACAATCACCCGGTCTTCTGGGTATTTTTCCAGCCAGTAATATACAAAGTTGGTGCCGATAAACCCGGCGCCGCCTGTTACTAAAAGGGTTTTCATTGTTTTATTTCACCAAGCATGGATCTAAGCTGCGCCCGCCAGTGCACCGGCGTGATGCTTGTGGCCTGCCACATGCTGTGTTTATCAAGGATGCTGTAAAAGGGTCTTTGGGCCGGGGTGGGAAATTGGGTTGAAAGTACCGGGGGAATGGATACCGGGACTTGAAGAAGGCCCAGGGCTAAGGCCTCTTCCTGTATGGCTACGGCAAAGTCATACCAGGATGCAACGCCGGCATCGGTCCAGTGGAAGGTGCCGGAAATTGATTTATAAATACAGGTCCAGATCGCCAGGGCCAAGCCTTTTGCCCAGGTCGGCGTGCCCACCTGCTCGTCGATGACGTTCAGGGATTTTCCGGCTGTCATGAGGTTGAGCATGGTTTTAACAAAATTTTTGCCATGGGAGGAGTAAAGCCAAGCTGTACGGATAATCAGGGCCTTGTCCGAAAGCACTTCGCGGATGGCAGTCTCTCCCTTCCATTTGGACATGCCGTACACGGATTGTGGGTCGGCAGGGTCATCCGGCCGAAGGGGTTTATAATTTTTGCCGCTGAATATGTAGTCCGTTGAGATGTGAACCAGGCGGCTGTGATGATCTGCTGCAGCATGGGCAATGGCGGATACGGCTTCGTGGTTGATGCGGTATACGTTTTCCTGGTCAGATTCAGCCTGGTCCACTGCGGTATAGGCCGCGGCATTGATTATCCAGTCCGGTGCGTATTGGGCAATGCAGTCCCGGATGGTATCGGGCTTTAGAAAGTCCACCTGGGAAGAATTCTGCGCATTGATATCCGCCTCTTTAGGGCTGGTGCGTAAAAGCTCCCAGCCAAGCTGCCCCCTGGAACCTAAAATCAGTACTTTCATGCAAAGACCTCGGCTGTGTCAAGTATGCATGCATTTTCATCCTTTTCGGACAGGACTGGTGATTTTCCCGGTATCAGCGGCCACTGGATACCAATTTGAAGGTCGTCCCAACGGATACTGCGTTCATGCTGCGGGGCATAGTAGTCTGTGCATTTATACACAAATTCGGCCTCGGGGCTGAGCACGTAGAACCCATGGGCAAATCCCGGGGGAACCCACAGCATTTTTCGGTTTTCTGCGGAAAGGGTTTGGCCAATCCACCGCCCAAATGTAGGGGAACTTTTTCTTATATCCACGGCCACGTCGAACACTTGACCAAAGATCACCCGCACCAGCTTTCCCTGGGGATTTTTTATCTGATAATGAAGCCCCCTTAAGATACCCTGGGAAGATCGGCTGTGATTGTCCTGGACAAAGGACAAATCAGCGATATTTTCTTTAAAAAAGCTGTCCCTGAAGGTTTCCATAAAAAACCCCCGGTGGTCGCCGAACAATCGCGACTCCAACACCACCACGTCGGGAATATCAAGTCTGTTTAATTTCATTTTTTATTTTCTATCCGGCTTTTTCTGCCCTGGCAACAAGATCAAACAGGTACTTTCCATAGCTGTTTTTTTTCATGGAACGTGCGGCTTTTTCCAGGTGGTCGATGCCGATCAGTCCCATGCGGAATGCGATCTCTTCAAGGCAGGCAACTTTAAGGCCCTGGCGATCACTGACGACTTTTATAAACATGCCTGCGTCCAGAAGGGATTCGTGGGTACCTGTATCCAGCCAGGCCGTACCCCGGCTGAACCGCTCTACGGTCAGCTCTTTTCTTTCCAAATAAGCCTTGTTGACGTCGGTAATTTCCAGTTCTCCCCGGGGAGAAGGTTTTAACTGCTTTGCAATTTCCACCACTGAATGATCGTAAAAATAGAGGCCTGTTACCGCATAACTGGATTTTGGGTTTTCGGGTTTTTCTTCGATGCTCAAGACCTGATCATTCTTGTCAAATTCCACAACACCGTATCGTGAGGGATCTTTGACGTAATATCCGAACACCGTGGCACCCGCCTGCCTTTGGCCAACGTTTTGCAGCCTTTTGGCAAGGCCTTCTCCGTAAAAAATATTGTCTCCCAGGATCAAGGTTACCGGATCTGTACCGATAAATTCTTCCCCGATGATGAAGGCCTGGGCCAGACCGTCCGGGGATGGCTGAATCGCGTATGAAATACGGATACCCCATTGAGATCCATCCTTGAGTACGTATTTGAACTGCTCTGCGTCGTGGGGGGTGGTGATGACAAGAATATCGTGAATGCCGGCCAGTACCAGGGTAGACAGGGGGTAATAGATCATGGGCTTGTCATATACCGGCATGAGCTGTTTGCTCACTGACAGAGTCAGCGGATATAATCGGGTACCGGAACCTCCGGCAAGAATAATTCCTTTACGCATATATCATAACTTTTTTGTTGGGTTATCTATTTAGAGGATTTGGGATTTTTTTGTCATTATATTTCCATCTTGAAAAAGTCCGATGCCATCCCAAAAAAAAAGCGGCCTCAACCGCCCTTAAAAGGCCTGTAAAAAAGGTTTATCGGATTTATTTGACGGTTTTTTTAAGTAGAATTGAGGACCCTTCAGCAGGATTCTGATCTGCCAGCAGAGCGGTATATTTTTCCTTGAGCCGGCTGTAGTGGAAAATCAGGTTTTGGTTCTTTTTTCTTTCCGCTTTATAAAGCCGGGTGAGCTGCTCCACTAGTTCATTCCGGCAGAATGTTGCCCGGGATTCGGTTTCGGCAAGGCTGCTGTCCAGGACGCCTGTCAGGCGGTTCAGCCGGTCTTCAAGTTCTTTAACACGGCCTTCAAGACCGGTTGCCGCTTCAGATTTAGGTTCAGGTTCGGATACGGGGGCATCATCCATATCCACGGCGGTGAATACGCCCATGCCCCCCTTATCTTCAATGACCTGATCCAAATGGTCTTTTGTGATTTCAGATACCCGGTCTGCAAAGGCATATACCAACACGGCGTCACAGAGCAGATTAATGGTCCTGGGAATGCCGCCGGACACGATAAACAATTTTTCCAGCAGGTCCGGGGTAAAAAGGTCGGGATTTCCCCCGGCTCGCTCCAGCCGGAACCGGACATAGGCGCGGGTCTCTTCTTTGGTCATGGGGGAAAGGTGGAAGCTTGCTGAAATTCGCTGGGCAAACTGCCGCAGGGAGGAGGAGCCGATCTTGTCCCTCAGGCCAGGCTGTCCCACAATGATAATCTGGACCAAAAGGTCCTTATCTGTCTGGAGGTTGGAGAGCATGCGCAACTCTTCCAGGGCAGATGCGGAAAGGTTCTGGGCCTCGTCAACGATCAGAAAAACTTTGCGATTTTTGGCGTATCTGTCAATGAGAAGCTCGTAGAGCAGTTCCAAAAGAGAGGCTTTGTCCATGCCGGGCTCAGTCTCGACCTCGAACTCGCTGAGGATTTGGCGCAGCAGCACTGTGCCGCTGACATTGGTGTGAAAGACCACGGCCACGTCCGTGTCCTGCTCGTCCACCTGGTTGATCAGGTGTCGGATCAGGGTGGTCTTTCCCATGCCGATCTCACCGGTGAGCATAATAAAGCCTGCCTTTTCAGACAGGCCGTACTCCAGGAAGGTCAAGGCCTTTTCATGACGGTCGCTCAGGAAAAGAAACCCGGGATCAGGCACCAGGTTGAAAGGTTTTTCCCTAAAATTAAAAAATTGCGTATACATCAGATCAGGCCGCCTGTTTGTTGAGCAGGAATCCTAAAAATTTTTCCTTGGGTAAAAGGGCCAGGGACTCCTTGACGTCCTTTTTTGTGGTTTTTCCTGCCTCCACCACCATGAGGATACCGTCCATGCGCGGTGCCAGGGAGATGGCCTCGGCATGGCCCAAAACAGGCGGGGCGTCGAAAAACACATACCGGTCATCGTAGCGTTCGCCCATCTCCTTGACCAATTTGGCCATCATATCCGAGGAAAGCAGTTCCGAGGATTCACTGATGGTCCGGGACCCGGAGATGAGGGTGAGCTTCTCCACCCCGGGCCATACAATGAGGTCCTGCAGGGCGACGTCGTCCATAAAATAATCAATCAGGCTGGCCTTGCTCTCTATGCCCAGATAGCGGTGGATATCCTGGCCCTTGAAGTCACAGTCCACCAGCAGAACGGTCTGCTTCATGGCCTTAGCAAAGGTCAGCCCCATGTTGATGCAGTTCACGGTTTTGCCCTCATTCCTGTTGGGGCTGGTCACCATGATGGTACTCATCCGCCGATCCCGGGCCAGATTGGCAATCCGGGTCCGCAGGATCTTGTAGCGTTCAATCTCTTTGCGGTCCGGGTTCAGGCAGACACCTCTGTTCTCCTCCACGACCACCGGATCAAGTTGGGTGACAGCAGAGCGGTCATAAGCAGGTGCCGTCCACTCCCCGTCCTGTTCAGACGAACTGTTGGCGCCCTGTGACAGAGCAGAAGCCTTGTCTGGGCTTAGGCCAGGCGTAGGATGATGTTGTTCTCTCTGGGCCTTAGCCTGGTCCAGTGCTTTTTTCAGTTTCATTGTTTTTCCTTTTTTGACCTTATGAAAATTTCCGCATAAATTTAGCCCAAAATACGTTCAGATCCATGACGAAAAAGTGGAACAGACAGATCACCACCGCCAGCATCAGGACGACTGAAATTGTCCAGACAACTCTTGAGATACGCGCCTTTTCCTGATCCGCGCGGGTTATGATACTGGGCACCGTGGTCAGAACCGGAAAACCGGTGAGCCGTTCCAAAGAAGCTGCATCCCTGACCGAATCATCGGCAAATTCCACCAGGGCAGCCAGGCCGATACCGGCACCGATACCCAGAACAAAACCGATGAGCACAATGGCCAAGCGGTTTGGCTTATAGGGCTTTTCAGGCCGGGTGGCGGATTCCACCAAGGTGAAGCGTTCCCCTTTTTGCTGGGATTCCAGGGCATGGGCCACCTGGGCCTCCATCATTTTGGCCTGCAGATCTTTATATTTTAAGGTCAGGTTGGTCTGTTCGGTCACCAGTTCCCTATAACGGGTTTCCACATCCGGGGCCGCTGCCAGGCGGCTGCGGTACTCTTCAGCCCGGGCTTCAAGATCAATGATCTGAATTTTTACCGAAGCGATATCGGACTTGACCCCGGCCAGCCTGGAGGAGAGGGAAACATAGGCCGGGTTGCGAGGCGGCTTTCTATTTTGGGGATTTTGTTTTTCCTTTTCTTCCTGTTTTTTGCGTGCCTCAATGGAAGCGGTCAACTCTGCAATCTCCTGCTTGATCTTTTTCACATCCGGATATAACTCAGAATACTTGGTCTCAAGGTTAATCCGTTCGATCTTCAGCTGCTCCAGACGCTGCTCATCCGGGTCTCTCATCCCCCTGGCCGCCATTTCATCTTCAATGTCCCGGGTGGTGTTGGCCAGCTCTTCCACCATCGTATCCTTTTTTTCATTCAGGGTACGCAGATTCTCTTTGGTCTGTTCAATATTTCTCTCCAGTGAACTTAAGGTCTGCATGTTCAGCTGAAAAACTTCAGGAAGAAAGTTGGCATTGGCCTTTTTAAATTCAGCCAACCCGGTTTCCACCGCTTCCAGCTCATCCTTGACCCGGTCTGACTCGATTTTCAGGAACTCCTGGGTGGCCGAGGCCTGGTCGGTTCTCACCTTGAGGTCTTCCTTAAGAAACAAGGTGACGATCCGGTCTGTGACCTGCTGGGCCTTGTCCGGATTTTTATCTTCAAAACTTAAGGTAAAAGCGATGGTGGCGGTGGCGGCCCGCCCGGTTCTCTGGTCGGCAATCTCCACATTCACCGGGTTCAGGACGATTTTTTCCCGCATGTCATCCAGGATCTCATCCATGGTCATGGTATCTCGATCTTCCATATACAGGCTGAACTGCTGTATCAACTCCTGGAGCTGCTTTGATGTCAGAATCCGGGCCTTGATGCTCTGCATGCGCTGTTCCGCATAAGAGGTCTGGCTGGTCATGACATATTCGGCAGGGATTTCGCGCTGCTCGATGAGAATGGTGGCTGTTGACTGATAAACCGGCGGCAGGACCCAGGCTGTGATTAAGGCCGCTGTGACGACCAAAACAAAGGGAATAATCAGAATCCATTTTCTCCGGTTCAGGATGGCCAAATAATCCTGGGGTGATAAAATTTGTTCTTCCATTAAAATTCCTTCAGGTCAAATTCTTTTTTTATATCAAAATAGACTAGATTGCGTGTCGTGGTGGTGTCGTCTTCCCGGTCTTCCACCGAGGTGAAGCGATAGGCAAAGGATAAAACAAAATCCCTCTTCAGCCGGTACTTGAAACCGGGCTGGACGTTGAAGGCCAATTCGTCTGTATCCGAAGTCAACTCCCGTTCGTTTTTATTCAGGTAGGCAGAGGCCCTGAAGGTCAGGGTCAGCGCGTCACTGAGTTTTCTGTCCAAGGTGCCGGAAAGGCTGGTCCGCTGGACCGTGCCGCTAGTGCCGGTACCACCCCGGACATCCTGGGACAGAGTCAGTCCCATGGTCCAGTACTCGTCTTTATAATCAATCCCGGTGGAAAAAATTCCGCCCCAGGTATCGCTGTCATATTCAGACTCCGAAGACGACAAGGGAATACCGTAATAATAAAGCCACTGAGAGCCCTGTTTCTCGTCGGTTTGGGTATAGCTTGCACCTACCTGGAAAAACAGGCTGTACAATTCAGAAATATTGTGGGAAAAGCCTGTGGAAAATTGATAAACGTCCGAAGTATAATCCTGGAGAACCATTCTTTCAAGATAGCCTTCGCTATAGGTAAAGTGATTCTCCTCTTCTCCTGTATAGTGCAGATATATGAGATTGAACAAACCCACCGTATTTTTAAAATATTCGGACAGGTCCCTGCGGAAGGCGAGGCTAATTTGGATGGAATTGTTGTCCTCAGACTCTTCCAGCACTATCTCCTCCTCCTGACGATCTAAATCTGCCAGATCCACAGAAACCTCAACCTGGCTGAGTTCAGAGAGCATGTAATCCGCGCCTAAAGAGAGGTCGGCTCTTTTTCTGTCACCGGATACCAGCAGACCTGTGGTCTCCGTATCCCGATCCCGCTGTGAATCTTTGGTATACCGGGCCGAAGCGCTTAACCCGGCTCGTTCGGTCACTTTATATTTCAAACTGCCGGATACATTATAGTCCAAGGCGTCCAGTTCACTATAGTCCCAGTAAAAAAATTGCTCAAGCTGGCCGGAAAGGTTTGTTTTCAGGCGCTCCAGGTTCTGTTCCAGGGTCAGGCCGCCTATGAGAGTGGTGATAAAATCAGACTCCTCGTTTTTTTGCGAAAACAAAATATTATCCGAGTACGACTGTTTTGCTTCAATCCAGGGGGTGATGCTGTAAGGTTCAGCCCGGACAGACGCTGCCACGACCAAGAGGACCAAGACGGTAGATAGTATTAAACGCGATTTCATCTTGCTACCTGACCACGATCACATCGCCCCGCTCAAGGGTGATGTTCTGGTCCAGTTCCTCTCCCTGGGACACAGCGTCGTAGTCGAACTCAAAGATCTGCGTTTCCTGGCCCTGTTTTCTGAAAATTTTAATCTCATCATCCCTGGCAAAGGCATTCAACCCCCTGGCCATGGCCAGGGCCTGGAGCACATCGACATTTTGCCCAATCTGGAATCGTCCCGGCCCGTTGACCTTGCCGATTACGTAAATGATCATAGAGTTAATCTGAGCCAGGGAGACCGACAGTTCTGGATCGGAAATAAATTTTTCCAGCCGCATTTCCAGGGTTTTTTCCAACCAGGCCAGGGAATGGCCCCGGGTTTTTATCTCCCCGAGCAGGGGAAACCGAATGGTATTGTCAGGTAGCACCACCACCTGCCGGGTCAGGTCCGGATTCTTCCAAACGCTAATGTCCAGCACGTCGCCTGCACCAATCTTATATGCAGCTTCCGCAGATGCGGCATTGACATCCTCCTGGGGTTCAACTTCACCACCCGTGCACGGCACGGCTGCCATGAGCAGGGATAGACAGATCAGTCCTGCCACCATTTCTTTCCCGAAAAATTTCATGTTAGACAGCTCCTTTTTCTTTCTTGCTCATAAAATATATATATTACTAAACTTTTACGGTTTCCGGAAAGATAGCTTACTGCCGGGATGTTTTGTGCCCGTCTGCCATAAACTTCCGGGTTTATGGCAGATTTAATTCTGACCATGGGCCATAGACTTGCCACGGCCTGTATAGGAATTCCGATTTAAGGGCATAGCTCCGCCCCTTTGGTTCCATTTGCGACCTTGTTCCGAAACCAAAAAAAAGTGTACTAACGCACCCAGAATAAAAAAACAAAATTTCCGCAATAACCGTACCAGAATCTTATGGTTTTTTATAGAAACGTGCAGAATTATAAAAACCATGACTGACAATACAGGATTTTATTTATAATTCAAGCCTAAAAATAACATTATTCCTTTGTGCGCTATCTATTTTTAACCGGAGGTTAAAGGTGTATTTTGGGAAGAAATTTCCTTATTTTGTGAATTTTCGCCCTCTTTGGCGATTAAAATTCCAACACAAATTTTCGATACGAGCAGTCCCCCCATTCAAAATGATGTCCTTAAAAATAAAATTGGCAAGAATAAATTACAAGACCCGGAGCTATTTTTTTGACCAATCCCGAAAAAATTCATTATTAGAGAGCCTCTTGCAGAAACAATTCATCTGCAAGAGGCTATAGAGCCTTAGTAATTTTGTTTCGTATGTTCCCAGAATTATAAACACAGAACAGGCGTAGAGATTAAAAAAGCACTTACAGGCTTCCCCGTAAGTGCTTGATTTTTATGGTTGGCACGAGCGGACTTGAACCGCTGACTTCTACCGTGTCGAGGTAGCACTCTACCAACTGAGTTACGCGCCATTAAACTTTAGATGGTTTCTATCAGACCCTTGAAATTATGTCAAGAATATTGGAGCTATTCTTGCAGTGTTTTCTGAACAATTCCCTGGCCCTTATCTGACCCCTGAAAAGACGTGTCCGGTTGCGGGGCAATAATAATGTTTGGGCTATTCCGGGAAGTCTGGGGAGCTGCGTTGTTGCCCGGGGAGGCCACAAATCTTATTTTCACCGCATCATCCGAGACCATGGATACTTCAATACCGAATTCTTCAAAGGTTCTCAGCATTACTGCATTGGCAAATTCCGACGGGGTACCCTTATAGTTGACCTCCATAATGGCATGGGAAGATCCAAGCTCCCGGGGCGAAATATCTTCAATTTCCCGGATATCTTTAAGCTGACGTTTCAGGGCAATGAACCGGATCAGAAAATTGTCCCCTTCCACATAAAGATCAAAGGATCTTTTCTTTTTCATTGTCTGGGCCCAGAATCCTTGAATTTTTTCCTTCAAAGCTTGCCCGGCAGTATCTGCGGCTTGGGCAAGAGCCTGGTCTGCGCCCCGAATATCTATGCTTTTGGCCGTGGCCGCGGCAGTGGAATGGATCACCTCTTTCTGGGAAGCCATATCCAACACTGTAAATGAGACACCCGCCTCAAAAGTTTTTTCATGGCCCATCCGATTAGCGGACTTCTGGGCCGATGCCATGCCAAAAACAACCATGTCGGCCCCCATGGCCTTTCCCAAGGCCATCGCAGCTGCTTGATCATCCATGGCAGAAAATACAACATGATAAGCAGCAGGGTACGGATATTTATTTTCTTTGACCACCAAGGGGATACGGGCTTGATCAAATACGGCTTTCAAGCTTTTTTCCGCAATGGAGTTATAGGATTGCCCTTCCGGTTGCCACCACCAGCACCGGGGTTGCGTATCTTCCGGCCCCTGTTCTCCAATAAGTAAAAGAACCTTTGGATTGTTCCGGGCCTGGTTAAAAATGCCGGAATCATGCAGGCGTTTCTCCACAAGTTCCAGGCTGATCTTTGATTCCACACCCACAAGATATGCCCCGTTGTGGACCATTCCGTTGATGACCCGGTAAGTGGATACAAAATCCATGGTGTGAACAAGTAGTTGATCATAAAGAAAATCAAGATTTTTACCCAATTTCTCCTGGGATACCACAGAGGCAAATGCACTTTGAACTGCCTTTTCCAGGGCATCCCCCACTGCAGCCTTTTTGGCAGCTACCGTATCCTGACCACTTATTTTATGTCGGCCGGTGGTGATGTAGACACTATCCTGTCCGGCAGCCATTACCCCGGTCAGGGGAAAACACAAAATCGCGATTATAAATGCGATCAATAAAAATCGTAATTTGAAAATCATGATCATACCTTTCGAAGGATGGAATAATCCGCAATCAATTCCAGCAAATGTTTCGAGGCGGATTCAGGAAAAATATCCAGGGCGGTCCTGGCTGACTGCACATGGGCAAGGGCCCGGTTTTTTGTATATTCAATGCCGCCCAGGCGGGTCAGACGTTCTTTAAGGCCTTGAAACTCTGCCGGCTCAAACTGCGGCCGGGCCATGGCAGCCAGCATCCATTCACGGTCCTGGGCATCGGCCTTTCCAAGGCTGTAAATCAAGGGCAAAGTCAGCTTGCCTTCGCGCATATCCGCCCCGGGGTTTTTGCCCAGCTGATCGGCGGTGGCAGTATAGTCCAGCAGGTCATCCGCCATCTGAAAGGCCATACCTAGGTGCCAGCCGTAATTTTTAAGGGCAATTTCCTGATTTTGATCAGCCTTGGCTACAATAGCACCGGTGCGACAGGCCCCCTGGATCAGAACGGCTGTCTTGCGTTCTATGATTTCATTGTACTCATCTTCCGTGAGGTCCGGGTTGCCCTTTTTTTCCATCTGAAAAATTTCGCCCTGGGACATGTCTGCTGTAATTTGAGCGATCACTTCAATGACCCGGGGGGATTTTGTTCTTGCGGCAATAACAAGCGCTGTGGCCAAAAGAAAATCCCCTGTGAGCACCACGGTTGGGGCATCCCACAACGTGTGGGCGCAGGGTTTGCCCCGGCGTTTATTAGAACCGTCCACCACATCATCATGGAGCAATGTGGCGGCATGAAGATACTCAAAAATAGTGGAAAATTCAATCTCCTGCCCGGTCTGAAATCCGCACATGCGGGCGGCATGGATCATGAGCAACGGCCGCAGGCGTTTACCGCCGGCAAACAGCAGATGGCCTGCCACCTGCCTGACCAGGTCCAGATTAGGGGTCAAATTCGTTTCAAGGGCCTGCTCCACCAACAAAAGGTCTGGGCCAGCCAGCGCTATAATCTCTTTTTTGATATCGTTTGTCACACCATCTCCCCGGCAATATCATATTCAAAAGCATCGGTTATTTTTACCTGAACCAGACTGCCTGTGTCCAGTCCATCCGAATAAATAAATGTCACCCCATCCACTTCCGGGGCCTGGAACGGGGTTCTGCCGATGTATACCCCGTCTTCAGGATTTTCTTCCACAAGAACCGGATAAACACGGCCCACATGCCGGGCATTGCGTTTTTCGGAAATCTTCGCCTGGGCCGCCATGATGGTGTCATGCCGCAGTTCTGCCAGGTCTTCAGGAATATGATCGCTTAACTTATGGGCGGGCAGATCCTGGGAGTCGGAATAGGTAAATACGCCCAGGTGATCAAATTCCACCTCCTGTATAAATGTCAAAAGGCTCTTGAACTGCTGATCTGTTTCACCGGGGAAGCCGACAATAACGGTGGTTCTTAACGCGGCGTCCGGATCCAGGCGACGGATATCGGAAAAAAGCCGGGTAAGATCCTGCCGGGTGTAGGGCCGGCCCATGCGTTTCAGGACCTCGTCATGGGCGTGCTGGATGGGCACATCATAGTATGAACAAATGTTGGCATGGCGTTGCACCGCTTCAATAATCCGTTCATCAAGGGTACACGGGTGAGTATACAGAAATCGAAGCCAGGCAGACGGATCTTTTTGAGCCATCTCTTTTGACGTTTTTTCAAGCACCGTATGAAACGCCGGTCCGTCCAGATCCAGGCCGTAATCCGTGGTGTTTTCCGCTGTAAGGATGATCTCTTTAACGCCCTTATCCAGAAGGGCGCAAGCCTCCTTGCAAATCAGCTCTATCGGCCGGGAACGCTGGCGGCCCCGCAAGTTGGGAATAATGCAATAGGTGCAGTGGCGGCTGCACCCTTCGGACACCTTGATGTAAGCGATTTTTTCATAAAGAAGTTCCCGGGCCTGCACAGGGATGTCTACCGGCCGGGTGTCGGGCTCGGGAAACAGGGTAAACGGCACCGTGCCTGAATTTTCCACGGCTTTTACGATATGGTCGCAAGCTGCGGTGCCTAAAAAAGCATCCACTTCCGGCAGACTGGCCAAAAGATCCGAATCATCCTTATACCGCTGGACAAGACAGCCGGTGACAACCAGTCGCCGGCAGGCACCGGCCGCTTTGAATTCCGCCATCTCCAAAATAACATCAACCGCCTCCTGGGAGGCGGTTGAAATAAACCCGCAGGTATTTATGATGATGGCGTCAGCCTGAACCGGATCAGTTATGATCTGATGGCCGGCTGCAATCAGCCGGCCAAGCATCATCTCGCTGTCCACCTGGTTTCTGGAACAACCCAGGCTTTCAAGGTAAATTTTCATATAGATTTTGCCATAAGATCTCCCACAAGGGTGGAAAACCGGGCCGGATTATCGAGCTTGCCGCCTTCGGAAATCACGGCAATATCATAAAGCAAGTCGCAGTAGTCCGTAAGCACAGGATTTGTGGTATCGGATTCAAACACGGATTTAATTTTTTCCATGACCGGATGGTTAACATTAACTTCCAAGGCGCGTTTCTGATCCGGGGCTTTCTGGCCCGAGGCTTTCAGAATTTTTTCCATATAAGCGCTCATGGCCCACTCGTCGCCTGTCAGGCAGGAAACTGAATCTTTTAGCCGGTTGGAAACCACCACATCCTTAACCTTGCTTTCCAGCTTGCCTTTAAGAAAAGAAAGCAGAGCAGAGTACTCGTTTTTCTTTTCGTCATCCACTTTTTCCAGATCAAGGTCGCCTTTTTCAGCGCTTTTCAGTTTCTTTTCCTTGTATTCGGGCAGGGACTGAGTCACCCATTCATCAATGGGGTCCACCATGAGGATGACTTCGTAGTCCTTTGCTTTGAGCGCCTCAAGCAGCGGGGAATTGACAAGGGAGGCCAGATTTTCACCCGTGATGTAGTAAATCTCTTTCTGGTCCTCTTTCATGTTTTCAATATACTGGTCAAGGGTCACATATTTGTCACCGGACTTGGTGGTTTTGTAACGCAGAAGAGATGCCAGCCGTTCCTTGTTGTCGTAATCCGTGGGGATACCAGCCTTAAGGGCCTGGCCGAACTCCTCGTAAAATTCAATGTATTTTTCGTCTTCCAAGCCTTCAAGCACGGAAAAAATCTGTTTGACCAGATTCTTGCGGATATTTCTGACCAGGCGGTCTTCCTGGAGAATCTCGCGGCTGACATTAAGATTCAAGTCCGGTGCATCCACAATGCCCTGGACAAAGCCCAGGTACTCGGGCAAAAGCTCCTTGCAGTCATCCATGATGAAAACCCGTTTGCAGTAAAGCTGCATGCCGTGTTTACGTTCCGGTCGGAACATGTCAAAGGGGGCTTTGGAGGGAAGATACATAAGCACATCATACTCGGTCACCCCTTCAAACTTTTTGTGAATAATTTCAAAAGGGTCATCCCAATTATGGGAGATATGTTTATAGAACTCCTTGTGCTCATCTTCGGTAACATCATCCTTGGACTTAGCCCAGATGGCCTTCATGGAGTTCAGGGTCTCGTCTTTTCTGACCTTCCGGTAGGTCTCTCCAATGGGCTTGCCGTCCTTATCTTTGATAATCTCATTTTCAGGAATGGGCTCACTGGTTTCCACGTTCATGATGATGGGGTAGGTGACAAAGTCGGAATGTTTTTTAACGACGTTGCGGATGATGTACTCTTCGGTGAAATCCTGGTCCCCCTCTTCCGGGTCTTTAAGGAACAAAGTGATCTGAGTACCCCGTTCTTTCTTATCAATCTCTTCAAGGGTATATTCGCCCTGGCCGTCGGATTCCCACCGTACACCCTTTTCCTGGCCAGGGGCTTTGGTGTCCAGGCGCACCTTGTCTGCCACGATAAACGCAGAATAAAAACCCACGCCAAACTGGCCAATGAGCTCCGGGGACAGGCCTGTTTCATTTTTTGATTTTTCCAGGGCTTCCATAAAGGCGGCGGTGCCGGACTGGGCAATGGTACCAATATTGTCATTGACCTCGTCAAAGGTCATGCCGATACCGTTATCCGTAATGGTGAAGGTCTTGGCTTCCTTGTCCGCAGCCAAACGGATATGATAATCATTGTCATCGGCAAACAGGTCCGGTTCTGTCTGTTCCTTGAACCTGGCCTTGTCAATGGCGTCCGAGGCGTTTGAAATCAACTCCCGGATAAAAATCTCTTGGTTGGAATAAAGAGAGTGGATAATCAGATGTAAAAGCTGTTGAACTTCGGTTTTAAATTGTCTGGTTTCTTTCTCTGACATTGTAACTCCTAAAAGGATTAACAGTTTAATGGTTAAAATTAATTTTTTTTATTAATAATTATCGCAAAAAACTAATTGTCAAGACAAAGGGTTAAAATTCAAAAAGCCTTGGTTTGACAAGGATTGATTAAGATTGTAAGTTTAATTGATGAGTACTGTTTAAGTTCGTGTGTGAACAAAAACCCGTGTTTGGACGAAACGTTGCCCGGATGCAAGGCGCATATGGGTGTGTTATGGGCATGCCCTCCTCTATCGACAGGTTGTCGAGCCGTTCAAACACTCATTAGGACGGTTCATGAACATCCCTTCATATATTAAAAAAATACATTCCGCTGTTGCTTCGGCCTCCCACCCGCCGGCACCGGATCCTGCGCAATTTAAGCCCACATCTGTGATGGCGCTCTTTCTTTTCAGCCGGGAACCTTCCCTGCTTTTTATTCAAAAAGCAGACCGGGAAGGATATGCCTGGCGCAACCAGATGGCTTTCCCCGGCGGGCATGTGGAAGAAACAGATGATTCGGCCAGGCAGGCGGCCTTTCGTGAGCTTTATGAAGAAACCGGCATTATGTCCGATAATGTGAAATATATCGGATCGCTGGGCCATTTTCAGACCGTGAAACACCGAGACATCCAGGCGTTTACAGGGATCTGGAATCAGAAAGATGAAATCGTTTTTGAGACCGAAGAAATTTCAAGGGTACTTGAAGTTCCCTTTGAAACACTCCGGCAGACCCACTTGGAAAAAGGATTTGCCGGCCGCAACCCCAGGCCCAGTGTGAAGGAACTGGCCTATCCATATGAAGACGTTCTAATATGGGGGGTTACAGCCCAGATCGTTCATCACCTGATAGAGGTGGTCGGAGACATATAAGCAGATTAACTCATGTCTAACTGGAGCTCTTAAAAAATCAGGTTGTTTCGATGTGTTTGGACGAAAAGTCACCCAGATGCAAGGCGCAGATGGGTGACTTTTCGTTCAAACACGAGTTTACTCGTTGTTGATCCTGACTTTTAACCGCACATAAACCTTAACAACCAGAAAACCGGAAAGTCCCGCCAGCAATAACGGAAACCATATATGACGGGCAAGCTTAGGGTCGCCACCGGCCACAATCACCCCGCCCACGGCAAAACAAAAGACCAGCACCATGGACCAGATCAGGACCCGGCAGGCAAAGTTGGAATCATACCAAGGTGTTATAGTTTTTCTAAAAAATGGATTCTGGTCAAGCTGCATGATACTTTTGTGTGATTCGAGTTAAAAACACAACATATAGATTTTTTTCTTGACATAAAACTACATATTGTGGCAAATTCAGTTTGCAGTCTGGGATTCCCCACCTGCATTCTCATCAGAGTATGTGAATATCAATCAGATTTCAAGAGGTAGTCAGATGTTTGAACAAATCAAAAAAAGAGACGGACGAATAGCTGCGTTTGATTCTTCTAAAATAACAAATGCTTTGATCAAAGCAGGTGGAGCAACAAAAGAATTCAACGGCAGGGAAGCCCAAAAAATGACCATGCGGGTACTGACCCTTGCCCGGGACCTCCACCTGGGGGCCATTCCCGAGGTAGAGGATATTCAGGATATTGTGGAACGGGTACTTCTGGATTCCCCATTTTACAAAACCGCCAAGGCATACATTATATACCGGGAGCAGCACAACCAGATCCGGAACATTGCCATCAATGAAAACGTCGGCCTCATGGAATCTTACATCAGCCGCATGGACTGGAAGGTCAGGGAAAACTCAAATATGAGTTACTCCCTCCAGGGACTGAACAACTACATCTCCTCGGATATCACAGCCGAATACTGGCTTAATAAAATCTATCCACCTACCATCCGGGATGCCCATTATAGCGGAGATATCCATATCCATGATTTAAGTCTTCTGTCCGTATACTGTGTGGGCTGGGATCTGCAAGATCTTCTACTTGAAGGATTCAAAGGTGTGGCCGGCAAGGTGGAATCCTCTCCGCCCAAACATTTCAGAAGCGCCCTGGGCCAGGTCGTAAACTTTTTTTATACCTTGCAGGGAGAAGCAGCCGGGGCCCAGGCCATGTCTAATTTTGATACCTTGCTGGCCCCTTTTGTCCGGTATGACAACCTTGAATACAAAGAGGTTAAACAGGCGTTGCAGGAATTTGTTTTCAATATAAATATCCCCACCCGAGTGGGCTTTCAGACGCCTTTCACCAATATCACCATGGACCTGAACGTACCCGCCATGCTCAAGGACACCCCTGTCATCATTGGCGGAAAACACCAGAAAGAGACCTATGCCGCATTCCAGGATGAGATGGACGTGATCAATGCAGCCTTTGCAGAAGTGATGATGGAAGGCGATGCCAAGGGTAGAGTATTCACCTTCCCCATTCCCACCTACAACATTACTGCAGACTTTAACTGGTCCAATCCCAAACTGGAAAATATCTGGAAAATGACGGGTAAATACGGAATTCCCTATTTTTCCAACTTTGTTAATTCCGACATGGACCCCGAAGATGCACGCTCCATGTGTTGCCGGCTCAGACTGGATAACCGGGAGCTGCGCAAACGTGGCGGCGGGCTTTTTGGTGCCAATCCGTTGACCGGTTCCATCGGGGTTGTTACCTTAAATCTGCCTAGGATTGGGCGCCTGGCCCAGGATGAGGCTGATTTTTTCAGCCGCATGGATAAACTGATTGACATCAGTGCAGAATCGTTGGGCATCAAGCGTAAAATTCTTGAAAAGTTCACCGAAGGCGACCTGTACCCCTATTCAAAATTTTATTTGCGACAAATTAAGGAAAACACCGGTGTCTACTGGCGCAACCACTTTTCCACCATCGGCGTTCTCGGCATGAATGAAGCCTGCCTTAATTTTCTGGGCACGGACAGTAGCATTGCTACCCCCCGGGGTCAGGCCTTTGCCGTCAAAGCCATGGATCATATCCGAAGCAAAATCGAAAGCCTGCAGGAAAGCACCGGTGAAATATTCAACCTGGAAGCAACCCCCGCCGAAGGCACCACATACCGATTTGCCAAACTGGATAAAAAGAAATTCAAACATATTGTTTGTGCCAATGAAGAAGAATTCAAAAACGGCTCCGATCCCTTTTACACCAACTCCACCCATCTGCCGGTAAACTATACCGACGACATGTTTGAGGCGCTGGAGTTGCAGGATGAACTGCAGACCAAATACACCGGTGGTACGGTTCAGCACCTGTTTCTGGGAGAGGAGGTCTCAGACGTTGAAGCGGTCAAACATATGGTATCCAAAGTATCCAACACCTTCCGCCTGCCCTATTTCACCTTGACGCCCACCTTCAGCGTCTGCCCCTCCCACGGCTATATTTCAGGTGAACAGGCCAAATGCGAAATCTGCAATGCCGATACGGAAATCTACTCCAGGGTAGTGGGCTATCTGCGGCCGATAAGTCAGTGGAACAACGGCAAGCAGACGGAATTCAACATGCGCAAGACCTATACCGCCCAGAAGGTTGCGGAAAAGATTGCGTCTTAACCTTTTGAAAACTCGATTATCGAGAAAAAGCATAATCACATGTATATTGGCGGATTTCAAAAAAACTCCCTGATTGATTTTCCGGGAACCATAGCCTGTGTGGTGTTTACCCGGGGGTGTAACTTCACTTGCCCCTACTGCCATAATCCGGATCTTGTTGCCGGAACTACCTGCCCCGACAGGGGCGGCAGTTCCGGTGGTTCGGGTTCGAATCAACTGAACCCGAGTCAGTTTGACAACCAGGATCAAAAAGAAATTCTAAAATTTCTGGATAAACGCAAAGGCATAATTGAGGGGGTTGTCATTACGGGCGGAGAACCCACCCTTCAAGCGGATCTAACTAATTTTATTCAAACGGTCAGGCAGATGGGTTACAAAATAAAGCTGGATACCAACGGCACGGCTCCCAGGACACTGGACACGCTTTTTGACCAGGGCCTGGTGGATTATCTGGCTATGGATATTAAAACAGATACAGACCACTATCCCATGGTGATGAAAAAACCAGAACACCTGGATCGGGTTCTTGAAAGTATTTCGTTGATCATGGAAAAAGCACCAGCCTATGAATTCAGAACAACATGTGCCAGACCATTTGTCACGCCTGCTATCATGGAAAATATCGGTAAAATGATCCGGGGAGCAGAATCCTATGTACTCCAACCCTGTTCCCGAAACGTGGATGTGCTGGATCCGGATTTTGCCGCCGTGGATGATCATTTTCTAAGCGTCGATGACATGGATGCATTGAAAGCAACCGTTTTACCCTTTGTGGAGAATACCAGAATACGATAAAATACGAGGTTTCAAATATGAAAAAAATTACTCTTGTATATTTCAGTCCCACCAAAACAACCGAAACCGTTCTTAGGGCCATAACCCAGGGTCTTGCCCAGAGTCTGGAAATCAGTGGTTCCGAAATAACCGCCGTCAACTTCACCCGTCCGGAAATCCGGAATACCGTGCTCGTTCCTTTTGAAAACAATGATATTGTTCTGCTGGGGGCGCCTGTGTATGCCGGCCGCCTGCCCGCTGATGCCGCTGATTTTTTCAAAAAACTGACGGCGTCCGACACCCCCGCCATACTCACCGTGGTATACGGCAACAGGGAATATGAAGATGCTTTACTGGAACTTAAAGATGTTGCGTCGGCATGCGGATTTATTCCTGTTTCCGGGGCTGCCTTTATTGGCGAACACTCCTTTGCAAGCACCGATATTCCCGTTGCCATGAACCGGCCGGATGAGAACGATCTGAAACAGGCCGAAGACTTTGGCAGCAATACCGGGAATCTGCTAAAAAAGACCAAGGATTTAAAGAAAATTGCCGCCTTGGAAGTGCCGGGAAATTTTCCGTACAAGGATGGCATGGGCAAGGGTGCCCCGGACTTCATTGAGGTGACGGATGCGTGCACGGCGTGTGGGATTTGTGCCGCGGCTTGTCCGTCAAATGCCATTGATGAAGAAAACGGGTTTGCCACCATTGCTGCAGACTGTATTCTGTGCTGCGCCTGTATCAAGGCATGCCCGGAACAGGCAAGGGTGATGAAAGACGGCCCCATCAAAGAAAAAGCCAGATGGCTGAACGAAACCTGTTCAACCCCCAAGCCTGTCCAGGTGTTTTTTACCACGGAATCCTGAATTTTATATGCCCCCGACGGCCTTAATCATTATTTGGTCCAAGCTGTAGGGGCAGATTCCATATCCCCCCGAACAGGGCAGATATGGAATCTGTCCTACCCAATACGTGGCCGAAGGAATGATCAAGGCCGCCCCGCCCTCCCTGAACAGACCCATAAGCCAGCGTATCAAGGTGTACCTGACCTGCCATTTCGCTTGATAAATCAAACAGTTTATTATAGACTTATCTGGTTTAACAGATGATAAAAAAGGATTCTAAATGAAATTTTCCTTCAACAAAAAGGATATCCTGGAAGTTCTGGCGAAAATCCAGGGTATCACAGGCAGAAAAACAAATTTAAAAATCACCTCAGACATCTTGATCAAGGCGGATGAGTCAAAGATAACCATCACTGCCAATGATCTTGAAACGGTTTTCACCGGCACCTATGAAGCACAGGTTGAAACCCCTGGTATTCTGTCTATCAACTCAAAAAAATTCTTTGAAATCATCAAGGAATATCCCAATGAAAATATCTGTATTAATGAAGTTGAAAACCGGTGGGTTGAAATAGGATCCGGCGACAGTGTTTATCACATTGTCTCCTCGGATTATGAAAACTTTCCTGAAACCCCTGTCATTGAAAACGTCAACTTCATAGAACTTGCAGCCAAAGACCTGAAAAAGATGGTGGCCGTCTCTTCGGTGGTGGGTTACCAGAACGAAGAAAAAAGAACCTATGTCCTGGGTTCTCTGATTGAAAAAACCGTGGTTGAAGGAGAGGACGTATTACGGATCGTCTCAACGGATTCAAGAAGGCTACACTGTTTTGATGCGCCGTTTACAGGGAACCTTGATATGGGAAGTTCCCCGGTAATCATCCCCAAAAAAGGGCTGGCCGAACTTGGAAAATTCATTGATTCTGATATAGAATCCATCAAGGTAGGCGTGAAAAAAAATCATTTTGTGTTCCAGCGGGCCAATGAATCCATCATGATCAAACTGCTTGAAGGCGACTATCCGGACTACAGACTTGTCATTAATTTCGATGGCATGATCCCCATTGAAGTTGACCGGGCAATGTTTCTGACACTGATGAAACGGGTCTCCATCCTCACCTCGGAAGATTATAAAAGCGTTATATTCAACTTCACGGAAAATAACCTGACCGTTACCATTACCAACCCTGAAATCGGCGAGTCAAAAGAACAGCTCATGGTTGGTTTCTCAGGCGAAGAGATAAAAAGCGCCTTTAACCCCAGATATTTCATGGACGCCCTTAATCTGTTCAAAGACGAAATTATAACATTGAACATCAAAGACAGCAAAAGCCCCTGCATCGTTAAAAGCATGAAAAACAATAACCTTATATGCGTAATAATGTCCATACATCTATCATGAATAAAAACCAAGGAAGTAAAGATTACGGCGCAGGCGCCATCAAAGTTTTAGAAGGCCTTGAAGCTGTCCGGAAAAGACCGTCCATGTATATTGGCAACGTGGACCTTGAAGGCCTGCACCACCTAGTTTATGAGGTGGTGGACAATTGCATTGATGAGGCCATGGCAGGATATTGCGACACGGTTCTTGTCACCATCCACGAGGATATGTCGGTCAGTGTGGAGGACAACGGCCGGGGTATCCCGGTTGGAATGCACGAAACCGAACATATACCGGCCTGTGAGGTGGTCATGACCAAACTGCATGCCGGCGGCAAATTCGATAAAGGAGCCTATAAAGTCTCCGGTGGCCTGCATGGTGTCGGTATCTCCGTTGTCAATGCCCTGTCCGAACACCTGACCATGGAGGTGTTTAAAAACGGCAAAACTTACCACCAGACCTATTCCAAAGGGCACAAACTCACTGAACTTGAAATCCTTGGTGATACGGAAAAAAAGGGAACCAGGATCACGTTTTCCCCGGATTTCACCATTATGAATCAAAATGAGTTCAGCTTTGAGACCCTGTCCCGGCGCATGCGGGAACTGGCCTTTTTGAACAAAGGGGTTAGAATCGTCATTGAAGACGAACGATCCGCACAAAAAGAAGACTTTCATTATGAAGGCGGAATCGTCTCCTTTGTGGAATACCTGAACCGTTCCTGCTCGGCACTGCACGACCCCATCCATATTGAAGGGGATAAAAACGATGTCCAGATAGAGGTGGCCATTCAGTACAATGATACCTTCAAGGAGAAATTGTACTCTTTTGCCAACAATATCAGGACCATCGAAGGCGGATTCCATGTATCCGGTTTTAAAGGCGCCCTGACCCGAACGGTGAATGCCTATATTTCAGGCAATACCAACCTGCCCAAAAATATGCAGAGCATCAAGATTAGCGGCGATGACATGAGGGAGGGCTTAGCCGTCATCATCTCCGTCAAGCTTATGGAGCCCCAGTTTGAAGGCCAGACCAAGACAAAACTGGGCAACAATGAGGTCAAGGGCATTGTTGAATCCCTGCTCAATGAAAAACTGGGCCAGTTCCTGGAAGAAAACCCCAATGTCGCCAAAAAAATCATTGCCAAGGGCGTGGATGCGGCACGGGCCAGGGATGCGGCCAAGCGAGCCAGGGAGCTAGCCCGTAAAAAAGGGACATTGCTTGATTCCACGTTGCCGGGCAAACTTGCCGAATGCCAGTTTGCCGATCCTGCAGAGCGTGAACTGTTCCTAGTCGAGGGCGATTCTGCAGGCGGTTCTGCCAAACAGGGCCGGGACCGGCGCTTCCAGGCCATCCTTCCCTTGAAAGGTAAAATCCTCAATGTGGAAAAGGCCCGGTTTGACAAAATTCTTCGAAGTGATGAGATAAAAAATATCATTACGGTTCTGGGTACAGGCGCGGGCAGGGAAGAGTACGATATAGAAAAAATCCGCTATCATAAAGTGGTCATCATGACGGATGCGGACGTGGACGGCTCACACATCCGAACCCTGCTTCTCACCTTTTTCTACCGCCAGATGCCGGACCTGGTATCAAGTGGCTATTTGTATATTGCCCAGCCCCCGCTTTTCAGGGTGGGATCAAGGAAAAGCGGCGTATACCTGAAAAATGAAACCGAATACGCCGATTACCTGATCCGCAGAATTTCATCCCAGAAACAGATCGTAATCAACGGCCAAGACACGCCTTTGACCGAAGATGACTTCTATGCGTTCCTGCAAGATATGACAGACTACTACAACAGCATGAACCAGCTTCACAAACGCGATTATGATACGGATCTTCTGTTTACCCTGATCAAGGAAGGAGTCAGTTCAAAACGATTCCTGGAAGAAAAAACCAACCTGGAAGCCTTATCCGATACGCTTAAAAATAAAGGATACACGCCCGAGGAGATCGAATTTGATCAGGAACGCAGCATTTATGAAATGGATATTCTGGACAACAACGGGCAGACCAAGCTGCTGCGTGTGGGAAGAGACATTCTCGGCACCAACGACTACCAGAAAATGCGCCAGGCCTATGAAAAAATAAAAGACTTGAACCAGCCACCCTTTTCCATATCCTCAAAGGCGGCTGATGCAAAAACCGTAACAACCCTTGATGATTTAAACGGTCTTTATGAATTTCTCATGGCCGAAGCCAAAAAAGGGATCAATATACAGCGTTACAAAGGTCTGGGTGAAATGAATGCGGACCAGCTGTGGGAAACAACCATGAATCCGGAAAAACGGATTATGCTCAAGGTGGATATTGAAGATGCGGAAAAGGCTGACGAGATATTTACCCTGCTCATGGGTGAAGAGGTAGAGCCCCGGCGAAATTTTATCCAGAAGCATGCGCTGGAAGTGTCTTCCCTGGATTATTAATTAAAATAAAAGAAGGTTTAATATGGCAGGATTAAATAAAGTCATGCTCATCGGTAATTTGGGAAGAGACCCTGAAATCAGATATACGCAGCAGGGTTTGGCTGTGGTAAATTTTACCTTGGCGACCAGTGAGCAATGGACGGACAAAAATACAGGAGAGCGCCAGGAAAAAACCGAATGGCATAAAATTGTGGTGTTTGGCAAACAAGCTGAGGTCTGTGAAAAATATCTGTCCAAAGGCAAACAAGTTTATATAGAAGGCCGGCTGCAAACCCGGCCCTGGGAAAAAGATGGCCAGACCCATTACACCACAGAGATTGTGGTTTCAAACTTCGTGTTCCTGGGCAGCCGGGATGGCGGCGGCCAGTCTGCTCCCGGGGGATCAGGTTACCAGAGAGGCGGCGGATATCAGAATCAACCGAATTCCGGTGGGGGCGGTGGATATATCCCGAACCGGCCTGCGCCCAATTCAGATAATTTCCAGGGGCCGGCCCAGCCCGGCATGCCCGACGGACCTGATCAATCCATTCCGGATGATGATATCCCGTTCTAACGATTCATCATGTGAGAACGCCTCTCTCCGGTATTTATTCTAAAAAATAGAGGTAACACATGGAACAGATCGTAGGTGCAGCAGATATGAAAGTCAGCAACCGGACCGATGATACCATTGTGACAGACTCGCTTGGTTCATGCATCGGGCTTGCAATATATGACCCCCAGGCCGTAGTAGGGGGAATGCTTCACTATATGCTGCCGAACTCCGCCATTGATGCTGTAAAGGCAAAAAGCAATCCGTTCATGTTCGCCGATACCGGCATTCCAGCGCTGTTCAAACGTATATATGAACTGGGCGCCGAAAAATCCAGAATCAAAGTTTTTGTTGCAGGCGGCGCTGAAATTATGGACCAGGAAGGAATTTTCAATCTTGGCAGACAAAACTATTCCGCATTAATGCAGATATTGACCAAAAACAATATTTCTATCTGGAAACAGGCTGTGGGGGGGTATTCAAACCGGGCCGTAAGAATGGAAGTTGCCTCCGGAAATATCTATTTGAAAACATCCGGATTAGGAGAGGTGCGGTTATGACCAGCCTGCAAGTAGTGATCAAAGAAATAAAAAATCTAAAACCCATCCCTGCCGTGGTCACCTCCCTTTTGGAAATCGTAGATGACCCCAATGCATCCATGAAAGATATCACCAAAATCATCCGGTACGACCCTGCCATTACCGCAGATGTCCTTCGGACTGCCAACTCTGCATACTTTGGTTTGAAACATCCCGCTGAAACCATCCAGGAAGCTGCCACGATGCTGGGCACGAATCACCTTGTGGAGCTGGTAATGCTCAAGATAAGCGCCCAGGTAACCAAAGGCACCCAGAAAGGTTATGATTTACGTGAAGGCGCATTATGGAAGTATTCCGTATCATCGGCCCTCATTGCAAAACAGGTGGCCGAGCAGTTGGACTTACCGAATAAAAACAGCATATATACAGCCTCACTTCTCAAGGATATCGGTAAAACCGTTCTGGATAAATTTGTCCAGGATGCCTTTGAAAAAATCTACAACCTGGTGATCAATGAAAATTTCAGTTTTATGGAAGCTGAAAAACAAATTATCGGCGTGGACCATGCCGAGCTTGGTGCAATGATTGCCAAAATGTGGAAATTCTCGCCCAAAATGGTCAGAATTATCCGTAATCATCATCTTACCAACGAAACCATGGTCAGGGACAAGGATATCGCTGTGGTCTATCTGTCCGATTGCATATGCATGATGATGGGGATGGGGGTGGGTGCAGACGGACTTGCATATCGATTCCACCAGCAGGCCATGGATTATATTGGCATTTCAGCCGAAGATACATTGAAAATCATCGCGGACTTTGCCTGCCGGATGGAGGAAGTAGAAGCGCTGTTAAAGGTTGCCTGAATTTTTAATCTAACAGCCCATGGGCTGACCTAATCTATCAACATCAACACCCAGACTCAACCCATGGCAATTCTAAATTTAACAAAGTATTATCTTTCCTGCCTGCTTTTTTCTTGCTCGTGCTCTTAATCATGCTCTTGCTCGCAGTATTATTTCGAGCAAGAGCACGAGCAAGATTAAGAGCAAGATGGCATACGGACTCAAATTTAGAATTGCTGCTCAACCCATGACTGTCAGATAAGGTTACCTTCGCACCTCGATGCCCTGTTCGGCAAGATGCTGTTTCACCGCCTGAATGGGCACTTCTTCCCTATGAAAAATACCCGCGGCCAATGCCGCTTCAGCCTTTGTAGATTTAAACACTTCGGCAAAATGCGCTTCACACCCGGCACCGGAAGAGGCAATCACCGGGATGGTGACATTGCTGCGTACGGCATTGATCAGGTCCAAATCAAATCCGGAGTTGGTCCCGTCCTTATCTATGCAGTTAAGCAGAATTTCACCGGCCCCCAGTTCTTCACAGGCCCTTGCCAGGGCTACCGCATCAAGATCCATGGCTTTCCGGCCTCCGCTTACCGTACACTGGTACCAGCAGTATGATTCACCGTTAGAACCTTTCTCTCCAGATGTTACCTTGACCACATGGTGTTTGGGGGCATCTTCCGGACAAGTCACCCATACCCTTTGGGGATCAACGGAAATCACCACAGCCTGTGCCCCGTAGACCCTTGAGATTTCTTCAATGGCTGATTTCTTTGTCTTCTGCCCAGATTCAAGATATGCCATGGCAATATAAACCGCATCCGATCCAATGGAAATCTTATCCGCACCCGCCCTGAAATACCGGGCCGCAACATCCAGGGACGAATAGTGCCGACCCTGGGCATCTGTAAATTCCCGGATACCGCCGCCAATGGTCAGGGGCACGAACACCTGCTTTGAGGTTTGTTCCAGGACCTTTAACATGGGCATATCCTCCAGCGGAAAATCCCTGAAACCTGTTATATTCAAAAAGGTAATCTCGTCAGCGCCCTGCTCGTAATATTTCCGGGCCAACGCCACGGGTTTGCCAAGATTTCTGACACTGCCCGCTTCCCTGACATCGTACTGATCCCCCTTGGTAACCACTAAATCCCCATTGTCGTTAGACCGGACATCCAGACAGGCAATCACCCGTTTTGACAAACCTTTGGACGGTATGTCAGCGGGCCCCCGGGATTTAAGGCTGTCTGAATGAATGAAATTATCAAGCAGCTTCATGCCGGCAACCCCACTTTTTTCCGGATGGAACTGAGTGCCGATGACATTACCCTGCTGCACAGCCGAGGCATAAGGGTAATCATAGGTGGTGGTGGTCAGGATGACCTCTGGGCTTTCAGGCACGATGTGGTAGGAATGGACAAAATAAAATTTTGTATCCGGGTCCACCCCGTCAAGAAAAGGGGAGTCCTGTTTGATATGGATGCCGTTCCACCCGATGTGGGGCACAGACAGTTCCGTTCTGAAGCGTTTCACCCGGCCTTTAAAAAATCCAATGCTCTCATTGGTGGAGACCAGTTCTTCCTCACTGCCTTCAAACAGGGCCTGCATGCCCACGCAGATGCCCAGAAACGGCCGGTCTGCGTTGAGATATTCGCGCAGGGGCTCAACAAAGCCACGCTCATGAAGAATTTCAAGCATGGCCCCATAATTGCCCACACCGGGAAAAATAAGCCTTTCAGCTGCCAGTATATCTTCAGGTTTTTCAACCATTTTAATGCTGCCGCCCATTTTTTCCACAGCATTGATCAAGCTGCGGACATTGCCCGCCCCATAGTCTAATACGGTAATTTTCATAATTTTATTCCAGCCGTTGTTGTCATTATCATATCTCTCCCCGCGCTCTCAGACTTTCTCTTGAATGGGGTATACTCAATGGTATATCCGGGAAACCTGTAAGCATAATCATATTCTTATTTGTTAGCTTAATTTTTTATAGATTTCTTTTCGATGACCAACTTTGACGACCCAAATTATGAGTTCTTGGTCTTGAATTGAATAAACAATTCTGTAAGTACCTTGCCTTATTCTATATAAGTCATAGTTTGTTAGTTTTTCACTTCCATCCGGCTTTGGGTCATTTTTTAGTTCATCAATTTTTTCTAAAATCTTAACAAGAGACTTTTTAGGTATTTTCTTAAAATCCTTCTCAACGGATTTCTTGAAAAATATTTTATATTCGTCCATCTTTTCTCAATTTCTTTAACATCTGGTCGTAGCTGATAACTTTTTCATCCTTGCGTTCTTCATATGCAAGGATATCTTCAGCATCTTCTGAGAGAGACTCTCTGACTGCTTGATTGACCAAATCTGTTATAGAACGAGATGTTTCCAATGCTTTTATTTTGAGTGCTTTATGCAGCTCAGGATCGAAATAAATTGTTGCTCTTTTTGTTTGAGTAGCCATGACATTACCTCCTTTAATCATAATAACAGTATAACGCTATAACGTCATGTCGTCAATTTTCTTTGCACAATTTTGGGATTCATTATATTACTTTGAATGAAGCAAGTTAGCTGGTATTGGCTTAACAAGTTGCCAAGTTGTTGATGAATTTTTTACGTTCCATAAATCATAATTTATATGAAAGAACTAAACTAACCAGTTAGTTTCTTTCATGATTTGTTGTGGCCTAACCTCGGTGAAAGACCAGGTCGGCCATGGCCGTTATTCTGGAGGTTCATTCATAGATCAGGCGTTGTGTCAAAGGCCCTTGATAACCTCAATGCCATTTCAGGCGTGATAGATCCTTTTTCGTTTACAATTTTCGAAAGCGTTTTTCTGGAAAAACCTAAATTTTCAACCATATCCTTAATACTGATAGACAATGGTAAAAGATAGTCTTCTTTAATAATTCGGCCTGGATGCGTTGGTTTTCTTGTCATTTCTATCATATGGTTACCTCGTCATCACTCGATGTTGCATGCTGCTTGACCCTATATACTTGACACGGCCTTTAATGGGTGACCCCTTTATATCAACCTTTAAAAAGAAGGAGACCCTTGCTGTCCGGTTCACCCGATGGCTGTACCATCATTCCGGGTCAACACAAAAATCGGGATCATTCCAAAGGCGCTCAAAATAATCTTTGTAATATGACGCGCCTTTGGCGGCACCTTTGAATTCATAGGAAATGGTTTGCTGACTCGAAATCCCGTAAAGATATGGACCAATAAAAACATGATCATCAACTCTGAAATAGAAGTCTTCTGGCAGGCTGTTATAGTATTTTACCTGAACATTTTCAGGCTTTGGCGCTATCGTTTGAAGATCTTCAATCCAATTTTTCAAATTAAGAATGGTTTGTCTGATTTGATCAGGGGCTTCTCTTTCATCAATTTCACGCTGCTTGACATATTCAGAGTCTGGATGAAGCGTAACAAATCGAATTTTCAGGCCACGCTTGACCTTCTCTTTGACAATTTTATCCTTGGCATCTCGAAAGGACTTCAAGCCCCATGCAATGATATCAAGGTGCTTTTCAAGAGACTCAAAGGCAATGTCGGTGCTTCGGTTCATCTCTTGTCTGGTCTCGAATATAGATTCAAGGCCCCAATGTTCAACAATATTTTTTATCCGACTCATTCTTATAAGGTATTTTGATGTCAGATATGAAACCACAGTACTGGCGATCAAAGAGCACCCGATGCTCAATAGAATATTCCTGCCGTCTTCATGGTCAGTGAAAAGAGCAGATAGCAGGCAGATAAAACCGATACAGCATATCACCAAGTTTATTAAAGATGCATTTATTTGCTCAAGCGTCTTATTTAATTTGCTTTTCAATTTATCTGCCCCTTTAAAATTCTATTTAAATTATAGGGTATAGATATCAAAGATGCATAGCAAATACCATACAGAAATAACCACTCCGGCTACTGTGCGTATTTGAAATCTGTGATTTATCCGTCAGAAGTTCACTTGTTTGAATTATCAGACAAAGCCTAGTGTAAAAAATGGTTTTTTGATCTACTGTATCTTTTTTCCACTCATATAAAAAAGTGACAAAACGCTGATCAGATCGTGAGTTATCTCCACTTTTTTTTGGTATAGAGAAGAATGTATTTCCAACGTTTTCACACTAATCCGCGATGAGGCTTTTATTTTCAGAATTGTATTCCGCCATGAATTAAAAATCAATGGACCCCGGTGTACGGGGAAAAGCAATAACATCCCGGATATTGGAAATACCAGTAAGCATCATCAAAAACCGTTCAAACCCCATGCCAAAGCCTGCGTGGGGCACGGTGCCGAACCTGCGTGAATCCAGATACCACCAGTAGGGGTCTTTATCAAGACCCATCTCATCCATCCGGGCCTCCAGCACGTTTAAGCGCTCCTCCCGCTGGCTGCCCCCGATGAGTTCGCCGATGCCCGGAACCAGTAAATCCATGGCAGCCACGGTTTGTCCGTCATCGTTCATGCGCATGTAAAAGGGCTTGATCTGTCTTGGATAATCCGTAACAAATACCGGTGTCTTAAAATGTTCTTCCGCCAGAAACCGCTCGTGTTCAGACTGCAGGTCAATGCCGTACTCAACCGGATATTCAAATAGTTTGCCACTTTTTTTCAAAATCTCCACGGCGTCAGTGTAAGGCAGCCGGGCAAAGGGTTTGCCAACAAGGGTTTCCAGCCGCTGTCCCAGATTTTTGTCCACAAAACGCATGAACAGGTCCAGATCTTCTCTGCAATGATCCATGGCATGCCCAACCAGATATTTAACCAGCTCTTCGGCATGGTCCATATCTCCGTCAAGGTCACAAAAAGCCATTTCCGGTTCCAGCATCCAGAATTCTGCAGCATGGCGCCGAGTGTTGGAATTTTCCGCCCGGAAGGTTGGACTGAAAGTATAGACATCACCCAGGGAAAGAGCAAACATTTCGGCAGAGAGCTGGCCGGATACGGTGAGATTGGCTTCCTGACCGAAAAAATCTTTGGAAAAATCCATTTGCCCCTGTTTTTGCACATCCGCCGGATCAAGGCCTGTGACCCGGAACATTTCTCCTGCACCCTCGCAGTCGGAGCCTGTGATCAACGGGGAGTGAAGATAATAAAACCCCTTGTCCAGATAAAAGGCATGAATGGCCTGGGCCATCCGGGATCTGATCCTGAAAGCCGCACCGTATTTGTTGGTCCGGGGCCGAAGGTGGGCAATGCTGCGCAAAAACTCATCTGTATGCCGTTTTTTCTGTAACGGATAATTTTCCGGGGCTATGCTGATCACATCCACGGCAGTGGCCTGGATCTCCCATTTCTGGCCCTTGCCCGGCGATGCCACCAGCTGTCCGGTTACGCCGGCCGCAGACCCTCTGGTCAGTTTTTCCACCTGACTGTACTCAGCCAGATCGCTCCCGGCAATCACCTGGATATTGGCCAGACAGGAACCGTCATTGAGCTCAATAAAACTAAAATCCTTTGCGTCTCTTTTGGTCCGGACCCATCCCTGTATAAAGACCTCACCCGGTGAGGCGGCCATATCCAGCACTGCCTTTATCTTGGTTCTTTTCATTGCAATTTCCATTTTTAAAATATATATTTACTGATTTTGAAATAGGTAAAGGTTATTATAAAATCAGTATCATGCACAAACAAAATTATCAATACATCCTTAACCGGGTCCAGACTCCGACCCGGTATTCCGGCAATGAAATCAACACAGTGAAAAAAGACCTGTCCCAGGTTGATCTGACCTTTGCCCTGGCCTTTCCGGACCTGTATGAAATAGGTACATCCCACTTTGGGCTTCAAATCCTTTATTCCATTCTGAACAAACGGGAAGATATTGCAGCAGAACGATTTTTTGCCCCGGCCCCGGATATGGAAGCCCTGATGCGGGAAAAAAAGGTACCCTGTCTCTCCATGGAGACCCGGACCCCGCTTAGCCACTTTGATATCATTGGTGTCAGCCTTTTGTATGAACTCAATTTCACCAATATTCTGACCCTGTTTGATCTATCCGGCATCCCCTTTTACGCGGACCAGCGGGATAACAACTTTCCTTTGATCATTGCCGGCGGGCCATGCGCCTTTAACCCTGAGCCGTTAGCTGATTTTTTTGATGCCTTTATAATTGGGGACGGGGAACAGGCCATCACCCAGGTGGCAGATACCGTTATTGCATTTAAAAAGGAGGGCGACGGCCAAAAAAAGACGTTGCTCAAGATGCTTTCCCGGATTGAGGGCGTATATGTGCCCTCCTTTTTTACCGTATCCCGGGATAGCGACGGCCACCAGATTCTGACCCCGCTGTATGAGGACTATTCCCGTATCAAACGGGCCATCCTGCCGGAACTGACCTTTGCCGATTTTCCCATTTCACCCATTGTACCCTTTGGAAAACCGGTTCATGACCGTCTGCGCCTGGAAATTGCCAGGGGATGCTCCAGGGGATGCCGGTTCTGCCAGGCCGGAATGATTTACAGGCCTGTAAGGGAACGAAGCCTGGAAGACCTCCTTGAAATAGCCAAGGCCTCCCTGGCAACCACGGGCTACTCTGACATCTCCCTGCTGTCTTTGAGTACCGGAGATTATTCACAACTGCCGGCATTAATGGAAGCGCTTTTGTTGCTGAGTCAAGGCCAGTGCAATGCCATCAGCCTGCCATCCATCCGAGCGGAAAAACTGACCCCCCAACTCATGGAGCTGATAAAAAGTGTCCGTAAAACCGGTTTTACCATTGCACCCGAAGCCGGAACCCAGCGCCTGCGGGACATCATCAACAAAAACCTTACCGAAGACAGTATTGCAAAAACCGTTGAAAACGCTTTGTCCCTGGGCTGGAAAAACATCAAGCTGTACTTTATGACAGGCCTTCCCTTTGAACAGATGGATGACATCCAGGGTATTGCAGATTTTTCCCAGCGCCTGGCCTCTACCTATACCAAGGGAAAACAGATGATCAATGTTTCTGCGACCTGCTTTATTCCCAAAGCCCACACCCCATTCCAGAATCATGCCCAGATGACCCTGGACCAGACCCTTGAAAAACTGCAGTACCTGAAGGACAATCTGCGGCATCCCAAGGTCAAGCTGAAATGGCAGGATCCCAAGATGAGTCTTTTAGAAGGGGTATGGTCCAGGGGAGACCGGGCCCTGTCGCCTTTACTGGTCAAGGCGTTTGAACTGGGATGCCGTCTGGACGGATGGAGTGACCATTTCAATTTCAGCCTCTGGGAACAGGCCTTTGAGGCCACAGGCATTGATCCTGCCTTTTATACCTCCCGTCAAAGAACGCCTGGTGAGCCACTGCCCTGGGATCACATTGATTCCGGGATTAAAAAAGCGTTCCTGGAAAGCGAATTAAAAAAAGCTGAAGAGATGGCCCTCACACCGGATTGCCGGGAGAACGACTGCACCGGGTGCGGCATTTGCAATTTTAAAACCATTGCGCCTGTGGTGCAAAAAAGTAATGCCGACCAGAAAGCGCTTTTAGATAAAAAATCAAAAAAAAAACCAGACGGACAGTCGGACCGCCTACCGGACGACGCGTTTATCAAATACGAATTGAAATTTTCCAAACTGGAAGACGCCAGATTTTTCGGGCATCTGGAAATGGCCACCATTTTCCAGCGAGCCGTCAAACGCACAGGCTTTGCCGTAAAATACTCCAAGGGGTTTAATCCATCCATGCGCATGTCCTTTGCAACGGCCCTGCCCCTGGGGATGGAAAGCGAAGAGGAAAGTCTTTACATCTATCTTGAAAAAGGATTGAAGCCCCACAGGATTATGTCTGACCTGAACGAGCAACTGCCACGGGGCATTGAGGTTACAGACTGCGCGCTTTTCCGTAAATCACCGCAACCCCCGACACCCCGGGACACCTATCAGATCTCATTTGCAGAACCCTGTATCCGCCAACCTGAACTGGATCGGTTTCTGGCCCTGTCCGAATTTATGGTTGAAGATATGAGCAAAAAGGGTAAAATTCGAAAAACAGATTTACGAAAAGCGCTTTCATCCGTCCGGCTGATTTCCCCTATCCGCCTTGAAATGACGTTGACACCCTATAATGCACGCATTGTCAGGCCGACAGAAATTCTGACCAAAGGATTTGGTCTTGATGATACAGCAGTAACGGATGCAAGAATAAAAAAAATGAAGAATTAACTCAAATAGTGTCTGAATGAAAACCTGAAAAATTTGCGGTCCAACGAAGTAATCAACAAAATTTACGGTTTTCAAGCGGGCACGAAGTAGACCATAAGGATTTGTTATGCTCAAAGAGCTTGTTGTCAATTGTGCTCCCCATGAAACCCGGGTCGCCCTGCTGGAAAACGGGACCATAGTTGAACTTTTTAATGAACGCAGGGATGACACAAGTATTTCAGGAAACATATATAAAGGCAGGGTACAGCGGGTACTTCCGGGTATGCAGGCTGCGTTTGTAGATATCGGATTTGACCAGGCTGCATTCCTCTATGTGGATGATGTACTGGATTCGGCCAGTCTTAAGCTGTGCAGACAGCTGGAACAGGACGCGGATGCAGAAGAACAGGATGATGATGGACCGGCTGTTGATGACATGGACGAAGAATCCGAGTCATGGAAACCACCCACACCTGAATGCGCCATCCAAGGGCTTCTTGTGGAAGGCCAGGAAATCCTGGTCCAGGTGGCAAAATCATCCATCGGATCCAAAGGTCCACGGGTCACCACCCATATTTCCCTGGCCGGCAGATATATGGTGCTTATGCCCACTGTGGATCACATCGGCATATCCAGGCGGATCACGGACGAGACAGAACGAACCCGGCTGCGGGACATGCTCAAAGGGCTGCGGAAAAATAATTTCGGCTACATTTTCAGGACCCAGGCCAAGGATATCGATGAAGTAACATTGTCAAAAGAGATCGATTTCTTAAACAATACCTGGCAGGATATCCAGGAAAAAAACCGGACCATATCAGCCACAGCCCTGGTGTACAAAGATCTTAATGCCACCTTCCGGGCTGTCAGGGATCTTCTAGCCAATGAAGCGGACAAACTGATCATTGATTCAAAAACAGAATATGAAAGCGTCCAAAATTTTCTGAAAAAACTGATGCCCGATGTTAACCTTTCCGTTGAGCTGTACCAGGACAAAGAGCCCATTTTCGATGCATACAATATTGAAGGAGACATCACCCGGGCACTGAAAAAGAAAGTCTGGCTCAAATCAGGCGGGTATATTATTATTGAGCAGACCGAAGCGTTAGTGGCCATTGACGTAAACACAGGACGTTACGTCGGCAAACGCAACTTTGATGAAACCATTCTAAAAACCAACCTGGAAGCGGTCAAGGAGATTGCCTACCAGGTTCGGCTGCGCAATATCGGGGGAATCATTATCATTGACTTCATTGACATGCGTAAAACTGCCCACAAGGACAAGGTTATGGCCCAAATGCACGAAGCTATGAAAAAGGATAAAAGCCAGACAAATGTCCTTCCCTTAACGGAACTTGGCCTGGTTCAGATGACGCGCAAGCGCACCCGCCGCAATCTGACCCGGACCCTTTGCGAGCCCTGTTTTTACTGTAATGGAAATGGTTACCTGCTATCGGGCGAATCCATCTGCTACAAAATCTACAGAGACTTGGCCGCCGAAGCCAGGGACATGATGGGCAACAGGTTTACGGTAAAGGTACATCCGGAAATTGCCCAGCTTTTCCACGGCAGTGAAAACCATCTGCTGGTTTCCCTGGAATCAAAATTTTCAAAACCCATTTCCATTTACCCGGAACCCCATTATCATATTGAAGAATACCACATATTTGAGTCCCTTGCCCCGAAAACTTCAAAAAGAGAAGATTGACATTAATAAATATATGAATTAATATTCTGTGTTTATTGTAGTTTATGCAACTGATATATTGACAAATAATAACAAGACACAAGGAACAAGAATTTTATGAAACGCACTTATCAGCCAAGCAACCGGAAAAGAACCAGAAAACACGGATTCCTGAAAAGAATGTCCACCCCGGGCGGTAAACGCATCATTAATGCCAGACGGGCCAAGGGAAGAAAAAGACTAACCACGGTTTAAATCTTTCAGGGGTGTATTGAGTAACTTTTCTTTACCCAAAGATGCTCGGCTCCGGAAACGGGCCGAATTTTTAAAGCTTTCACGACATGGTAGAAAGATACGAACCAGTTATTTTATAGCTGCTGTTTCCAAGGGAACAGAAAAAAACAATCGAATTGGAATTACCGTATCTAAAAAAGTGGGGAATGCAGTCGCGCGCAACAGAATAAAAAGGCTTGTAAGAGAGTATTTCAGACGCAGGAAAGATTTTGTATCCGGAACAAACGACATCAGCATAATTGCAAGAAAAGGTCTGGCAGCACTGTCCAATAAAAAAATTAATGAAAAGCTTAATAAACTTTTTGAAAAAATTGCATTGGCATAGATGATCAGACAGCTGTTATCCATATTGATCAGGTTTTATCAGATTTTTATATCGCCCCTCCTTGGCACCCATTGCAGGTATGAGCCATCGTGTTCTCACTATGCCCTGGAAGCGATTCAAAAATATGGCAGTATAAAAGGCAGCATTTTGGCAATAAAAAGAATATTGCGCTGCCATCCGTTCCGACCTGGCGGTTATGATCCGGTCCCTTAAATTAGCTTTAAAAACAGTCTGTTAAGCGCCACCTGCCTTCCTCTTTCTTTACTGTTTTAAGACAACCCCCTTGTTTTTAGGAGAGAAGATGGATGAGCAAAAACGATTATTTTTAGCTGTGGTGCTGTCAGTTGCAGTCCTTTTCGGCTACCAATTTTTTTTCGCACCCGCACCCCAGCCTGATAATCAAAACCAGGACGCCCCGTCACAGACGACGGATTCGTCTGAATCCGATTCCGCCAAGGTTTCGGACTTCACCCCCAAGACAGTACCCGCAAATGCCCCGGCAGCCCAGAGCGCCTTACGGGACTTTCGTACCATCAGGCTGTCCACCCCCTACTACGACATTAGCGTTAGTGAACATAAAGCTGCAGTAACAAGCCTGACCCTCAAGGATTACAGCGAAACCAATGACGAGGGCTCTCCTGCAAAACAGCTGGTAACCAAGGAACTGGCCGATCTTACCGGGGGTATATTTTCCATTACTACCGCCCAGGGAAGTATCAGGGGACTGGCCGATGCTGTCTTCTCCTCCGATGCGGACAGCACGGATATTTCCCTGAACCAAGGAGAAAAAAATATTACATTTTCCTGGACAAACCCGGCCGGCATTACCGTAAAAAAAATGCTGACCTTCAGGGCGGACTCCTACCTTATCCATTGTGACATCATTGTTCAAAATGGCTCGGGCTCGCCGATTAACGACGCTATCAGCATCGGTATTCCCGGTTATTTCAATGAAGATGTCAAAAAACGCTCCCGGTTCGCATATGAAGGGCCGGTCGCCTATATTGACAAAAAGTTTACCACCATCAAACCCAAGGATATTGAAGATAAGGACACTTATTCTGGTATTGTGGGCTGGGCCGGATACACCACCCGTTATTTCCTGACGGCGGTCATGCCGGATACCCCGGAGGCAGCTACCCTGAAGCTCTCCTTTGCCAATGACGTTGTAACCAACCGGCTGGTTGCCAAAATGCCCAGGCTGGATCCGGAAAAACAAAACCAACAGTCCTTTACCCTATATATGGGCCCCAAAAGCCATAAAATTTTAAGCGGGTATGACAATCTTTTGAAAAAATCCGTTAACTTCGGTTTTTTTGATATCCTGGCCAAACCGTTGCTCATTGCCATGAATTTTATCCATGGCGTTGTTCCCAATTACGGGGTGGCCATCATTATTCTTACCATCCTCATTAAACTGATATTCTGGCCCCTGGGTACCAAAAGCTACAAGTCCATGCATGAGATGAAAAAGGTACAGCCTTTAATGATGGAGATCCGGGAAAAGTATAAAGACGACAAGCCGCGCATGAATCAGGAAACCATGGCATTGTATAAAACATACAAGGTCAACCCGGCTTCCGGGTGCCTGCCGCTGCTTGTGCAGATGCCCATTTTCTTTGCCCTGTACCGCATGCTTTACATGGCCATTGAGCTACGTCACGCGCCATTTGTGGGATGGATTACGGACCTGTCCGGCCCAGACCGCCTGTTTCACTTTAATTTTGCTATTCCTTTCATGGAGGCCCCTTCCGGTATCCCTGTGCTGACACTTCTCATGGGTGCATCATTCCTGCTACAGCAGAAAATGACACCTACGACCGGGGATCCCATGCAGGCAAAAATGATGATGCTTATGCCCATATTCATGACAGTTCTGTTTATCAATTTTCCGGCAGGACTGGTTCTGTACATGTTTGTCAACAACATCATCTCAATGGGCCAGCAGTATTACACACAAAAGATTTTAGCCTAAGGAGGACGTATGAACCAACCTCTTGAATTTACCGGAAAGAATGTCGATACCGCCATTAAGGCGGCTTGCAAGCAGCTTGATATCCCCCAAAAAGAATTAAAATACAATGTGATCTCAACGGGAACAACCGGTATTTTCGGTATTGTCGGCCGCAAAGATGCCCGAATCCGGGTGACGCTTCCAGCCAAAAAAACACAGCAATCCAAAGAAGACAAGGATGGCATTCTCTCCATTGTGGACGAGGCCTTTGGCCAGAGCAAACCCACGCCAAAACCCAAACAGGCACCTCCTGCACCCCAAAAACCGGCACCGAAACCAATGCCGGTAAAAGAAAAAGAACCCAAAGAGGCACCTGACAGCCTGGATAAAAAAGTTCAGACTTCCGAAAACGAAGCAAAACTTGAAGAAGAAGATACCGGCCGGTGGGATGCCCGCCCGGCACCCAGGGCTGAAAGGCCGGACAAAGAGGAACTGCCGCCGGAGCCGGTCTCCCAGGCATCCATCGACTTGGGCATTAAAACGGTTCAAAAAATGGCAGACCTGATTACCGATGACGCCCATGTTGAAGCCATAGCCCAAGAGAACAACCTGACCCTTCAAATCAAAGGCGGGAATACCGGTATTCTGATTGGCCGCAAGGGTCAAACCCTGGACGCCATGCAGTTTCTTACGGATAAAATCATCAACCGCCAGAGCGAATCGCGTGTCAGGGTCAAAGTTGATATTGAAGGCTATATGGAGACCCGGAAGGCAAATCTAAAGCATCTGGCCATGAAAATGGCGGAAAAAGCCAAAAAAACCGGACGGCCTGCCACTATTAATCAGATGAGTGCCCAGGACCGCCGTATTGTTCACCTTGCCCTGAAGGATGATGCCCAGGTTCGCACCCAGAGCATGGGAGACGGCTATTACAGACGTCTGGTTATTTTCCCTAAAAAACGCAACTCATACAGGGGAAAAAAACGGTTCAAAAAGTAAATGACAGATACAATAGCCGCAATAGCCACCCCATTTGGAAGCGGCGGCATCGGTGTCATCCGGGTTTCAGGACAACAGTCCTTTGATCTGGCAGCCAAAATTTTCTCAAAGACACCAGCCGATGGGGGAAAAAAGGCACCGCAATTTATTTCCCACAGGGTAAGCCACGGCTTTATATGTGACGGGGATACCACGGTTGACGAAGTGCTTGTCATCCCCATGAAAGGCCCGCGTTCCTATACAGCCGAGGATGTTGTGGAGATCCAGGCCCACTCCGGCACCATTGTTCTACGACGCATTTTAGACCTGCTGTTCAGCCTTGGCGCACGCCCGGCAGAACCTGGAGAATTTACCCGGCGTGCTTTTTTAAACGGCCGTATTGACCTGACCCAGGCAGAAGCTGTGGCAGACATCATTAATGCGCGGTCGGACTCATCCCTTAAATTTGCCGCCTCCCAGAACCTTGGCCTGCTGCGCCAAAGTATCCAGGATATGATATCTGTCTTGACCCAATTTTTTGCCCGGCTTGAGGCTGCCATTGATTTTCCCGATGATGCAGGCGCATTTTCCTACACCAGCCAGGATAAAACCGAGCTTCAATCCGTTGCAGACAAAATTGAGGCGCTTATACAGCAGCACAAGGATGCCTGTTTTTTAAAAACAGGCATACGCCTGGCCATCTGCGGGGAGCCCAATGTTGGAAAATCCAGTATCATGAACCGAATTCTGGAAAAGGAAAAATCCATTATCACGGCCATCCCCGGTACCACCCGGGACCCCATTGAGGACAGCCTGACCATTGAGGGTATTCCTTTTGTCATTGTTGATACGGCCGGAATCCACCAAACCGATGATCTTGTGGAGATCATCGGTATTGAAAAAGCCAGGGACCAGATAGAGGCGGCTGATATTGTCCTATATGTAATTGAACCGGGAAGACCCTTTCCTGAAAAAACGGTATCAAAAATTCTTCCGGAAGATAAACCGGTCATTTTTGCCATCAATAAAATTGACCTGGTTGATGAACTTGATCTGCCCCAACTGCCTGAAAAATATACCGACCCAAGCCCGGTGGAAATCTCCGCGCTCACAGGAAAAGGTATAAATACCCTTAGAACAAGGCTTCTGGAAACCTGTATCGGCAACCTTGAGATTGGTGATAATGCAGTCATCCCCAATCTTCGACATAAAAACGCCCTTGTCCAGGCCCTTGGACATATGACAACGATGATGGAAGGACTTGAAAACGGTCAGGAGGAAGAGACCCTGGCACTGGATGTTAAGAATTGTATTGACCATCTCGGGACAATCACCGGGGACACTGCGCCTCCGGATATCCTTGATGCTGTTTTTAACAATTTCTGCATTGGAAAATAACACCCATGGGCCGGCCTGGTATATAAACACCTTGGCTCAGCCTACAACGAAAGTTATAAAATCTATATAGATTACAAAACTTTCATATAAAAAAAGGTATACGAATGGATTTAGATAAACATTTTGTAAAATATGAAGCGGTTGTCAACATGGTGGACCAGGTCTTTGACCGGGTTAAAAAAGAATTCCCTAAAGAGGTCTTCTGCAGGGAAAAATGCTCGGATTGCTGCTATGCCATTTTTGATCTGACCCTGATTGAGGCGCTTTACCTGAACCACAAATTTAATGAAAATTTTTCAGGCAGAGAAAAAGCCGATCTCATTGCCATTGCCGATAAAACAGACCGGATTTTGGCCAAAATGAAACGTGATGCCTACAAAAAAGTCAAGGAAGGGGCTGACCAGCTTGAAATTGTGGGAAAAATGTCCCAGGAAAGGGTCCGATGTCCCCTTCTGGGTGAAAACAATCTGTGCTTGATGTACGAGTTCCGGCCCATTACCTGCAGAGTATACGGAATCCCCACCTCCACGGCAGGGGCCTCCCACATCTGTGGCCGGACCAATTTTGTTCAGGGTAAGGCCTACCCCACCCTGAACATGGATAAAATATACACCCAGCTCCAGCTGTTGTCTGCGGAACTGATAAAAGATATTAAGTCGTCCAACATCCGGATGCATGAATTGCTGATCCCTGTATCCATGGCGATGGTAACCCTGTTTAACGATGAATTTCTTGGAGTGAAAAAAGATGGGTGAAACACACTTCTCCCCTGGGGAAATTGAAGAAAGAAAAAAGGCCATTTTCGATGCCATGGGAAAACGGGGCCAGCGGCAGATTATGAAAACGGGGTATGACAAATGGGACCCGTTCCAGGAGCCCAAAGACCCCATTGACATCCGCAAGGATAAAACCAAACGAACCTCCCAGGAACTGATCCGGGAGTTTCTCACAGCCATTGATGCGGATGAATATTCCAACAGTTATGCCCAGGGCGCCCTTGAAATGTGCCTTGGCATCATAAATGACGAAGAAAAAATCAAAGGCATGTTTGATTTTGCCCAATGGTATACTACATTGCTTAAAAAAGAGGGACATGATTCCCTTTGACCGAAACCGAGCCCTGGATATTCTTCATAATGCCGAGGTACGCCTGACCGCCAGGGCTTATATCCGTGAAATCAGCCGGGATTTTTCCCTGACACCTTTCCAGGCAAAAAAAGTGGTTACATCCCTTGTTCAGAGCCAGGATGTGGCCTACCAGGATCTGTATGGATCCACTTATGTCATGGAAGGCTTTTCAAAACCGGTCCGGATCACGGACCGAATTTTTATTCTGCCCCCTGATGTTGCAAGCATTGCGGGCTCCAATGACATAGATATCCGAATAAGCGTCGGCATCTCCTTCGGCACCGGCCACCACCCCACCACCCGGCTTTGCCTGGAAGCCCTGGACAATCTTTTTTTCTCAACAGGGCAGTCAGACCATCTTCAAGGCGGTAAAGCTGGGGATATCGGCACGGGTTCCGGGGTTCTTGCCATAGCTGCCTGCCTTGCAGGCATGTCCCGGTGCATGGCCTGGGAAACTGATGCCAATGCGGTTAGCGAGGCCCAGCGGAATGTTGCAGCCAATGGCCTTGAAAACAGAATAAACGTTATCCACGACATCATGACGGTTCAGGATTTAAGACTTTCTCTTGTCATGGCTAACTTAAGATTTCCCACCCTTAAGCAGATTGCACCAGACATTTTTTCAATCCTCGTACCCGGTGGAAACCTTATTCTTTCAGGAGTCAGGGCCTGGGAAATGGATAATCTGAAAACCCATTACAGCGCCATGGGTTTTTCCATAGACTGGGAACGGGAAGAAAAGCAATGGGGAGCCTTAACACTGACAAAAAAGCCATAGGGGAACGTATGCGACGTACCATTCAACTTCTTATAACCGTACTTCTGGTTTTAAGCGTATCCCAGGCTAGGTGTGATGTGTATAGCTGGATCGATGAAAACGGGATCAGGCACTTTTCCAATGTCGGTTTGCCTTATGGAAAAAAGGCGGCACAAACTCCCGAAGCTGTCAGTGCCGCCATAAATCAATCTAATTTTAAGGTCACAAAAGTATTTGACGGCGATACCGTGCAGGTTCAGGGACAGGATCTTGACTTTCGTATCCGCATGGTTGCCATTGACGCCCCGGAAACCGGTGGATCAAAAAAGAAGGGGCAGCCCTATTCCCAAAAGGCAAAAAAGGTTTTACAACAGCTCCTTCAGGGAAAAAAAGTTCGGTTGAAACAGTACGGAACCGGCGGGTACAACCGGATTTTGGCGGAAATTTTTTCCCAAGGCCGCAACATTAATTTGACCATGATTCGCCAGGGGCTTGCCGAAGTCTACCGGGGCAGATTGCCTAAAAATCTTGATCCCGGCCCTTACAAGAAGGCCCAGGCTGATGCCAAGCGCAGACGAACGGGCATGTGGTCCCAAGGGAAAGCTTATAAGAGCCCCAAAACATGGCGGAAAGAAAATCCCAGGTAGTGTCTGAACGAATTTACATCCGGATATAATGAAAAAAATCAAAGTCCGGGTTACGAAAGGTTCACCCTGAGTTACAAAAATTGCACCCGTTTTTTTATTACCGACTCAATTGAGGACCATGGCATGTCCTAACGTTCTGCCTGAATCAATGATTTTGACGTTTCATCCCTATGTACCTTTAACAGTCCCGGCATAACGGTATTACGACCGTTGAATTTTGCTTTGTAAAGCATTGAATCAGCATCTTCAACCAATTTTAAGATATCAGCACCGGCCTCCAACTGAGCCACGCCAAAACTGGCAGTCACCCGTATGGTACGATTATCAAAGGGGATGCGTAATGCGGAAATCTTTTGTCTGAGTCTGTCTGCAAGTTCAATTGCACGGGCTTTATCAGTTTCCGGCAGAATGGCGATAAATTCTTCACCACCGTACCTGGCAAAAATATCCTCTGCACGTATATTTCGGCGAACCAGCCGGCCGACCTCTTTTAATACCTCATCGCCTCCTAAGTGACCGTAAGTATCATTTAATGATTTAAAATGATCCAGATCAAACATGAAAACAGACAATGATTTTCCGTGCCGGCCGGCACCTGCCGCATGCCCTTTGAGCTGGGCGTCAAAAGCCCTGCGGTTATAGCAGCCGGTCAAAGGATCAATGGCGGCGGCATCCTTGAGCTGCTGGATCTTAATCTGCCTTGAAAGGGCAGCGGTACAGCCCTGGAGTAGAATGCGGACCACATCATCATGCAACGCAGTGATGGGCCTGCTGGGCATCATATAAAGCCGTGAATAACAATTTTCTTCTTTATGTTCGTAATGCACCAAGGAATCCAGACTGAATTTTTCCAGGCACTCCGCCTGGTAATTAAGAATATTAAGATATGTCAGGTCCTTGGTGTCCTTGATCTGGAAATCGCTTATGATAATATCTTCTATGGAAGTTTTATACATTCTGGGATCCAGCCAGACATCCACCCCGGCATTCTTTTTGTTCACAAAAGCAAAGAGCCTGTACTCAAGAATATCCTTCAGGCACTCCGCCACTTCATTTATAATTTCTGCAGAAGATGTTTTTCCATTCAGAGCCACAATATGACGGGCCAATTTATTCTGTGCATGGGCCCTGTTCAGGGAAGATCCGAATACCAGGCCGAGGACAGTTGATAACCTGTGGCTGAATCTATAAAGGGTTTTACTCATGGCTCTTCCTTTGATCTAAGGCCCATAATCAAAATAAACCCTCCCATATGGTTTGCCTTTTCATCCGTCTTCTTCGTTGTGCCAATGAGTACATATTTCAATATGCTCCCGTTGCCACGCCTTGAATATGAATGAAAATTCTAAACCATATTTTGAAAGGTTTTATTCCGATCATCGGCCTAAAATTTAATTCGTGTTTGGAGGAAAAGTCACCCATCTGCGGCGTTGCATAAAAAGGCAATACCGCAAAACTCACCTTTTTTGATTATCTTGTGGCAATTTAAGCCAGCGTTCCGTCAATTTTTCCAGCTCCGTTAGAACTCTTTTGCCGGAACGGGTATGGAGTTTGAAACGACTACGGTGATTGCGAAGTCTTTGCCGTTCTTCACGGAATACATCCATATCAACAGATGAGAATGCGCTGATCGTTTCCTCAAGACTTCCCGGGCGCGGAATCAATTCCCACGCTCCGGAACGCTGGATCATACGCTTTGTAGCTCCTTTTTGCCCTGTTGTTCGCAGCAGGCGCTGATTGAGTCCGCGGAATTCACTTTCCCGATCATTGTTCGTTCTCGGCAAAGCGGGTACATCGTAAGTATGAAACAAGCCGGAGGCGTAGTTACCAGTAGTTTTACAGATCTTGCTTGCGAAGATGAACAGTGTCGGATTATCCTTGTTTTGCTCAAGTAACTGATCCAGGTACTCAACCAGCTCGTTTTTTACTTCATCTCCCATTCGATACGGGTTTTCCTCTGGGTCGAGCAATGTCGAGATATGAATCAGCCAGTCGGCAACTTCACTCAATTGATCATAGTCATCCGTAAAGCATTTGAGGGCTTCACTCAGACCGTGCTGTAACCGAATCAGCCGTTCATCGGGAATATGAGCGATGAATACCTCCAGGCAATCACAGAGTTCCCTAAAACCTTGATACATTTCAATGCCTGCCATGCGGAATGGTGGACGCCCCTTTAACGTCAACAGATAACGCACCCGGCGTATCAGTGCATCCACAATGGAGTGCCGTTCCTGTTCCACCTGATCAACTGAATGTTGTTCCGTTTTCCCCTCGGCGGCAGGGTTTTCAATGACAACTGACGGCAGCAAACCCGTTACCGTCAATACCCCTGGTTGCTCCACATGCTCCGGGCGGATGATGTCCCCGGCATTTTGTCGGACCGTTTTCCTGAGTTTAACTTTCATTATCTCATCAGCGGATGCTGCCGGTTCAGCAACATTTTTCAGGTAATGCAACTGGCATAAAGCGTGTCGGGCTTCAGGGAAAATTTCATTAACCGCCGGCAGCAGGCCCCGCTGTTTATCGCTGAGAACTGCCCTGACTGTTAAGTCGGTTTCGACGATCGGCCGCAGGAAATTTTCAAAGGCATGCTGTCCCTGTTCACTGAGCCAACCACTGCGAAGCGTCACTCCTGTTTGAAGTTCACGCACAACCCACAATTGCGGCTCGCCTCCCTCAGGAGCCAGACCGTCCAGACTCAGGATCAGACCGAATTCTTGTGAAACTTGCTCTAATTCATCCCACCGGGTTCGTTCTTGAGAAGCCAATAACGGCAGGTAACGCTCCTGATACAGATGACGGACCTGAGATTCACTGATGATGATTCTGCCGGCTAAATCCGAGTGAATATCTTCAAAAGTACATCTGCTGGTCTGTCGTTGCCATCCGATCGTTGTAATGACGTCAAAACCATAACTGCAATGCATCGGAGCAATTTGCTGCCATTCGGCGGACCGCCACTTTCGCTCGTAATTGATGCAGCTCGGGTTGTCGCACTGCTTGGGCCAATAACCGACTTCCACCGTCGATGACAGATTCTGTACAATTTTATGTCCACTTGAATAACGACTCAACTCCAGTTGTTCGCCACATAACGGACATTGATCTAATTCGCAAATGTACATTTCCGATGTTTCGGGGTATAATACACGGCGTGTTCTCATGGCATGTTCTCCTTTGGGAGTCTTTGTTTTTGGCAAAACATTTATTGCCATGAGAACCTCCTTTATTCAACCCTTTTCGGGGTGAGTTTTGCGGTATTGCATAAAAAGATAAATTCCTCACAACCATGAGGTTGCTCCGGTTATAAGTTTTTCTGCGCTTTGCACCTGGGCAATTTTTCGTCCAAATACGGGTTTCCGTTTAGGCACTAAATTCTATATTTTCCTTATAAACAAAAGCAAAAAGCAGGCCAACTCATTTTTAAAAAAGTTATTTATATATATTTCAGATAGTTATCATATATATACTTAAAACAAATTCAATAGGCCGGAAAAATTTGCAGGGTTATACGTCACTCTCCTGCCCCCTCCCCGCCAAAGGCCTGACGCCGGAAGAGACCCTTGATTCTGTAAGATTTCCTTGTCATTAATTACCTTTTCAAGTTATTTATCACTCGATGATCAAGTTACAAAAAAATAACAGGAACAGACCCCCGATTGATGCCGTCTTCTAAAAAAAATAAAACAACTCTGATTTTCCCCAGATACAGGAAATTATCACGTAAAATTACCGGACTCTTGCAGATCTGGGCTGTTCTGTTTATCTTTTTCGCTGTGTTGACTCTTTTTTTGCCTGCGCGGGTAGGCAAGCCTCTCTGTCTGGTTTTCTTCATACTCAATGGATCATTTATTATCCTTCTGCTTTCATGGGTTAAAAGCATTAACGGATTGATAAAAGAAACCGGATTGATCTTGTCTAATTCAAAGGATTTAATGTGGGCCATTGATTCCCGGCTGAACGTTACGGTCATTTGCGGAAACCCCGAGCATATATTAGGTAACAACGCCCAGGCACTTCTAAATAAACCGTTGACGTCCATTTTACCCGAAAATGCAAGGGATCGATTTAATGCACATATCTGTGACAACCAGCCCTTTTCCATAGAGTGCCTTATTTCCAACGGCAAAAATTCGACACGGCCAGTCCAGATCCTGGCCGAGCCTATCCATGGATCCGGGCAGGATACATTTCATGGCATCATACGGGACATCTCAGATCAAAAAAAACTGCAGACCCTTGAAAAAAAACTTAACAACTCAAAAAAATTAAATGATTTAGGACGCCTTGCCGGCAGTGTTGCCCATGATCTGAACAACATTCTGGCAGGCATTGCCACCTATCCTGAAATACTTCTTCTCGACGACACCCTGGAACCCAAGGTCCATAAGAGCCTTTCGATTATCAAAGAATCCGGACGGGACGCCTCTGCCGTGGTCAGTGATCTTTTAACCATTTCCAGGGGTATTAATGAGGAATTTCAGGTTCTGAATATCAATACGATTATCGAACGCTTCATGGCTGCGCGCGAGTTTAAAAAAATAAAGGCCCTTTACAGAAAGGTGGAGATTGACATGCACCTTGAACCCGAACTCTTAAACATGTCCGGTTCCTATATACATATTGAAAAAAGTATTATGCATCTTTTGATCAATGCATTTGAGGAGAATGCGGCAAAGGTAGGCCGCGGCAACGGCACAATCGTGCTTTCAACGGCCAACCATTATGTGGACAGAGAGAAAGACGGGCACACGGAACAAAATCTGACCCCTGGCGAATATGTGATGCTTGAAGTGCAGGATGCCGGCAAAGGGATACCAGAAAATTGCCTGAATAAAATTTTTGATCCCTTTTTCACCAAGAAGGAGATGGGCAAATCGGGCACCGGTCTTGGCCTGACCGTAGTAAAAAATACGGTTCTCAACCACCGGGGAAAAATATTTGTGACGTCTGATGGAAACGGAACAAAGTTCACACTGCTGTTTCCAGCCCTTCGCCCGGAACTGTCCATAACAAATCAACCCGCCTCCATCGAGGAAATCAAAGGAAACGGGGAAACACTTCTGGTCGTGGATGACCTGGCGAGTCAATGTAAAATAGCAGAAACCATTCTTAAAAGTTTAGGGTACAAGGTTTTTAGTGTTGCCAACGGGATTGATGCCGTTGATTTCATCATGCAGACTCCTGTGGACCTGCTGATTTTAGACATGGTCATGGCCCCGTCCATTTCCGGACTTGAAACATACAGACGGATCAAAAAAATCCGGCCGGACCAGAAAGCAATTATTGCAAGTGGACATTCGGAATCAGAAGATGTATTAAAAGCGTTGTCTCTGGGTGCAGGAACCTTTATTAAAAAGCCATACACCATATTGGATGTGGGCATTGCCGTAAAAGAGGAACTTGACAGATAATGGATATTTTAAAAACAAAAGCGGAGATGCAGACCTGGTCTGCTGCAAAAAAAAAACAGGGAAAGACCATCAGTTTCGTACCCACCATGGGATACCTCCACAAAGGGCATGTCTCACTGCTTGAAATAGGCAAACCCTTGAGTGATGAGCTGGTCCTAAGCATTTTTGTAAACCCAACCCAATTTAGCCCCAATGAAGATCTGGACGCCTATCCCAGCAATATCCAAAATGACCTTAACCTGGCTGAGCAGGCAGGGGTGACAGCGGTTTTCCTTCCGGATAAAAATGAAATGTACGGGCCTGACTACCAGACCCATGTCTCTTTAGACCATCTTCCCCAGTATCTGTGTGGCCGGTCTCGTCCTATGCACTTCGGGGGGGTGGCCACAGTGGTAACCAAACTGTTCAACATTGTCATGCCTGATGTGGCGATTTTCGGAAAAAAAGACTTCCAGCAGCTTGCCATGATCAGACAGATGGTCAAGGATCTGGATTTCAATATCCGAATCATCGGCGGGGAGATCATCAGGGAGGAAGACGGGTTGGCCATGAGCTCCAGAAATGCCTATCTTACGCCGGAACAGCGTGCTTCAGCCGTCTGTCTTTCCCAGGCCATAAACCTTTTAAAACAAAAGGTTGCCCAAGGCGTAAGGTCTGTTCCGGATCTTGTCAGGGAGGCGGAAGCCTTTATCCACTCATTTGACCACACCCGGATTGATTATATTGAACTGTGCCATCCCGGGACCCTTGAACCGGTGGACACTGTCCAGGCAGAAACCCTTGTGGCCCTAGCTGTAAAGGTGGGAAAGTCAAGACTGATTGACAATGCGCTAATTAGTATTTGAACGAAAAGTCACCCATCTGCGGCGTTGCAGAAAAATTTGCAATCCTCACATACTTTAGTATGCTCCGGTTACAAATTTTTCTGCGCCTTGCTCCTGGTAAACTTTGTGAGCATGCGCTCCTCTAACGAGCCGTCCAAACACGGGTTTCCGTTCAGGTACGAATTAAAGAGCCTGCCTGATCTTTTTTTGTACCGGCGGTTTCACCACGACAATCACCCGGCATTCCTTTAAAAAGATGTGGCGTTCAGTGGCCCTGTCCAGGCTTTTAGCGTCTGCCATGCTCATCACAATGGCACCGGTTTTGTCCCCGGTTTTTCTTAACGCCTTGACCACCAGGGGATTTGAACCGGTCCTGGGGGACGCAAGGGCTTGGTCCATATCGCATAGATAAGCGCAGACCCCGTTCTGAACGGCAAATTCCCGACTGATAAAAACAGATGAATAGATTTCCCTGCCCTGTTCACTGACAATGGTGGGATAAAGTAAGGGTTTAAAATTTAACGTCCTTGCATCCACAATCAGTCCGGTATAGGGCTTGGCACCGGCAACGACTGAAGGCCTGTTTTTAACCGGTTCATCCGGGCCATGCTTCAACTCGTTGATCTTCGGGATCTGCCGGATGTGATCCGGGAGCACCAGTTGAAGAAATCCGCCATAAAATGTGGCCTCCATCCGGACTTCCACATCCAGGGCAGATGTATACAGTTGACGATAAACCCGGGCATCCTGGGCAATCTTCTCAATCCCGGCAAGAATGGCATCATGGGTTGATGCGTATTCCCCCACCGTGAGATCCCCTGAAATTTTCACCTGCTTGAGAATGGCAATCAGGTTCCGGGTTGCATTGGCCCTGGCAGACCCCGGCATGGCCACAGCCTTGCCTTCGGCATTTATTTTAGGGGTGGCATGGCCTGTGGCCGTAACAAGACCGATTGTCCAGTCTATATGTCCGTTTTCAAGAGATTGAAGACAATGGGGCAAGGCGTTTTGTGTAAACATTATCATACCCAAAACGACAATCCCTAACCTCAGCAATTGATGGGGTTTCATCCGTTAAGACCCCGGCCTGATAATGACGCAAGAAAATGCTGCTCAACCAAATCAGCAAGCGATCCTGTATCCTCTAACCCGAAGCACGGTTTTTCTCCGGGCCGAATATCCGTATCTGTCACAAAGGCAACAAGATCGGGGTCTTCAAGGCACAAAGGTGCTTCATGAGGACTTTCTTTCCTGAAAACTTCAATCTTCGGAAGACGGAATGTCTTGAATCCTTCAGCAAGAATAAGGTCCATATCACCCAGATAGCTAAAAAATTTCTCTTCGGCCGGACGGGTATCCTCTTTTACCAGGGCCACCTTTGTATCCGTCACAATAAGAGAGGCAACAGCGCCAGCATTTTTATGCCGCCAGCTGTCCTTTCCCTGTTTGTCAAAATTAGCTTTATGGGTGTGTTTCACCGAGCCCACACGATATCCCCGTGCACTCAGCTCTCTAATCAGCTTTTCCATCAAAGTGGTTTTACCGGAGTTGGATTTGCCGACAATTAAAACAATCTTGGAATTCTTTTCGCTATTCATAGTATACAGACTTGAAATTTTTTTATAGGCTCACTCTTGTACCATTGATTAAATATCGCTAAGGTATAAAATGCACTTGTAAGAAAGTCAAGAAAAGGAGGATATTATGGATTTATCTTATATTTGTGTTAATCATAATTGTTCGTTCCCAGGGGCAAATCCCTTTGAAATGACATTTAAATCAGAATCCATCATGGATGAGAATAATGTTGCCAGCTTGTTCTGCCCGTTTTGTGGAAAGGAACTAATGCTGGTCAAGGTTCCGGATGTATTCCCGGAAAATTTATCAAAGGACAGCACAAGATAGCATAGCTGAATTAAACGGAATTTGTTTCGGATCGGCCTAAAAAATCTATGAAATTTCGATTAAAAATATATTTTGTATTTTTTATTGTCTTACTTACAGTTGGTAGCATTGGATTCATGCTATTTGAGAATATGTCATTGACCAATGCTATATATTTCTCAATTGTAACTATGGCTACTGTGGGTTATGGAGATATCCATCCTCAAACTGCAATCGGTAAAATTCTGACCATCATCATCATCATTGGGGGGGTCGGGACATTTCTAAGTGTTGTTGCCAGTATTACAGACGTGTTTGTCAATCGTCGTGAGGAAAAAATTCGGAAAGAAAAAGTCAACATGGTATTGGGATTGTTTTTCAGCGAAATGGGGAACGATCTTTTAAAACATTTTGTCAAATTTGACAATGAAGTTAAATCGTTATACAAAAACCTCAAAGTTTCAATAAAATGGGAAAATCAAGATTTCAACAAGGCATATGATCTTTTAAAAAAACATCGTATCTCAATCAGTTCGCAGAAAGGAGAAATGCAGGCCCTATTAAAATGTATGCAAAGCCGATCAGATTTGCTTTTAAGATTAATTGAAAATCCGATTATTCAAGAACATGAAAATTTTACGGAATTGCTGCGTGCAATATTCCACCTGCGAGATGAACTCTCACAACGCAATAATTTATCCGAATTATTGGATTCTGATCGTAAACATCTTGAAGGGGATATCTCAAGAGTCTATAAGTTGTTGATATTTGAATGGTTGCGTTATCTTCGTTATATCAAAAAGAATTATGGTTACCTTTTTTCTTTGGCAGTTCGAACCAATCCATTTGACCCGGACGCAACAGTTGCCGTAAAAAACTAAAGATATTATCCGTATTTCATACACTACTCAAAAATCCGGATGAGCCTCACCCCGTCCAGCCGAAGTCTCGCATTTAGGATCAGGGATTTAAAATGCGCCTGCTCTTTGATCACGGTCTCAGCTTCTTTAACCGAAACTCCGGGGTTAATTTTTGACAGGGTGACCAGACGATCCTTTTCCCGGGTCAGCACGTTCTCCATTTTTGCTACACCTTCAAGCCGATGCGCCTGTGCTGTTTTTCGGGCCAGGTTCTGACTTTTATCCAGCATGTCCGGCACTATTTCTTGAACCACTTGCGGCAAGTCCAGAAACCAGCCTGGATCATCTAAGAGAAGAGAAGATTCCCAGTTGACAGGCAGATCCCCAGGGGTTAGCGGCTTTCCGTTATGATCAACCACAACACGAATCGGCAGCGCGGGAAGAAACCTGTCGGCCAAAGCCCCATCCCCATCAGGAAGGTCCAGAAGGAAAAGCGTTTCCAGAACCAGACCCTGCCGGCCTGTCCCGGAAAGCCTGGCCACGGCAGCCTGACCCTCTCCCTGGGTAATAAAATACTCCATCACCTGGCGGACAAAGGGATGATCCCAGGTCAAAAAATCAAGATCGTCACGGGCAATGGCTGTGGCCCTGTCAAAGGTGACAAATTTGCCGCCTCCGTTCAATGCGGGAAAATTTTCATCGGTCATGCGATCGGCTATGAAAGAAACCACCGAATTACCCGGAACCTCAGTGACCTGATCGGTTTCAATGCCGTAAACATCCAGCAAATCCGCCATTAAATTATGAAGGTCTTGGGATTTTTCCGTTTGCTGAATCACCTGAATTAATGCATGGGCAGATTCCGGTTTAAAGGAATTCAACTCAAAAAGAATATGACGGCCCTGGTTCAAATCTTTAGTAATCTGCTTTACAAAGGCTGCGGTGTCATGGATCAAATGGGTCATCTTTTGTCGAATTTCAGAATCGGCCGCGCCAAAAGGTGCTTTATCCGCCTGTTCCATTAAATGAATCACACGGGATTTAAATTGGGTGAATACGGCGTGCAGACCGTTGACGTTCTCTTTAAAAAGACCAATTCCCCGATCATACCACAGCGCTAAAACCTCATGGGAGGTGTTGCAGATATACGGCACATGGATGACTATTTTTTCTTTTTGGCCAATGCGGTCCACCCGGCCAATGCGCTGCTCTAAAAGTTCGGGATTCACGGGAAGATCATAAAGAAAAAGATGATGAACAAACTGAAAATTTCTTCCTTCGCTGCCGATCTCAGAGCAGACCAGCAGCCTTGCCCCTTCAGGATCGGCAAACCAGGCGGCCTGACGGTCCCTGGCAAGCAGGTCCATGCTTTCATCAAACCGGGCCGCATCCACACTGACATGTGCTTCAAGCCCCTGGACAATCGCCTTTGCTGTCTGCTTTGAGCGACAAATCACCAAAATTTTCTTAGGCTTTAACGTACGGCATAGTTGAGCAAGACAGGCGACTTTGGGATCACCACTTAAATCCTCTTCCGAGGAACACGCCCCCCCAAGGGGAATCAAATTTACATGTCTTTCAGGAAAGCCTTTTATGGAACGGCGCCTGTTTCTGAAAATTACCCTGCCGGGTCCAAAGGCGTCCAGCAGCGACTGTGCTGACTCACCCCGGTCTAATTTTTCCCTGACTTTTTGTGCCACAGCTTTATACCCATCCAACTCTTCCACAAAAGCTGAAAAGTCATGATAACGACACGGATCTAAAAGTTTTAACTGGGCGAAATGGGTTTCAAGCCCCATCTGCTCCGGCGTTGCCGTGAGAAGCATCAGCCCCCGGGTTTTGGCGTTCAAACCCGTCATAAATTGATACAGGGATGAATCCTCTGTCATATGATGGGCTTCATCCATGACCACCATATCCCAACCCGCGCTGATCAACGCCTTTTTCACGTGGTCCGAGGCACTGATAAACGATTCGGAACAGATCCCCTGCTGATCCAAAAGAAAAGGATTCATATCCGGATCAGTCGCAGCAGCCCCTGTTACATAGGCCTCATCAAAAATTCGGAAAATTAAGCTGAATTTTCGATATAATTCAATAAACCACTGATGTACCAAGGCATCGGGAACAATAATCAGCACCCTTGAAATTTGAGAGGTGACCAGAAGACGGTGAAGAATGAGACCGGCCTCAATGGTCTTACCCAGCCCTGTTTCATCGGAGAGCAGAACCTTTGGAAAATACCGGCCGGACACCTCACCGGCAATATAGAACTGATGGGGAATCAAATTCACCTGACCGCCTAAAAACCCCCTGGCCGGTGATTTCTGGTACGCCCCTTGGGCCGATCTGATACGATATCTTAGATCAAATTTGGCAGATGTTCCGGCAAGTCCGGAAAGAAGCTTAGAAAACGGCATGTCCACGGCTAAAACAGATGACAGTTCATACTCAAAAAGCTGGTTTTCTCCTTGAAAATACGTCAGAATCCCGGCGTTTTCTTCCACCTTTTCCACGGTCATCTGTGTTCCGTTTTCTCCGCTGATCCGGTCTCCCGGCTGGAACCGCATGCGTCTGATGGGTGCTGCCGCCCGGCTGTATTTTCTGGAGCAGTCCGAACCAGGAAAAAGCAACGTAATGGTCCTTGGGTCAAAAGAAAAAAGGACTCCCAATCCTAACTCAGGTTCGGTTTCGGAAATCCATCGTTGTCCTTTACAAAAACTGCTTGTCCTAGACGCTTCGCTCATGACGCGTTCAACTCACCAATGATAATTATGTAAAAAATAGGGGTCTTATGCCATCCACGCATGGGGAAGTCAAGCACTGTCCAGGATGTTGAGTTGAAAACACGCCTGAACAAAGAAAATCCATCCGGTTAAATTCCCGGCTTTCCTCATAACTTTCAGGCGGCTGTTTAAAATAAAGCCATTGCCAGACACAGCATAAACCTTCCGACTGGAGATTGCATCCCATTTTGCTGATGGACAAATAGAAACCTTGCTGATATGAAAACCTATTTGGTTGAAAACCTCAATGAGAAATGCGATATGACGAACAAGACCAGTATCGAGGAGCGAGACCGGCGCCTCATAAAAAAATTCCGAAACATTATCGAGGAGAAGAAGCAGCTTGAACAGCAGGCTCCTCAAAAACGCTCATGGTCCATCTTCAAGCCGGCAGCATTCATCATGGGGGCAAGTATCATGGTGGTAGGCATCATATTCATGGTCTACCAAATGATTCCCGAACGCGCGCTGACTGATCCCTCATCCACCCCGGAAAAAGTTGAGACCGCCTCCTCGAAAAATCCTGCGTCCATGGCTCAACACACATTAAATGATGTTGAAAAACCGAATCTCCCTAATGAAAAGCCGGCCCAAGTACTCCTGTCTGAAACGGCCCCTGTTTTGTCGACAGAAGAGGAACCACCGCACTCCGAAGTTGTAAAAACCCCGGAGGCAGCACCCATAGAGACACTTCCTGAGATCGTCAGTACCACCGATGTGACCATCCACGAACTGGTTATCTGCCGCAGCGTCAAAAACAGAAAGTATATTTCTCCGGGGAACCGTTTTTCCATGGAAAACGGTGCAAAACCCGTGGTCTGGACATGGATGAACGTCCTGACCGACAAGCCACCCCAAAGCCTGAGCCACATTTATTACCTCAACGGCAAGAGATACTGCCGGGTCATTCTTCCAGCCCCCTACCCCAGGACCCGAACCTGGAGCAACGTAAAATTGAACAAACCCGAGCATGCCGGATCATGGCGTGTGGACGTTGTCAACAGTCGCGGACAGGTAATCGCAAGAGCCGATTTCACCGTTGAGAACTGATAGATTTTTTCATCCATGACCCTTACACTCAATTATTTGTAAACCAAGCAATAATGATTTTTTGTTTTTTGGGAGATACATCTCTGAAATCCACATCTCTAATTTTTATATTGCTTTGATTCAATGACAAGTCTTTATAAGCTGCCGTAATCTGTTTTTTTGATATTAAATCTATATGGGATTCATTACCTGTTACACTACGAATATTTTCTTTGTTCAAAGAAAAACCATAGGTGAATAATAGCAGTAATAAAATAAGTGCCAACAAAATCTTGCAATCAATTGAATTCATGTTTTCTCCAATATCAGTTATTCATGAAGATTATCTGATTGCAATATTAGAGAGGGATTAGAGGTTCATTATCTTTTTGCAAAAAAAATTAAAAAATGAATGTATGTTTGAGTGATCACAATGAATGATTTAACCACATACCAGGTAAAATGAATGAACAAATATTTATGGATTGAGCAATTCAAATCCTGTAATTGGATCCAACACACGTACAGCACCAGTATCAATTAATTCAAATAAAATAACCTCTAATATATGCCATGTCCGAATACCGTTACGGACACATCCGGTTGCAGTTGAATCTTCTCTTCCACAAGCTATGTGCATGTGTAATTTGGGCTCGCCTTTCTCATTAGGAAAGATTGTGCCTGTTCCCACTATTTCATTCACATTATTGAGAATGTGTTCCATTGGAGTAATTGATTCTGTCCGTCCATGTTCCGGCCCGACAATTAGTTTACTATTTTTATCAGCGCCTCCGATAATGGTTAACGCCGCAGCTTTTATTGCTTTTTCATTAGCAAACTTTTCAATTTCTTCGTGTATGATATCGCCGTCTTCAAGACGAATAATGTATATTCTTCCTTGTTTTGCCTCTGAGTACTTCATGTGTTAATTTCTTTATTTTTTAAAGAAAGTCTGTGTAACCTACACAAATCTTTCAGTTTTCGTTGTGGGCTGAACCACGGTGAAAACCCAGGTCAGCCCGTGGCTGTTTATATAAATTCCGTAGTTATTTTACTGCAATAAGTTCAACAGTAAAAATCAATGTAGAATATGGTTCAATCGTTGCCCCACTGCCGGCGGAACCATATGCAAGCTCAGACGGAATATACAGTTCATATTTTGAACCCTCAGCCATAAGCTGAAGCGCTTCCGTCCAACCTTTAATTACGCCATTCAGTGGGAAAGTTGTTGTTTGTTCTCGTTTATATGAGCTATCAAAGACTATACCATCAAGTGTCTTACCTTCATAATGCGTTTCAACGGTATCTGTAGCAACGGGTTTTTTTCCGCTTCCTTCAGTAATCACTTTATACTGAAGTCCGCTTTCAGTCGTTTTAACCCCCTCTTTTTTACTATTTTCTTCAAGAAATTTCTTTCCGGCTTCAATATTTTTTTTCCCTGATTCCATCTGCGCTGCCTGCTTTTTGTCCTCCATTGCTCTTTGAAAATTTTGCATAATGTGCTGCATTTCACCAACAGGCATTTCGCATTTTTCCCCGTTAAATGCCGCAATAAATGAATCCGCAAAAATTTTAGGATCAATTTCAAGGCCCTGTCTTTTAAAATCGCCACCGACACTTTGCCCAAGAACATAACTGACCTTATCTAAATCAACTTTCATTCTAATTCCTTAGTATATATTATATGATTGATAAAAATCCGATTAATATACACAAAAAGGAACCAGGTTGCATTAATTAAAAAAACAGGCCCTTGAATATGTATATCTTTGCTGTTGCTGCACGGGAAACCCTGGCCTGTTGTCCTTGAGAAAGGCACGATAAAAAACTGTGTATAAGCAGGAATGGATGGTTGCTTTTCCTTTGATTTTGTATGAGAATAACTACTGGTACTACAGTTTTTTAAAAGGTTCAGACCAATGATCATTGACGCCCACGCCCATCTATACCCTGACGATGTGCCATGAAAAACATTTTTGAAAAGATAAAAAAATCCGGCCCCCTGCCCCAGCTGCCCCAGGTAATGCTGCAGTTGATCCGGGCCTTCGGCAGAGAGACGACAGATGTTGACGAAGTAACAAAAATCATCAGCAGGGACGCGGCCCTTACTGCAAAACTGCTGGTCATCATTGCCTCTCCCCATGTAAATCTGGCAAAACAGGTTACCACCATCAAATCTGCGGTGGTGTATCTGGGACTGGATACGGTACGAAATATCGCCATCAGTTCTTCGGCCATGCAGTTTTTTAAATTTTCCAAAGTCACAGACAATTTCAATATTAACAGATTCTGGTATCATTCTTACAAATGCGCGATTCTTGCCCGGCGCATCGCCCTTGAAGAAAACCAGATCAATCCGGACCAGTATTTCCTGGCAGGCCTTCTCCATGATATCGGTACCTTGGTTCTCATGGCAACCTTTCCCAAGGAATACAAGGAGATTGAAGCCAGAATAAAACAGGGACAAAATGAATTTGATGCCCAGGCTGACATACTTAATATAGATGGCCCAAAGGTCAGTGCCTGGCTGTTCAACCAGTGGCACCTGAACCCGATGATGTCTGATGCCGTGGGCTTTTTAAGTCAATCCCCGGCACGCATCCAAGAAGAGCTTGCCCATATTAAGATTCTTTTCATGGCCAACCTCATGGCAAAACCGGAAAGCACGAATGTGACACAGGATGTCCTTTTTCTGACAGATATGCCGGCCGCCGTGTTAAATGACATCGCGGTCCAGGCTGAAAACGAAGTCCATCAACTAGCCAAAACCCTGAACCTTGTTCTGGCTGCGCCGGAAAAAGGATATAATCTTCTGGCAGACGACCTTAAGGACGTTTCAATGTTTTTTGGCACCCTTGACAACCTGCTCAGGGCAAGGGATGTAAAAACGGTTCTGGAGACAATCCAGCGAGGGTTGGAAATCATTTTCCACATCCCCCGGATCTTCTTCTTTCTTAAAGACAAAGAAAAGGATCTGCTCACCGGGACCTGCGCAAAAGAGGACCGCCATTACAACATCCTCACAAGTATAGCTCTTGCTATGAACAACAATGCCAGCCTGATTGTAAAATCCGTCAAGACAGGCAAAATCACGGCCAGTATGGGCCAAGAAAATCTTGCCGCATCCGATGCCCAGATTATCCGCGTTCTTGAAACACCGGCCCTTTATGCCATTCCCATTCTCGGACACAATGGCTGTTCAGGCGCCATGGTTATCGGCGTGGACAGCGATCTTACCCAAACCCTGGACAAAAACAAAAATTTGCTGGAACTTTTTTCACGCCAGACCGGCATCTGTCTTGAAAATCTTAATTTCCATTGGGCGTATGCCAGGGATATCAGTGATAAAAAAATGGAGGCGTATGCCACCCTGACAGACAAGGTTGTACATGAGATCAACAACCCTGTTACCATCATTAAAAATTACCTTGAAACCCTGAAGCTAAAACTGCCGGAAAAACATCCTGCCCAGGAAGAGCTCACCGTTATCAAAGAAGAAATGAGCCGGGTTTCATCCCTGCTTGAAGGGCTGACCTCGTTTTCAAAACCCAGGGTGGGAGGGGCACTGGAAACCATTGATCTCAATCAGATGTGCCGTCGCGTGCTGGCCGTGTTGCAAAAATCCATTCTTCTGCCCAGACAGATCCGGATTCAAACCGACCTTGATGACGACATACCAAAGGCCACCCTGGACAGCAACGGATTGAAACAGGTGATTATCAATTTGATTAAAAATGCTGCCGAAGCCCTTGAAAAAGGAGACGAAATCCAATTTAAAACAAGGCTTGTTCCCGGCTCAGCCAAGGTATTGATAGATGAAAAAAGAAAACTTCCCGGTTTGGCGGAAATCACCATCCAGGACAATGGCCCGGGCATCCCTTCACATATCAGAGAACGGCTTTTTGAGCCCTATAATTCAAGCAAGGTCGGCGCTTCCAATTCAGGACTGGGGCTTTCCATTGTTCATGCCATTATCAAAAAAATGCAGGGACGCATTACCTGTGACAGCAGCCAGGGCAAAGGGACCTGTTTCACCATCCTCATTCCCCTTGCCTCCAATACCGGGCCCATGGCACCTAAGGGTGGGGGTATGCCATGATAAAAACCGGGCAGATTATGATACAGGAAGGCCTGGTCTTCCCCGGGGACGTGGCACGGGCCCTGGATCTCCAGAAAAAAAACAAAGACAGCGGATTTAAGGGCAGTTCCCATCTTTTGGGCATGATACTGTGCGAACTGAATCTGATCACACCCCTGAACAATTTTTATATATTAAAAAAACATCACAAGCTGATGTCCGTCATGGACCGGTTATGTGAAAAAAAAATGGTGTCCCGGTCCCGGCTGGAAAAAATCAAGGCAGAGGCAGAGCGCAAGGCCATCCCTTTTATCTCTTTTCTCCTTGAAAAACAGATCATACCCAAGGCCCAGCTTCAACAGGTGCTTTTTGACCTTTTCGGCATTCCATTAAGACCTGTATCAGACATTATTTTTGACCAAACCTGCCGCAATGATCTGACCGCCTTGATAGACAGGGATCTTGCTCGAAAGCTTAGCATAATCCCGTTACATCTGTCAGGCAACCTCCTGACCCTTGGTCTCACGGATCCGGATAATTTGTTTTTTGTACGCAAACTGGATTTAAAAGTTCCCCAGTACCGATTTTTGGCGGTATTTATACCCTTTTCCGGGTTTAAACAATTTTATTCCATTCTTTACCCCAAGGCACCAGCAAGTTTCACCCCCAAAATTTTCATGCAACACCCACCGACGAAAAAAAGCGCCGGAAACATCGCAGGATCTGAAACGATCAGCAATTCAACGCTGGACAAACATGCCATCGCCCGGCTATTCAAACAATATGAAACCCTGCGGCTGGGGCACGAACCCCGGAACAACCATGAAACTTACAATTACCGCCTGCACCTGTTCGCCGATTTTATCCGTGACAGCTATTATGAAATAACCGCCCAAAGCGGCTGCAAAACCATTCAATTTTATGTGCGGCAACAAAAGGGCCGGGCCATGGTCATCGCAAAGCCGGCCGACAAAGGCCGGGAGGGAAAGGAGATAACAAAATGACAAAGCTGCTTACCATTGCATCGGGAAAAGGTGGCGCGGGAAAAACCAGTATCAGCCTGAACCTGGCCCTGGCCCTGGCCGATGCGAATTACCGGGTCTGTCTGTTTGATGCGGACTTAGGCCTTGCCAATGTGAATATCCTGACCGGCCTTTATCCACAATATGGACTTGCCCAGGTGATGGAAGGCAGCCATACGCTTTCGGACATCATGATCCGCAATTTCAACGGCATAGATATCATACCCGGAAGCTCCGGTGTTGAAAAACTGGCGGACCTGACCAGCCATGAAGCCGGGCTTTTAATCCAGTCATTTCTGGAACTGCCCGATTATGACTATTTTTTAATAGATACATCTGCGGGTATATCCGCCCAGGTGCTCTCCTTTTGCAGGGCCTGCCAGGAGATGATTCTGGTGGTCACGCCGGAACCCACATCCCTGACAGACGCCTATTCTTTGCTTAAGGTCCTGTCAAAAAAAGGTGTCATGCCCAAAATCCGGGTGGTGGTCAACCGGGTCAGGACAGCACAGGAAGCAAAAGCATCCTATGCGAAATTGAAAAAAACGGCTTTTAATTTTTTATCGACCCGGATTTCCCCCCTGGGTATTGTGGCCCGGGACCCCAATGTATCCAACGCGGTTGTCTCCCAGGTACCGTTTTTCGTAAAATATCCAGAGACCCAGGCAACCAGATGTATCAGGGCCCTTATGCTTAAACTGGTCAAGGATCCGGGCAAAGAGATGTTCCTTGGGGCGTTCTGGGATCAATGCCTGACAATTCTGGGCGGAACACCGCCCCGTACCCGGGAAGATACAGAAACGCCTTTAGTTCAAAACTATGATGGGGTAAATGATCTTAAATCCGGCAGTGAGGTCCCGCCAAAACCCGCCGCAGCTCTGACAGACCAAGACGATGAGTACACAGTCCGACGCCTTGTCGATATTGAAGAAAAGATATCGCAATTACTGCGGGACGTGACGGATTTAAAAAATTCCCTTAAGGCAACCCCAAAAGAACCGGAAATAAAATCACGGTATAAGGAAACCGCACCCCCAAAGCACCGTCAGATAAACGACCCTGAAGACCCCGGGCACTTTATCCTGGACTTTGAAACCTGGCTGGCAGAACAGGAAAAATCAAAGGCCCAGGGCTTTTCGACAGTGTAGTAATTCCCCTGGATCACCGGTGTTTTTGCCTGGGTCATCGGACAGTTTGACCGTGGGCCGGCCTTCCATACCGGGTTCCGGTTGTACCCAGGATAATTTGATCACAATGTTCAAAGGATCAATCCCCACATCATTGGTCAGATTGGTGCCGATGCCATAGGCGTCCTTTACCCGTCCCCGGCAGAACGTATGAATTTTAATTGCCCGTTCCACATCCAGGCCGTCTGAAAACACAATGGTTTTGGTAGCCGGATCAATACCCTTTTCCCGGTAATGGCTGAGGATGTCACGGGTAAAATTTTCAGGGTCTCCGGAATCTTGGCGGACACCGGAAAAGCGGGCAGCCCGGTCCCGGGTAAAGGCCTTTAAAAAAACATTCGTGGTAAAGGTATCGGTCAGCGCAATGCCCAGCACATCGGGATATACCTTAAGCCAGGCATCCATGGCCGCGGCATTGGCCGCGGCATAACCGGTTAAGGCCGCATGGAACATAATCCACTCATGGGCCAGGGTTCCCACCGGGGCAAGTTCGTAAATTCTGGCAAAATGCACATTCGAGGTGCCAACCAGGCGGTGGTGATTCAGCGCCAGAACATCCTCAAGAAAATGGGCGTGGTTGGCAACGGAAAATCGTCTCCGGGTACCGAATTCCACAAACGTCAGACCGGCATTGGACATCATTTGCGCCTTGGTCTGGTTGCGTTCCCGAATAGCTTGCCTGGACAAAATTTCAGGTGAGGTGACCTTGAAATAGGTTTCGGAAATGATGGCCATCAACGGCACTTCCCATAAAATAGTCCGGCACCATGACCCGGCCACCCTGACAGAAAGCGTATGTCCCTGCTGGGAAACTTCCACCTGGTCAGGGTCATAGCGGTAAGAAGATAGATAATCCAGGTACGCTGTTGTAAAATAGGGGCAGGTTTTTTCCAGCCACGCGCGTTCATCACGGGTCAAACTTAAACCTGCCATCTGCGCCACCCGGTCTTTAATCAAACCGGCAAAGCCTGCGGGAAAGGGGGTGCGACCCCGGTTCGTCAATTCATACTGGACTTGGGCCTTGGGATACAGCCGATACACGGCCTGCTGCATGGTGAATTTATACAGATCATTATCAAGTATAGTCTCAATCATTGGCCTACAATATATTCTAAAAAAATTTTGTATATAACAGCTAAAAGAATTATCTTAGAGCCTAAACGGAAACCCGTGCTTGGACGAAAAGTTGCCCAGATGCAAGGCGCAAGCAAAGCTGAAACCGGAGTGTACTATAGTACGTGAGGCCCGATCTTATAATTTGGCAGCTTTGTGCAGCAACGCTGCAGGTGGGTGACTTTTCGTTCAAACACTATCTTAGGGTATAATTTTCAAAAAGGATAGAGACTTTTCATGCAGATAAATACAAAACAAGACCATACCGCGGTGGTTATTGTGGATATCCAGGCAGATTTTACCCAGGCCATGCAAGGCAGCCTGGCCGTTGGCGGCGCTGACCGGGAATATCTTGATGCGGCAGAAACCGAAACCCATCGGCTCAAGGCACTTGGTTACCCGATCTATGCTACCCAGGACTGGCACCCGGCAAACCATATTTCCTTTTTTTCCAACCACGACAACGCCAAACCCTATGATGTCATTGAAATTGAAGGCCACCAACAGGTATTATGGCCTCCCCACTGTGTCCAGGAGAGCCCCGGTGCCCGGATTTTGATGAATGAATCCCTTTTTACGGCCATTGTAAAAAAAGGCATGGACCCGGCCTTTGATTCCTATTCCGGTTTTTTTGATGACGGGAAAAAAAATACCGGCCTGGGAGATATTCTTAAAGACGCAGGCATAAAAAAGCTTATCATTTACGGGCTGGCAACGGATTATTGCGTCAAGGCTACGGTCATGGATGCTATAATGCTCGGGTTTGACGTAACACTGATCAAAGACCTGTGCCGGGGCGTTGCCCCGGAAACCACGGCTGCGGCGTTGAAAGAGATGAAGACGGCCGGTGTCGATATTTGCTGAACACAAATTAAGGGACTTAAAAAACGTTTGCTGATGAATAAAATACTGACTTTGACCGGCTGTTGAAACAGCTGGTTCATAAAAATAATGAGCAAAAATAGTTAATGGACAACACAAGATTCATTCACAAAGGCAGCAGCCGATACTACCTGGCCAACCTGGCCCTTTTTCTGGCCGGATTTGTCACCTTTGCCACCTTGTATGACTTTCAGCCGCTGTTTCCCAATCTGGTCCAGGAATACGGTATCACACCGGCCATGGCCAGTCTTTCGCTCTCCGTTGCCACCTTTTCCCTGGCCTTTACCCTGCCGTTTTCAGGCTCCCTGTCCGATGCGGTGGGGCGACGGCCATTGATCATTGTTGCCTCAATTCTGGCGCCGGTGCTGGCTTTGGGAGCTGCGGTTCACCACGCGTTTTCTGGCATGCTTTTGTTGCGCCTCGGGCAGGGCATCATCCTGGCCGGTGTACCTGCGGTGGCCATGGCGTATCTAAATGAAGAGACCGAGCCTAAGGCCCTGGGTTCGGCCATGGGGCTTTATATTGCGGGTAACGGTATGGGCGGGATGTCGGGCCGGATTCTGACAGCCTGGTTTACGGATCTTATGGACTGGCGGTGGGCGCTGGTGACAATGGCATTACTCTGTTTTGTCTGCGGTCTGCTGGTCTGGGCCTGTCTGCCTGCTTCGCGAAACTTCTCGGGCAAGCCCTTTCAGCTCAGAGCCCTGTTGGCCTCCATGGCGGATCATCTTAAAAATCCGGGACTGCGTCGATTGTATCTGATCGCCTTTTGCTGCATGGGGGGCTTTGTCACCCTTTACAACTACGTGACCTTTCGGCTGCTGGGTCGTGATTTCGGCCTGAGCCACACCCAGGTGGGTTTGATTTTTTTGGCCTATGCCTTTGGATCGGTCAGCTCCACGGTGATGGGCAACCTGGTAAATACCTACGGCCGGCGGCGCATTCTATCCTCGGCACTGGGTATTGTGACAATCGGCCTTGTGCTGACGGCTGGATCTTCCTTGTGGATGGTGATCTTGGGGATTGTGCTGTTTACCATTGGGTTTTTCGGGGCCCATTCCGTGGCATCGGCCTGGGTAGGACGGCTTGCCGCACATTCCCATGCCCAGGCCTCATCGTTGTATCTGTTTTTTTATTATCTGGGATCAAGCATCTCCGGTACCATCGGTGGCACCATTTATCACAGGTGGGCCTGGCCGGGGGTGGTGGCGCTGATTCTGGTTCTTGTAGGCATCGCTTTTATTCTCTGCCTGGGTATTCAATCTGTAACGCACCGCTCAGAGCCACTGTCACCCCATGTTCCTTAACCTGACCGAACATGTTTCGTAAAGAATCAATCCGGCAAATCAAGGGCAACATTTTTCAACTGCACCCTTTCATCACAGGTCAAACACAAGCTATGCGAAACTGCGCTCAAACAAATCCTGCATCGCAGCCGCAGCATCATCGGTGAGATTCCGGGTGCCTGTTCCTGCAAAGGATTTATGGTGAATCACGGGGGTGGCCATCTTCCAGTCATTATCCACCCAGGAAAACCAGGCTTTTCTGTCCTGTTCATAGACAAAAATTGGACGGTTGAAAAGTTTGCCCAACTCCACACCCCATCCGGTGCCGCCCTTAACGGTCTTGTCCGGCAGGATCCACCCCACGGTAAAAATCTGGTATCCATTATTGACCATATGAAAAATGGACTGGATAACCTTTCTGATTCTATTGCCTTTGGAAAAGGATCTGCCCAAACGGGTCGAAACAATATCCATTGAGATATTCCCCTTTTCAAGCTCCTCCTGGTTCAGCAGCCGCATGCCTACATCCCTGTCAAGCACATTTCCTTCAAAGGAAAAATTAACTTCCTTAACGCCGTATTTTTCTGCAAGTTTTCCAAATTCGGCTTCAGCGCCTCTGTGCCCGCCACTGTAGAGTGTAAATTGAGACGGATCATTATTCATGGTTGTTACTCCTCACATTAAATGTTCACCAAATTAAAAAAACCGGATTAAATTTTAATTTTTAATTGAATGCTGTTTCGAAAGATCAAAATTTTATCTTATAAAAATCATCTAAAATAAGCAAGCTGGAACAGCTGTCAAGTCAAAAATTAAAAAATATAAATAAAAGAAACGTCTTCTATTTTAATTTTGAAACTGGTTGCAAAACATAGGTTACAAACCAGTGTGACCATGATAGACTAAGGTATTTTAATTTAAAAAGAATAAAGAGGTCGTTTCTGTGAAATCAAAAGCCCTTGAAGTTAACCTTTCAGATACCCGGGCAAATGTCACCATTGATGATCGGTATCTTCTGCTTCTTGACTTTTTTGAAGGCTATGTAGGTATTGTCAACCGCCTGGAAATTTTTTTAAAGGAATTATCCCATCCATATCGGAACTGGGCCTTTATTGTCAATGAGTCCCGACATTTCTCCCTTCAATATTTTCATTTGTACATCAGCGAACCCAATGGACGAAAGGTCCTTGATCTGCTCTGTGAGATTTTTAACTCGGCATTTGAATCCGTAACTGATCCTGAAATCAAATCCAATGCCGCAGACAATCTCATGCAGATTCTGCATTATATCGCCAAATCCGGCACACAAGGCGTTAATTTATTCAATGTCACACTGATCCATGAAATTGAACGTATTTTAACTTTCCAGGACTCTGATTTTTTCTTTTTTGTCTGCTCCTATTACCAGCCCGACGCCCTGGTCAAGCTGATGATAAAAAAAGACGCGCTCCAGGACGACCCCAATTTACGATCCGCCTTAAATAAATTTTTAATTCGCTTTTTTGACGTCTCTTTTGCATTCTGGCTTCGTCAAGATGATCCTGTGGTCTGGATGAAAAACAATATAGATGAATGGCGCGGCGGGCCGGATATACTCACGCTTTTAGACCCGGTATCCCGGGACCGGATTCAAAAACAGCAACAGGCCTTGGCGCAAATAAAAGCCATGCCATCCGATGATATAAACGCCCTATCCGCCCTAATGGAACTGACCGGACACAGGGACTATGTCAAACGGTTCAGGGACATACCCCGGCAGATTTTTTCTTTTGCCCCGGAAAAGACCTATGGGAAATATGTTAAGCTGACGTTTCTATTTTATATTATTCATTCACCAGGGCTTTCCATGATACACAGGGAGGCGTTGGGCGATATTCATCGCACCCTGATCACCGTGATTGGAAAACGCGGGGATTATAAAAAGGATATGGTCATTGTTGATCAGACCTTTGCCCTGCTCAAAGAGCACAAAGGACGGTATCCGGAAACCGTGCTGGAATGCATCCATAAAATCGGTGATGCCGTATACAATACAGACGAAATCGAGCTGATCAATCATTTCATTGACCGATCCGTGGACCATGGGTTTCAGTTCCCGGATATCTCAGGAACCGGAGAAGACTGGCAGATCAAATGCAATGTGGCCCATGTGAAAAATATCCGGGTGTTTCTAACCCTGGTGGCCAGGCATCCGAAAAAATCCAAACGCCTTCTGTCCGCCTTGATCAGTTCACTGGCCGTGGGCGGCGTGTTTATCCGGGACACGGACCTGTTTCCCCGGGACATTACCACATTCCTCAACGCGGACATCGCACCGGTGTATAATCTGGTCAAACAACTGGCCCGGCTGCTGCCCACCTTTTTCAATGAGATCGGCGCAGAAGGAGAGCTTCGGGATATTTCCACCCGCCTGGATGAATTGGTCTTCCGCAGGGACCGGTTGATCCATTTCTTACGCAAACAAAGCCATGTGGAAAGCTCATCGAGAATCGTGGACTTTATCCGGGAAGTGATGATGTTCTGGAAAACCCTGGATAAAAAACCGCTTAAACCGTATCTGCCCCCGTCCATATATAATGAAATCATAACCAGTGGAAAATACATTGACGGCCCGCATGCCGTTTTCCGCACACTGGCTCTGAACAAGCTGAAAACGCCGGCTGATTTTCTTGCCGTTCCCAGAGCCGACATAGAGGCCATCATTGATAAGGCGGAAGACACAACAGACCTGGACAGGGAACGCGTTAAACTGATAATCCGGTTCCATGCCCTGCTCAATGAAAAATACGGCATTGAGAACCTGGATCTTGAAAGTTATGTCAACACCCATATGTCCCAGGGCCTGCCTGACCCCGGAAATATCCTCCATGCCCTTGGTCAAACCGACCTGGAAGGCCGGATTGGCGGACTTTTGGCCTATATGGCGGAGCTGAAAAACATTATTCTATCCAAGGAAAAATTTGCCGTAAACGAAGCCATTTACCACAAACGCCACATTGCTGTTGATATCCCGTCCATGTACGGATCGTACAGTGAGGCCAAATTTGATGCCCTGGGCATGACCTTAAGGCTTGAAAGCGTTATCAATGTACTGTTTGAGGATCTGATCAACAGCATTGACCTGCGATTGATCACCAAACCCACCTTTGTAAAAATCTTTTCCGTTCTTAAGCTTTTCCGCCAGGCCCTGGCCCTGGACGGCATTATATCCAACAAGCTGGATACCCAGCTTGAATTCTTAAAATACGCCATTAACATCACCACCTGCTCCTTTACCCAGTACCTGGACATTTTCAAGGGATTTACCAGGGCGGTTGCCGATGCGGTAAACGACCATTTCAACAACCTGCACTCCCTGAACCTGAGTAACCTGGATAGCCGTATCGGCCGGGAAAATATACTTGAAAAATACCTGCCGGAAGGGTTTGATTCAACAGCCAATATCCCCAACACACCGGCCGCCGTTAAAATGGCAAAAAAACTGGAACAGCGGGTGGCGGATATTTTTTTCCGGGACCGGATTGCCACATCCCTTGGTCTCCAACAACTGGATGTATTTTTAAACCGGATTTTAAATACCCTGTTCCGTCAGTCTGAACGATTAAGTCAAGATGAGCTGTCAGCCCTTCTCAACTACGACCCAAAGGCAGCGATCTGCTCCATTGATGCCGGGGGGGTGTTCAGCAACAATATCATCTACCTGGGTAACAAGGGATTGAATCTCATAGAACTTAAGCGCCTGGGAATTCAAGTGCCCAACGGGTTCATCATTACAACAGAGGTGTTCAAGTGCCTGGATCTCATTGACAACTACATTCCAGCATCAAATAATTTTCAGCGCTTGGTGACCCATATGCTTACCCAGCTTGAAAAAACCGAGGGTAAAAAATTCGGGGACCCGGAAAATCCTCTGCTGCTGTCTGTCCGCTCGGGATCGTCCATTTCACAACCAGGCATGCTGGATTCATTTTTAAACGTAGGCATTAATGAACAGATCGCCGAAAATCTAGCAAAAAAATCGGGAAACCCTTGGTTTGCATGGGACTCATACCGCAGATTTATCCAGGCCTACGGCATGGTTTACGGCATCCAGAGAGACCGGTTCGATGACATCATCAAAAGCCATAAGGAAAAGGCCGCCATCCTTTTCAAACGGTACTTTACAGGGGAGCAGATGCGTGAAGTGGCCCTGGCGTACAAGCAATATTTGCTGGACCAGGGCATAAAAATAGTGGAATCTCCCATGGACCAGTTATTTTTATCCATTAAAAAAGTGTTTGCATCCTGGAACTCCAAACGGGCCAAAAGTTACCGCACCATCATGGGAATTTCCAATGACTGGGGCACGGCCGCGACCGTTCAGGCCATGGTGTTTGGCAACCGGTCCAGAGAATCCGGATCCGGAGTGGTGTTCACCCACAGTCCCAAACTGCCCGGAGACGCCATCCGGCTGTGGGGGGATTTTACCATTGGCAACCAGGGGGAAGATGTGGTATCCGGTTTAGTGAAAACCCTGCCCATATCCGAACTTCAACGGGAGTTGGAAGGCAGGGACGTAAAAATCAGTTTAGAGGAACGTTTTCCCCTAGTTTATGAAAAATTGAAAACCATTGTCCTGCAGTTGATTTACGAGGAAGGGTGGAATCCCCAGGAAATGGAATTTGCCTTTCAAGGACAAAAGGGTGAAGATGTGTTTATTCTCCAGGCCAGAGACCTGTCTTTACGGGATAGAAAAAAAGTCAAACGGTTTGATGCTGCGCCGGACAGGCTTGAAAAAATCCGGTTAGGCCAGGGGATCGGTGTGTCTGGAGGCGCCATGAGCGGTAGAATCGTATTCTCCCTGGAAGAAATCGACAGCTTTAGGCGGTTGGATCCGGATACCAGCCTTATTTTGCTTCGCAATGACACCGTGCCCGACGACATTCTGGAAATTGATGCGGCAGACGGCATTTTAACAGCCAGGGGGGGACTGACGTCCCACGCCGCCGTGGTGACATACAATCTTGACAAAACCTGTGTGGTAGGGTGTAAAAATTTGATCTGCAACGAAGAAGAAGGCGTTTGTGAGCTCAATGGTGTGAAAATGAATACAGGAGATTTCATCAGTCTGGACGGCCATAAAGGCATGGTATATCAGGGACAGATGAAAATCAGCAACCATTTAACCTCAATCTAATAAAGGGCAAAGGAAATATGAGCACAGACACATCAAAAATCCTAGGCATTAACGGACTTGGAAGAATTGGAAAGCTGACGTTATGGCACCATGCCGGCAGAAAATTTTTTGATGAAATCGTTATCAATGTGGGCAGAGAGGTTGGTACCAGTATGGATGATCTCATCCATTACATTGAACGGGATTCCACATACGGCCGCCTGGAGGCATTTTTACACGGCTTTAAGGCAGAATCTGTTATCACGGATGTTGATCCCGAGTCCGGCACCCTTATAGTGAATGGGGTAAAAATAAAAATACTGTTCACAGACCGTAATCCAAAAGATATACCATGGGCGGATAATAATGTCGAACTGGTGGTGGATACCACGGGCCAATTTCTTGACCCCAATCTCGAATCAGATGCACCAAAGGGTTCCATCCGGGGACATCTTGAGGCAGGTGCCAGGAAAGTCATTGCCTCGGCACCCTTTAAACTGAAACAAGGCGCCACGATTCCCGATGATGCGGTTACCACGGTCATGGGCATCAATGACAAAGATTATGACCCGGTCCGCCACTGTCTGATTTCCAATGCATCCTGCACCACCACCTGTCTTGCCCATATGATCAAACCGTTGCTGGATGCCTTTGGTCTAAATCGTCTGATGTCCGCATCCATGGCCACGATTCATGCGGCCACAGGCTCACAGCAAGTGCTGGACCGGCTGCCCCAGGCCGGGAAAACCGATCTGAGAAAAAACCGGTCCATCATGAATAATATCATTTTGACCACCACTGGTGCTGCCAGGGCGTTGCAACAGGTTATCCCGGAAATGGCCAATATCGGTTTCATTGCCGAGTCCGTGCGTATCCCCACCGCCACCGGATCTTTAATCGTTCTGGTCATCAACCTGCAGGAAGAACTGGACAAGCCGCCGGTCAAAAGAGATCTGATCAACCAGATATATGAAGACACGGCCAAAAAACAGTCTGACGGTTATCTGATCTTCACGGAAAAACAGAATGTCTCCTCGGATATCATTGGTACCCCCAGGGCGGCGGCGGTCATTGAGGGCCATGAAACCCATACCCGCACGGCTTGTCTTTCCATCAACCTGGCGCACATGCAAGGCATTGACAAGGAAATGCTGGAAAATATCAACGATCGTGTCTGCGCCATCCAGGTCACCCAGGCAGTTATTTATGGATGGTACGACAATGAAATGGCATCTTATGTAAACATGCTGGGGGACAGAACCGTAACCGTTGCCGAATCCATGGGATAAAGGCCATGGCGAATGCCCTGCTTACGCAGATTACCTGGGTTTCAGCGGGGCACTTTGAAACCCTTTTCCAGAATATTTTCCATGGGGCAAGTCCGGTAAATCTATCGATAATCTTTATAATTGATGTTGTATCGACCAGCCTTATAGGAAAATTTTCTGACTGTGATGTTGATTAGTTTAGCCGCCTTGTTGATATTGCCCCGGGTATTTTTCAGGGCATCCATGAGGATTTCCTTTTCAAGGCTTGCCACGGCATCCTCAAGGGACAAGGGAAGGGTCTTGGACTTGGTACCGGTCTGAAGGGTTGCCGGCAGATGGTAGGAGTGAATGGCACCTTCATTGCACAAAATGACGGCCCGTTCAATGCAGTTTTCAAGCTCCCGGACATTGCCCGGCCAATGGTATTCCATCATCATGTCAATGGCCGGTGTGGTGATCCGTTTAATTTCCTTGCTATGCTCTTTTCTATATTTTTCCAAAAAATGATCGGCCAGAAGAATAACGTCTGTTTTGCGCATGCGAAGGCTGGGGATGTAAATGGGAAATACATTGAGCCGGAAATAGAGATCATCCCTGAATTTTCCCTGCTGGACCATCTCCTCCAGGTTGGAGTTGGTAGCGGCCACGATCCTGACATCTGCCTTGATGGGCTTGTACCCGCCCACTCGCTCAAATTCCTTTTCCTGGAGTACCCGTAAAAGTTTGACCTGGGCCCCGAGGTCCATGTTACCGATCTCGTCCAGAAAAATGGTGCCCGTATTGGCAACCTCAAATTTACCTTTTTTTGTGGAGGATGCCCCGGTAAATGCCCCTTTTTCATGGCCGAACAGCTCGCTTTCAATGAGATTCTCGGGAATGGCCGCACAGTTGATCTTGATAAAGGGATTCTGGTTGCGTTCTGAGTTGTAATGGATGGAATTGGCCACCAGTTCCTTGCCCGTACCGCTTTCACCGCGAATTAATACTGTTGCAGAAGAGGATGATACCTGGGAGATCATCTGGAGCACTTCACGCATTTTGTTGGAATTACCAATGATATTGGAAAAACTATACTTGTTCTCCAGCTCTGATTTCAGCCGCAGGTTCTCAGTTTTCAGCTGCTCTTTTTCCACCCGTATGGTTTCGATATTGATGACGTGATGGGCAACCATGGTTGCCACCACGGCGAGTAGCTTTTCACCATTTTCAAGGGAGCGCTTGCCTTCATAGGGCCGATCCGCACTGATGGCACCCACCACGCGGTTCTCTTTTTTTATGGGTACGCAGATAAAGGAGTAGTCTTGCCCCTGGGTAAGGTTCCTGGAATGGGTTTTATCCAGGAATAAAGGCTCTTCACTGATTCTTGGCACCACGGCAGGCTTGCCGGTCTGGATTACTTGACCGATGATGCCTTCCCCGGGCAGGTATTTGATCTGTTTGGTTTTATCTTCGGAAATACCGTGGGCCATTTCAATGCGGATTTCCCCGGTTTCAGTATTTGTTAAAAAAATGATTCCTCTTACAAGATTCAGTGATTCAGACAGAACACTTAACACCTTGAACAGGGATTTTTTCATGTCCATGTGCCGGTTTAATGATTGGCTGATTTCGTATAACAGAGAAGTTTCTTCAATGGACTTCATAAGGGGGGTTTCCGCATCAATATATTTGCTTTTATTTTCATCTTGTCATTTTATCACTTAGTTGCAGCAAAACTGTTGTTCTTGCAACAACTAAAATTACTAAATGCAAATACCGCTTTATGGCGTAAAAATCAAATAAAAAAATACAATTTTGAATTTTTTAATGCTTTTACAAATGATAACCATACCTGACAAATTTGAGTTTATTCATCTTGATTTTCTAATATGCTGATGGAATAATGCCCCAATTATGAAGAACATAAAGCGTATTCTGGTGCTCGGCGGCTGCAGGAGCGGCAAAAGCAATTTTGCCAAGCAGGCCGCAGATCATATGGCCCGGGACAAAAAAATCTATCTGGCCACCTGTGTGCCCACAGACAGGGAAATGAATAATAGGGTTAAACACCACCAGGATGACCGCGGACCTGACTGGGCAACCATTGAAGAACCCTTACGCATTCATGAACCCATTGACCGGGCCTGTGCACAGGCAAAGGTGATTCTGGTGGATTGCCTGACCCTTTGGATTTCCAACCTTTTGTTTCAGGGAAAAGATGAGGCCGGTATCATGGCGGCGGTGGACCTGCTTATCGGCGCTTTAAACCGCTCAACCTGCCCTGTTATCCTGGTTTCCAATGAAGTGGGCTATGGAATCGTTCCTGAAAACAGCCTTGCACGGCAATTCAGGGACATGGCAGGACTTGTCAACCAGCGGGTGGCCCGGGCCGTTGACGAGGTTGTTGTGAGTATGGCCGGTATCCCGGTCCGGATCAAACCGAACCAAATCCAACCAGGCCAAGTTTTCGGAAACGGCGAACTTCAATGACCCGGACGGATAACCCCGGCTTTTTTGCAGACTTACGAGCCTGCATGGCCTTTATCACCATTCTGCCCACGGGAAAAAACCCGGTATATTCTCCTGTGGGCATGATCCGCTTTTTCCCCGTGGTGGGGCTGATCATCGGCGCCCTTCTGGTGATAACCGACTTTCTGGCATCCATGGTCTGGCCGGCACCTGCCGCAGCCCTTGTTGATCTCATTTTCCTGGTGGCCGTGACCGGGGCCTTTCACCTGGACGGACTTGGGGATACCGCGGACGGTATATTCAGCCACCAGGGCCGGGAGCGGGCCCTTGAAATCATGAAAGACTCCAGAACGGGCATGATGGGACTGGTTGCCGTTGTTTTAGGTCTGGCGACAAAACTTGCCGGGATCTGGTCGATTAAAATCAATTGTTCTCCGGTTCAGGCCATGGCTATATTTTTCCTGGTGCCCTCTTTTTCCAGAGCCGCCATGATATTCGGCATAAAACATCTTAATTACGGCAGAAAAGGCAAAGGCACGGGCAAGGATCTGTTTGACCGGCCGCTTAATTCAAAAGATTTTTATCTGTGCCTGATCCCGTTAGGATTTTCGCTGTTTTTGGGATATAAGGGCCTCTTATTGATTTCAGGCTTTGCCTTGGGCTGTGTTGCGATTTTAAAATTTTACAAACAAAAAATGAACTGCATCACAGGGGACATGCTTGGTGCCATGACCGAATTGATGGAAGCCTGGCTGTTTATGGTTGCCGGCATGAATATTTAAGGATCAAAATGGCCAAGAAAAAAACAGCGCCGAAAAATAATAAAAACTTTGAAGAGTCCCTGTGGGATTCGGCAAACCGCTTGCGGGGAAGCGTCGAATCTTCCGAATACAAGCACGTTGTCCTGAGTTTGATTTTCCTCAAGTTCGTTTCCGATAAATTTGAGGAGCGTCGGGCGGATCTCATGGCAGAAGGCCAGGAAAAATACACCGATATGGTGGAGTTCTACACTATGAAGAACGTCTTTTATCTGCCCGAGACCTCCCGCTGGCGTTATATCCAACAGCACGCCAAGCAGGACATCGCCATCAAGATTGATTCCGCCCTGGCAGCGGTGGAGAAAAGCAACGCGTCTTTCAAAGGGGCGCTGCCGGACAATTACTTCTCCCGCCTGGGCCTGGATGGCAGCAAGCTTTCCGCCCTCATTGATGCCATCAACAACATCGACACGGTGCAGGATAAACAAGAGGACGTGGTGGGGCGGGTCTATGAGTATTTCTTAGGCAAGTTTGCCGCCTCCGAAGGCAAATTGGGGGGCGAGTTCTACACCCCAAAGTGTGTGGTCAATCTCATTGCAGAAATGATTGAGCCCTACAAAGGCAAAATCTACGATCCCTGCTGCGGTTCCGGGGGAATGTTTGTCCAGTCCCTCAAGTTTGTGAAGAGCCACCACGGCAACACCAAAAACATCTCGGTCTACGGGCAGGAATACACCACCACCACCTACAAGCTGACCAAGATGAACCTGGCGGTACGCGGCATCTCGGCAAATTTAGGGGAAGTCCCTGCCGACACCTTTTTCAAGGATCAGCATCCTGATTTAAAGGCGGACTACATCATGGCCAATCCGCCCTTTAACATGAAGAAATGGCGGGCAGCCAACGAGCTCACCGACGACTCCAGGTGGGATGGGTATGAAACCCCGCCCGTGGGCAATGCCAACTACGCCTGGATTCTCCACATGGTCTCCAAGCTGTCGGATCGCGGTATGGCAGGCTTTGTTCTGGCCAATGGGTCCATGTCCAGCAACACCAAAAGCGAAGGATTGATCCGTCAAAAACTGGTGGAAAATGACCTGGTGGATTGCATGGTGGCCCTTCCGGACCAGCTTTTCTACACCACCCAGATTCCCGTTTGTCTATGGTTTCTCACTAAATCCAAAAAAGCCGACAGCGAGCGGGGTTCCGCAACCATGAGGGGGAGACGCTCTTCATTGATGCCCGGAAAATCGGCGAGATGATCAGCCGGAAGCAAAAAGAGCTCACCTATGAAGATATTGAAGCCATTGCCAAGACCTATCACTCATGGCGTCCCGCCCGCCAATGCAGGCGGGACGCCCGCGCTCCCAGGTTACGAAGACCAGGCCGGATATTGCAAATCCGCCACCCTGGAAGAGATTCGAAAAAATGATTATGTGCTCACCCCCGGACGCTATGTCGGCGCACCGCCCCTGGAAGATGACGGCATCTCCTTTGAAACCAAAATGACCGAAATGAGCCAAACGCTTTACGCACAGATGGAAGAATCGACAAAGCTGGATGCGGTGATTCGGGAGAATCTGGAGGTGTTGGGTTATGGAAAAAATCATGGCTGAATCCAATCGAATCGAATACAAGCAGCAACTTACCGATTCCATGGAAAAAGAGGTTGTTGCTTTCCTGAACTATCCGGATGGCGGGATTATTTATATCGGAATGAAGGACGATGGAAGCCCCTACGGCATTTCCGACGTGGACAAGGTTCAACTTGCCATCAAAGACCGATTGAAACACAACATTCTCCCTTCGGCACTCGGTCTGTTTGATGTCATTCACGAAAACCGGGACGGCAAAGACCTGATCAAAATCATTGTGGCCAGCGGCCCGGAAAAGCCCTATCACCTGCGTAAATACGGCATGTCGGAAAAGGGGTGTTTTATCCGCATCGGCAGTGCCAGTGAACCCATGCCGACCCGCATGATTGAGGATCTGTTTTCTCAACGCACCCGGAGTTCTCTTTCACGTATTCGATCAATTCGGCAGGATTTGAGCTTCGAACAGCTCAAGATTTATTATCAGGAAGCAGGGCTGACCCTCAACGATAAATTTGCCGCCAATCTGGAGCTGCTGACTGGAGATGGAGCCTACAATTATACCGCTTATTTGCTGGCCGACCAGAACGGAAATTCCGTACAGGTGGCAAAGTATGCCGGCACCGATCGCGTTGATCTTCTGGAGAGCAAAGATTACGGATTCTGTTGTCTGGTGAAAACGTGCAAGATGATTTTGGATCGGCTGGAGGCGGTTGAGAATCGGGTGATCAACAAAATTACATCCAGAGAGCGGATCAACCGCCCATACTGGGATACCGTCGCACTCCGTGAGGCGGTTATTAATGCGATCATTCACAACGACTATGCCACTGAGCTTGTTCCCAAATTTGAAATTTTCACGGATAGGTTGGAAATCACCTCTGCCGGGTCCATACATCCGGGGCAAGAGCAGGAATACTTCTTTTCCGGTTATTCCATGCCGCGGAATAAAGCCATCATGCGTGTATTCAAGGATTTAGGAATGGTGGAATTTTTAGGTTCCGGTATGCCGCGTATTTTGAAGGCGTACCCCCGTGAATCTTTTACTTTTTCCAATTATTTTGTCCGTGCCGTGTTTCCAATATCACCTGAAGCTCTGGCATTGGAGAGGGAAGTGAGTGAAAAAGGTACAGAAAAGAAGTTCAGGAAAGAGGTTCAGGAAAAAAGTTCAGGAAAGACGCGCCAAAAAATATTAAACTTCATGATAGAAGATCCTTCCATTACGGTAAGAGCGCTTGCCGAGAGGCTCAATATTTCTGAACGCGCCGTTAACAAGCAGATATCGGCACTTCGAGAGCAAAACAGAATCAAACGAATCGGTGGGAGAAAATTCGGTCAATGGGAAGTCATAACGGATGAATAAACAACGATTTCATCAACAAACAATCAGATGACGTTTTGCCCACAAATAGAAGAATCGCCAACGCTGGATGAGGTGATTCGGAAGAATTTGGAGGTGCTCGGCTATGGTAAATGAGTGGAAAGATGTGTCCCTTGGTGAAGTAATTAAGCTCCAGAGAGGACATGATTTAACAGAAAAAGCAAGAAAACCCGGGAAGATTCCTGTAATGGGATCTGCTGGTCAAAATGGATACCACAACATTTCTAAAACAAAAGGGCCAGGTATAGTTTTAGGTCCAAGTGGTGCATCATTTGGAAAGGTTCATTTTTGTAAAAGTAACTATTGGCCTCATAATACAGCGCTTTATGTTACAGATTTTTTGGGGAATGATGAGCTTTTTATATTTTATTTTCTGAAAACCATTGATTTTTCGTATTACAAGTCTGGTAGTGCTCAACCATCACTCAATAGAAATCATATATATCTTATTCCTGTTCGGATTCCACCTTTCCCAGAACAAAAATCAATCGCCCATATCCTGGGATCATTAGACAAAAAAATAGAGCTAAACCGCCAGATGAACGCCACCCTGGAAGGCATGGCACAAGCCCTCTTCAAAAGCTGGTTTGTAGACTTCGACCCGGTGATCGACAATGCCCTCGCCGCCGGAAACCCAATCCCAGAAGCGTTTTTCGCCCGTGCTGAAACCCGCCGCAAAGCCCTTGCCGATGGGACTGCCAATCGTGACGTTGCCAAGCAGTTTCCCCCAGCGTTTAAATTCACGAAAGAAATGGGGTGGATTCCGAAAGGGTGGGAGGTTAGCACTATAGGCGAACAAAGCACAATTGTCGGTGGAGGAACCCCGAGCACTAAAAATCCAAATTTTTGGGAAGATGGTGTTTACCCATGGGTAACCCCTAAAGATTTTTCATCACTTCAAGACAAGGTATTGCTATCAAGTAGCCGTTATTTAACTGAAGAAGGTCTTAAAAAGATAAACTCTGGTCTTTTGCCTAAAGGTACGGTCTTAATGTCGTCACGCGCACCTGTCGGTTACCTTGCAATCACACAAATAGAAACTGCAATTAACCAAGGCTTTATTGCTATGAAATGTAATGGGCACATTCCTTCTGAGTATATTTTGCAATGGGCGAACTCAATTATGGATGATATTCAGCAAGCCTCAAGCGGCAGTACTTTTGCGGAGATCAGTAAAAAAGTATTTAAACCATTCAAAATATTAGTGCCCCGATTAAATTCAATAAGTGCTTATACGGATATAGTTAATCCGATTTATACACGGATTTCTGAGAATATAGTTAAAAACAAGACTCTTTCATCACTACGCGATACACTTTTACCAAAACTTATATCGGGAGAACTAAGAGTAAATGTCTGATGAGATTACATTACTTCAATCCAGTACCGAAGCTCTCCTTTTATCTGAAAGTGCAACTCATCTAAATGAACAAAAAGACCGTATCCAACTAGCATTGACGAGCACAGATCCTGAACTTGTTTTAGACACATCGAAGGATTTTTTAGAAAGTGTTTTTAAGACGATACTAAAAGATCGCAATGGGGATGCAAGTTTACCCCTAAAGTTAAACCCTCTTTTTAAAACATTACGAGAAAGCCTCCCAATGAGTTATGATAAAGATGTTGCTGATCATCTTGAAAAAATGACTTCATCGATAGTTCATCATATTGGCGAGTTAAGGAATAGTTATGGAGCAGCATCTCATGGCAATGATGGTTATTACGAATGCCCCGTTAAAATGGATGAACTCCACATGATTGTTCAATTTGTAGATGGATTATCAGGATTTATTTTAAAAAAGCACAAAGAATCGAATGATCCTGAGATTGCAACTCGAATCCACTACGAAGATTATCCTGATTTCAATGATTTTTGGGATGAGCAGTATGAGGGATATGAGCTTCCATTCAACAGCACAGAAAAATTGGTTGTTCCAGCAAGTGAGTTATTATTTAAAAATGATCTCAAGGCATATCGTGAAGCATTACTTCAATTTAGAAGTAGCGCTATGGAAGATGATGATGACGAAATTTTATAGGTAATTAATGAAATTTACCGAATCCCAACTCGAAGCCGCCATCATCGAACTTCTCACCCAAGCCGGATATCCTCATGTGCTCGGGGAAACCATCGATCGGCAGCCGGAAGAGGTGTTGATCAAGGATGATCTGCGGGATTTCTTAACCCGTCAGTATGCAGCGAACGACATCACGCCCGGTGAAATCGAGTCGGTTATCCGGCAGCTGGTGGCCTACTCATCGGCAGACCTCTACGAGAGCAACAAGGCCATCATGAAGCTCATTCCCGACGGCTTTTTGCTCAAGCGGGAATCATTCGCCGATATAGGCATTGATTTTGAAGAAAAAGCCTTCTATGACATCCTGAAAGCCCTCACCATCAAATACGATTTTGGATACCCGGAGGATCAGCTCATCACGCTTGCCCAAAAGGTAAAGGTCATTGTTGATGACAAGGCCAAATATACCGACTGGAGCCAACGCGATGATATCAAGGCAGAGCTTAAGGTGGATCTCATTATTTTGCTGGCGGAGCATGGCTATCCGCCGGTGGATCGGGATGAGGTGTATAAAGAGATCTTTGAGCAGGCGGAAAATTTTAAGAGGAATAAATGATTCAGGGCCACGGCGGAAATAAGCAGCAACTTGCAGACCGTATAGGATGCGGGCTTGAAGATATCATTGACATGAGTTCCAACCTCAATCCCCTGGGGCCGCCGAAACGCATCCACGCCTTTATCCGGGAAAACATCCATCTGATTCATGCCCTTCCCGAACCGGATGCCGCCGGTATGTCAAAGGGATTTGCAGACTATCACGGCATTGATCCCGGCTGTGTGATTGCAGGCAACGGCACCACCTTTTTCATCTATACCCTGCCCCTGGCCCTTGGGGCAAAAAGGGCCCTGATCCTGGGTCCGGCCTACGCCGACTATGAAGATGCCTGTGCAGCCCATCATGTAAAAACTTGTCATTGTTTGACCCTTGCCGAAAATAATTTTGTTCCGAATCTGGATCAGTTATCTGCTAGCGCCGAACAGGCAGACCTGGTGTTTATCTGCAACCCGAACAATCCCACAGGCGCCCTGATTGACAAACAGAATCTGGAAACACTGATTCAACGCCACACAAATACCTGTTTTGTGGTGGATGAATCCTACCTGCCCTTTGTACCGGATGCAGAAGACCTTTCCCTTGTAACGCAGACACACCTGCCCAACCTTGTGGTACTCTCCTCTATGTCCAAAATATTCAGGATTCCGGGGCTGCGCACAGGTTTTTTAAGCGGGGCCAAAGCCTTGATCCGGAAAATTATGGTCCATTACCAGCCCTGGAGCGTCAATGCCCTGGCCCAGGCCGTAATCAAAAATGTTTACGATCATCCGGAGGACATTTTGCCCTTTTACCGGCAGACCCGGGAATTTATTGTTAAAGAACGCCGGGCTTTTGTCCATGCCCTGGATGAAACAGACGGCATCCGGCTTTTTGATACACCGGTTTATTTTGTGTTGGCCCGGTTGGACCGAATCTTAGCCCCAGAGCTGTGCCGCCGGGTGGGAGATGACGGATTTCTGATCCGGGACTGCGCCAATTTTAAAGGGCTGTCCAATCGGTTTGTCCGATTTTCCCTGAAAACACGTGAAATCAACCTGGCCCTGGCCCAAAGCATCAAAACAGCCCTGGCCCGGGAACAGAGTTAACCATGCTTTTTGATGTAACCTGGCAAATTATAGCTGCCGCCTTTATCGTGGATGTTCTGGCCGGAGATCCGAAATGCCTGCCCCACCCCATTATCTGGATGGGCCGGGCCATCTCTTTTTTTGAACCTGAATTTCGAAAATGGATTGAAAACCCATTCCGGGCAGGACTTCTCTTTGCACTTTGCCTGATTGCCACAGCCTTTGGCCTGACCTGGGCTGTTGTTTTTATAGCCGGTCGAATTCATCCGGTTGCGGCCGCCATTATCCAAGCCATACTTGTTTTTTACAGTTTTTCCAATAGAAGCCTGTACAAGGCCGCCATGGACGTATTTAAGCCCCTGGCCGGGGGTGATCTGGCCCAGGCCAGAATCAAGGTGGGGTATATTGTGGGACGCCAAACCAAAGACCTGGATGAGGCGGGCATCACCCGGGCGGCCTGTGAAACTGTGGCGGAAAATTTCGTGGACGGATTTCTGTCGCCTTTATGTTTTGCCCTAATTCTCGGTGCCCCCGGCGCCATGATGTATAAGATGATCAACACCCTGGATTCCATGGTGGGGTATAAAAACGACACCTATATCCTGTTCGGCAGAGCGGCAGCCCGCATTGATGATGCGGCCAACTACATTCCGGCCCGGATCTCCATTGCCATGATTGCGACGGCAGCAGCGATGCTTTCCCTTTCCCGGGGCAAACGGGCGTTTTTCACAGCACTTACCCAGGGCCGCAATCACAAAAGCCCCAACGCCGGATTCCCCGAGGCCACCTTTGCAGGGGCGCTGGGCGTCCGGTTCGGCGGTCCCAATATCTACCACGGCAAGTTGGTGGAAAAACCCTATATCGGCGGTGCGTTCAATGACCCCAGACCTGCTCACATTGAAAAGGCCTGTGAGTTAATGATGCTGTCGGCCCTTGTTTCCGTGGCATTGGGCTGTCTTTTGGCCTGGGGGCTGTTTTAAATGATGAAAAGACCCTTCAGACTGGGCACGACCTCCTTTATCTATCCGGATCACATTATCCCCAATGTCCAAAAAATCGGCGCTTTTTTTGACGAAATTGAACTTCTGGTATTTGAAAGTAAACCCGAAGCGGTGATGCCGCCCCGCAACGATGTGAGAGAACTGGCAAAACTATCCCGGGATCTGGACCTGACCTATAATGTCCACCTGCCCACGGATATCAGTTTAAGCGCACCGGACCTGCGCCTTCGCCAGGAAGCTGCAGACACCCTGAAACGGGTGATTGAACGATTTTCCATTGCGCCTGTCACAAGCTTCACCCTTCATCTGGAAATGGATAAGCCCATGCCGTCACAGGATGGTATTGAGGCCTGGCAAAACAATGCACGACAGGGGCTTGAATTGCTGATGCCGGCCCTGGAAGATCCAGCAACGATTGGCGTGGAAACCCTTTGGTATCCCCCGGATCTTTTCAAAGATCTGGTGAACGAATTTGGCCTGTCCGTCTGTGCCGACCTTGGCCACCATATCAAATACAGGTATGACATAACCCGCACCTTTGAACTGTTCGGCCCAAAAATCAATCTGATCCATCTCCACGGTGTGAATACGCGCCTTGAACCGCCCCAAGACCACATTGACCTTAACAAAACAGCACCAGCCGAATTCAGGAAAGTTATGGACACGTTGAAAGACTACACGGGAACCGTCTGTCTGGAGGTTTTTAAACTTGCCGATCTGCAAGGGTCCTTGGCCGCACTGGCCAAATTTTTTAACGACATACCCTCATTATAAACAGACGTGGGCTGATCTGGTCTATTAACACCCAGAATCAACCCACAACAAAATACAAGAGTAATTCAATAAGTTATATTAACAGCCTATTGACTATTCTTACTCAGTAAACTTAATCAGTTCCTGACAAAAGGTGTCGATTTCCTGAACCAGGGCCTGCTCATCCTCGCTGGTGGGGGCTCCCTGCCATTCGTAAAAACCGAGCAGATCCCAGCCGGACTTTTCAATTTTGGATTCAAAATCCCGCTGTGCCCCTCCAACCCATCCATAGGAACCGTACCTGAAAACCTTTTTGTTGGTCACCTTTTTGACAAGCAGTTCCTCAATCACATGGGACATGGGCGGAAAGACCTTGTACTCGTAAGTGGGCATGCCGAAAATAAGCCCGGCGGACTTCCAGGCGTTGGCCAGGATATAGCCGATGTCATCACCCGGGGCCTGGTAAACATGCACCGGAATCTTGTGTTTTCTTATGGTCTCAACCACAAGGTTCAGCATGGATTTTGTACTGCCGTACATGCTGGACCAGACCAGGGTAATCTCCCGTTCTGCCGGCCCCTTGCTGTACTCTGCATAGCGTTTGTAATGATCGATGATCACGCCGGGGTTCTCCCGCCAGATAATTCCGTGGGAGGGGCAGATGATCTTTATATCCAGTCCGGACAGTTTGGTCAGTCCCTTGAGTACAAAGCCGGAAAATGCCGAAACGATATTGGCGTAATAGCGCAACGCCTCATTTTCCAAAAAAGCATGTTTTTCCTCGGAGAGCTGGTCGTCAAAAATGGTGTCGTCCTCTACTTTGCCGTAGGAACCAAAGGCATCGCAAGCAAACAGAATTTTCCGTTTTGTCTCATAGGTCATCATGGTTTCGGGCCAATGGATGTTGGGCGTTTCAAAAAACTGAAGTTCGTAGTCCCCTACTTCCAGGGTCATCCCGTCCGTGATGGCCACGGCCCGGTCCGCCGGCACCTCGCCAAAGGCTTCAAGCAGGGGAACGGCTTTTTTGGTACAGTAAATCACGCCCTTGGTATTTTTTTTACAAAATTCCCGAAGCCAACCGGCGTGATCCGGCTCCATGTGGTTTACCACGATGATATCAATGTCCTCCACAGCCAGGTTGACCTCTTCCATCTGTCCGGTAATGGCCTTGGGAAAGTCCATGATGTCCTGGGTCAGATCAATGAGCACGTTCTTTTCACCCTTGATCAGATACGAGTTTATTGAAATGCCATGGGGAATGGGCCAGATTCCCTCAAAAAGGTAATTCTCGTCTTCAATGTTAACCCCAAGGCGATAAATATCATCTACTATTCTTTGAAATTTCATCCTGCACTTCTCCTTGCACCTGATTATTTTTACTCGATGATCAAATTTTAAATATATTTAAAATGCCATGTTCAATTGTTAAAATCAATTTTCAGTTTATAAAACGGTTAATCGCCCTCAACAGGCTGTTACAGAATGTCAACCCCGAGCCGTCACCGCCCTCCCCTTGCCGCCGGCAAGCATCAGGTAATGGGCGCCTTCTTTTTCCCTGCCCCGTTTCATGCACCCATTGGCAAAAATCCGGCACTTTTCTTTAAATACGTTTAGAGCGGCCTGTTCCTGATCCAAAGAAAGAACATTAGACTCAATCAAATTCAAGATGGATTGAATCCGGTATTTATCCTGGGAGTGAGCGGCGGACAGCTGGTCCCCATGCCCCCCGGTTTTAACCGTTAAGGGGGCGTCAATCAGATACACGGGCGTGTCATGGGAAATACGCAACCACAAGTCATAATCCTCGCATACCGGAAGTGCCTCGTTAAACATCCCTTTTTGATCAAAGAGTTGTTTTCTGATCATCACAGCCGAAGGGCTGACCAGGCAGAGCTTTAAAGAAGGCTCAAAAATCATGCCCGACGGCTTTTTATGTTTTTTTTTGGGATTAACCCGTTTACCCTTTCTGATCCAAATTTCTTCGGTCTGGCAAATCATTGCCCCGGGATTGGATTGAAAAAAGGCCACCTGGCAGGAAAGTTTCTTCTTTTCCCAGGCATCATCAGAATCCAGCAGGGCAATAAAATTGCCTTGGCTTTCTTGGATCCCAAGGTTCCGGGCTGCACTCACCCCTTTATTTTCCTGGACCAGGACCCGGATTTTATCTCCATACCCTGCCAGCAGTTCCTGGGTTAGGTCTGTTGAGCCGTCATCCACCACAATGATTTCCCTGTGCCGGTAGTCTTGGGCAAGGGCTGAATCAATAGCCCTTTTAAGGGTCCACGCCCGGTTGAATGCGGGAATAATAACACTGACCATATCTTTTTTTTGCTCTGCCATAATAAAAAAAAGGTAACCATCAAAAGACAAGTGACAAGAATCAAAAAATAACAAACCAAACGTTATTAGGACCTGATTAAAAAAAACGATAAAAAAAGTTGTAAATAGATTTTTTTTTTGGTAGAGCATGATAGATTTTTAATAAACCATGGTTGACAATGGAGAAGTTTGACAAGCACGACTATAGATATTAACTAGATGCCCAATTTTAATCCGGTTAGAAACCGAGGATGAGGAAATTATGGCAAAAGGAAAATCCGTCACACACGTTATTAACAGAGACTGGTGCAAGGGGTGCGGCATTTGCGTTCACTTCTGCCCCAAACAGGTTCTGGAACTGGACAGCAGTGAAAAAGCTGTGGCAGCCCGCCCCGACGACTGCATTGCATGCAAGCTTTGCGAAATTCGGTGCCCTGATCTGGCAATTGAAATCCAAATTGAAAAAGAAGGGGAATAAATAATGACTCAAAATATCCAATTTATTCCAGGAAGCGATGCTTGCATTGAAGGCGCCCTTTATGCTGGGTGTGACTTTTTTGCAGGTTATCCTATCACTCCGTCTTCAGAAGTTGCAGAAGGTTTAGCTGCTGCACTTCCCAAAAGAGGTGGCAAATTTATCCAGATGGAAGACGAAATTGCTTCCATGGCCTGCATTATTGGTGCAGCCCTTGCCGGAAAGAAGGTCATGACCGCAACCTCCGGCCCGGGATTTTCTTTGAAGCAGGAAGGTATCGGATACGCCTGTATGACTGAAACCCCCTGTGTCGTCGCAAATATCCAGAGGGGCGGGCCATCCACAGGTAACCCCACCCATGTAGCCCAGGGTGACACGATGCAGGCCAGATGGGGCTCCCATGGCGACCATAGCATTATTGCCATGACAGCTTCCAACCTCCAGGATGTATTTAAAATTACGGTTGAAGCGTTTAATCTCGCTGAACAATACAGGACGCCTGTTATTCTTATGTTTGATGAGGCCACCCAGCACCTGAGAGAAAAAGTGGTCATTCCTGAACCCGGCGAAATCGAAGTTATAGATAGAATCAGAACCACGATTCCCGTAGGTGAACAATACTATCCCTATCGTACCGATGAAAATGGCCAGCGTCCCATGTCCGATTTCGGTGCAGGCCATCGTTTCCACGTGACCGGCCTTCATCATAACCTTTTGGGATTTCCCGACGTCAGTCCTGCAAATGTCGACGCCCTGATCCACCACCTGGTAGACAAAATCGATAGCAAAGCCAACGAGCTTGCCAGGTACAAAGAATACTACATGGATGATGCCGACTATGTCATCGTTGCCTATGGCACGACAACCAGATCCGCCATCCAGGCTGCCGAAGACTATCGGAATCAGTTAGGAATTAAGGTCGGCGTTTTAGAACTTCAGACCGTCTGGCCCTTTGCAGATGACATTGTCAGGGAAAAATGTGCTAATGCCAAAGCCGTGATCGTGGCTGAAATGAATATGGGTCAGATTGTCAACGAGGTAAAACGTGTTGTGACTCAGCCTGAAAAGGTTTTCTTCTCTAACCGGGTTGACAACCAAATCATCAAGCCGGCTGACATTAAAGCTGCATTGAAAATGATCACCGGAAAGGGGGTATAGCATGAGCGATACACAATTTGATATCAAGAAATATTTGCGGACTCAATTTTTCCCCCAGATGTGGTGTCCCGGCTGTGGACACGGCACTGTCATGGGCGCACTGCTCAGGGCGATCGGTGATCTGGAATTAGACAACAACGATGTTTCAGTGATCTCCGGTATCGGCTGTTCTTCGAGAATATCCGGGTATCTGGATTTCAACACAGCGCATACCATGCACGGAAGAGCCCTTCCCACTGCCACAGGCGTTAAGCTTGCCAACCCCAACCTGAAAGTCATTGTCCCCTTTGGCGACGGTGACTCCACGGCCATCGGCGGCAACCACTTTATCCATGCCTGCAGAAGAAATATCGATATTACGGCCATCGTCATGAACAACCGGATCTACGGCATGACCGGCGGACAGTATTCACCCATGTCCGGTGTAGGTGTAAAAGCAAGTACAGCCCCTTATGGTGTTCCTGATCGTGCCTTTGATCTGGTCGACCTGGCTAAGGGCGCAGGTGCCACTTTTGTGGCAAGAACTACCGTTTACCATGCCAAAGAAGCCCAGAATACAATCAGAAAAGCCATTGAACACAAAGGTTTTTCAGTGGTTGAAATTCTGTCCATGTGCCCCACCCAGTTCGGAAGAAAAAACAAGGCTGGTGAGGCGCCTCAGATGATGGAATGGTACAAGGATAATACCGTACCCATGGGCTCCAAAAAACTGGCAGATAATCCGGATCTGATTCAACGCGGCATTTTTGTTGATGAACAAGTACCCGAATACTGCGAAGTTTACCAAGAAAACGTCATTGACAAGGTAATGAAGAAAGGATAGGCATAATGGAATCAACAGGAATTGTTTTTACAGCTTCTGGCGGACAAGGGGTCATCACTACAGCCATTATCCTTGCCAGAGCAGCTACAATCTTTGAGGGCAAAAATGCTATTCAGTCCCAGAGCTACGGAGCTGCTGCCCGTGGCGGCGCTACCCGTGCCGACATTTTAATTTCAGAAGGCAATATTTATTACCCCAAGGTTGAAGCGGCTGACGTTTTTGTCGCTCTGATGCAGGAAGGCTATGATAAATATGCCTCCGTTATTAAACCAGGTGGCCTCATGATAATTGACCCAAGGTATGTTAAACCTACCACTGTGAATGCCAAGGTCGTAGAGTTGCCCATGTATGACACAGTTGTTAAAGAAATCGGAAAACCGATTGTTTACAGTGTCTGTGTAGTTGGGGCTCTGATCGGTATGACAGGCATTTGTAAACCCGAATCAGCTATAAGTGTTATCCAGGATGCCATGCCCCCAGCTTTCTTTGACTTGAACAAGAAGGCTCTTGAAGTTGGTATAACTCTGGGAAAAGATGCTGCTTAAAATTAGATCGACATATTGAACCGAAATTAAGCAAACTCGATTAGAGAAAAGGCCGATCCACCCAATGGGGTGGGATCGGCCTTTTTTATGCTACGGTGTGTTAGGGCCATCAGGAAAAATCCCCCTCCAAGACCTGCTTGATACAATCTGTAATTTTAAGACACTCATCATTTAATGTTTGAACAGTGATATCTGCGCTTGTAGCAGTGTTTCCGGAAACGCCCATGGATTCGAGTTGCCCTGCAAGCGTGGCGGCATTGTGCGCTGCCAAATATTTCAGCATACCCTTCAGACGATGTGCATTATTTTTTAATTCATCATATTCATTTTTTTCAATACAAGCAGTAATTTTTGCAATAAGGGTTGGATAGGTCGATTCAAAGACCTGAAAACATTTTTCTAAAAGAGATTTCTTGCCTCTCATGATCCGTTTTAGTTCCTGCAGGTCTATGTGACCTTCTAAATTTGGGCCATCTCCGGTTTTTTCTTCAATTTCCTCACCGGATATTGCATGGGTAAACCTTTTCCGGACAACGTTCTGAACCGCCTTGGTTAACGCTTCCGGACTCAGTGGTTTTTTCAAAAATTCATCCATACCGCTCTTTATAAAAACCGCCCTGTCCTCCTCCGTGGCATGGGCCGTCAGGGCGATAATCGGTGTTCGTAATAGATCTTTATCCTTTTCAATAGCTCTAATCTTAAGGGTGGCATCAATACCGTTCATTTCCGGCATCTCCCCATCCATTAAAATAAGGTCAAATCGATGTGAACAAAACATCTTTACAGCCTCTTTGCCGTTTTCCACAATTTCAACTCGGCCTAAATTCAACTTTTTAATAACCCCTGTAACAACAACCTGATTTATTTTATCATCCTCAGCCAATAAAATATCGTACCGACCGGGAAACTCTTTTTTATCATTCATTGTTCCACCTGATGATTTAATTCATATTAATAATTTAATGCCGTAAGACTGGACAAATATTCTTCCAGATCGCTCTTAAGTCTGGAAAACTGCTCTACGATTTCCGGTAAAAGCTGTTCAAGACCCCTAAGGTCACCGGCCTTACCGGCCTGTTCCATTTTCAAAGCGATTTTCTGAAAAGCGCCTGCGGCCACATAACCGGATGCACCCTTTATTTTATGGGCCTGGGCACCGCCTTGTTGCGCCTGGCCCTGTTTGATCAATTCTCTAAGCATATGAATTTGCTCCGGCATCTCAGCAAGGAAGGAATTGATGGCGGAGACAATGAGCTGTCTGTCTTCCATGAGAGTGGCCATCAATTCCTCTGGATTGAAGGTACCCGGCTCATGCTTCGCATCTTTTTTCTGATCCACGGTTGGCTGTTCCTGGTTCCGAGACTGGATGCGATTGATCCACTTTTCAATTTTTTCAGCCAGGATAATCGGATCAACCGGTTTGCTGATATAATCATTCATGCCTGCATTCAGGCATTTTTCCCGGTCGCCGGCCATGGCATTGGCCGTCATGGCGATCACCGGGATATTCGGGTGAATAACCTTGGAGGTCGCATTGCGGATCATCCGGGTGGCTTCGAGTCCGTCCAGTTCCGGCATCTGCAAATCCATCAACACCAGATCATATGGAATTTTTTCAAGGGAACGGACCGCTTCGATACCGTTCGCCACGGCATCCACATAATAACCGAATTTTTCCAGAATCCCCTTTGCAACGATTTGGTTTGTGATATTGTCGTCTGCCAGGAGGATCCTCACATGGGGCTGCTTGATTTCACCGACCAAATGCGGGATCCGGCTATTTTTTTTCTTGCCGTTCGATTTACCTGACAGAACGGTCACCAGAGTGTCGGCAAGTTCCGAGTGACGCACCGGTTTGGTAAGATATGCTGAACAATCAACGGATTCAAAATAATGCACATCTTTACGCCGGCCTATGTTCAGCATCATCACCAGTTTAACGTCTGCCCCAAATGGCTCATTTTTGATGATCTGACCAAGCTCGGCCCCGGTCATACCGGGCATCTGCATATCCAATATCGCAAGGTCATAAAACATATTTTCCTGTGCCGCGCTCTGTAATTTTTCCAGAGCGGTCTTACCATCTGCCGTTTCAGACACGTCTGCACCCATGCCGGTCAATTGTCTCACTAATATTTCCCGGTTGGTTCGGTTATCATCAACGATTAAAATACGGACATTTTTCAGTCGGTTCGGCATGATTTTCTGATGATGGCCGGTTTCAGATACCCGCTGTTTTTTAAATTGGGCCGTAAACCAGAACAGGCTACCTGAATGGAGGCTGTCTGATGGGTGACTTTCAAATCCGGTATTTTCTCTTTGGCTGATTTCGGGAACCGGAGAGATAACGCCGATATTTCCACCCATCAGTTGTGCCAGTTTTTTAGATATGGCAAGTCCCAGCCCTGTGCCGCCGTACTTGCGTGTAATGGATGTATCCACCTGGGTAAACTGTTCAAATAGATGATCCTGTTTGTCGGCGGGTATACCCACGCCGGTGTCCTTTACGAAAAAATAGATGAGGACTTCTTCTTTAGTTTCGTGCTTAAGGTGGGCCTCAATCACCACCTCACCGGTCTTAGTAAATTTAATGGCATTATCGGTCAGATTGGTCAGGATTTGACGAAGACGACCCGGATCTCCCTGAAGCAGTCCCGGTACTTCGGGAGATGCCACACAGATCAACTCCAGATCTTTTTCATGGGCTTTGAGGGCCATCATTTGGGCAAAATCATCCAGAAAGGATGACAATTCAAAAGCCAAAATTTCCATATCCAGTTTACCGGCCTCAATTTTTGAAAAATCCAGAATATCGTTAATCAAGGTCAAAAGAGCGTCAGCGCTTGCCTTGATATTGCTGGTGAAAAGGTGTTGTTCATCGGAGAGATTCGTATCCAGCAGCAGGCCTGTCATACCAATGATACCATTCATGGGCGTCCGGATTTCATGGCTCATATTGGCCAGAAACTCACTTTTTGCCCGGGTTGCCATCTCAGCCTTGGCCGCCATCTGTGTTGCCAGGGCAGTCTGATTTTTCAGATGTTCATTAACGGTCATTAATTTGTTTCTGGCTTTTTTAAGCGCCGTGTTGGCCTGTTCCGTTTCCATTAAAGACTGCTGCAGCTTTTCCTGGGCCTGTTTGCGCTCGGTGATATCCGTATGGGTACCAAACATCATCAATGGCTTACCATCATGGGTTCGAGAAATCACCCGGCCTTTATCCTGCACCCAGACCCAGTATCCGTTCTTATGCTTCATCCTGCATTCAGCATCGTAAAATTCCAATTCTCCTGAAAAATGGCGCTCTAAAAAAATTTCTGACTTTTTTAAATCATCCGGATGCGCAAAATGTATCCAGGTGTCGATGGAAACAGGCGACAGCTCCTCAAGACTATAACCGCAGATCCGGGCCCATCGTTCGTTAAATACTGTTTCTCCGGTCTGAACATTCCATTCCCATGTTCCGACATCCGTTCCCCGAATAACGTTGGCCAGACGTTCACGCTCTTTGGAAATCTGCATCTGTGCATTTACATAATCGGTCTGGTCAAACATATAACTATGAACCTGAACAACACTTCCGGTATGGTCGCGCAGCAGGCGGGTAAAGTCATAAAACCACCGATAGTCGCCGTTCCGGGTACAAAGCCTGTAAGTCTGCTCAAAATGTAATGAGCCGTCTTCAATATATCCGTCAATCTCAGTGAGCACCTGCTTCAGGTCATCAGGGTGTATCAATTCCAAATATCTAAAAGAACCGTCCATCATCTGCTCCGGCGTGTAGCCCAGGATCTGGGCGACATTTTTAGATACAAATGTCACGGGCCAATGATTTTCAGGGGACCAGGAAATGGTGATCACCGGTCCTGCCGCAAAAAGATCCCGTTCCTGGCGAAGAGCATCTTCAGCTTTCTGCTGCTCTGTGATATCCACAAAGGTTTCCAAGAAAGCCGGTTGCCCGTTGTAAGTAAAAGGCCGGACGGTTTTGATAATCGGAATTTCATCGCCGGTTGTATTGAAAAGCATCCGCCGACTGTTGTCCATCGCCTGGCCAAAGTCTGCGATCGGACAAGCACCTTTTTCTGTCGGGCAGATATATTGCATGCATTCATGGCCGACGATCTCATCCCGATCTGTGCCGATGAGTTTTGCGGCTGTGGGATTAACGTAACGGATCACATAATCCGCCTGGCTGATGATGACCACTCCGGCATCCAGATGTTCAAGAATTTCCCGCTGCCGGGATTCCGCTTCCATCAGGGACGCCTGGGTTCGGGCCAACTCTTTAAAACTGTCATCCGCCATGGCCGCAATGGCTTGAAATTCATGAAAAGTATAATCAGCCGCATTAACATCATGGTCTGAAATGGCTTCCTGGAGCAGGGAAAGCTCTCTGCCAACGCTTGCGGTTAAACGGCGAGAGGCCATTCTTAAAAGAAGAATCACGCTTAATGTCAGGCTGAAAATGATTAACAGTTCCACAATAAATTTATTGCGCAGTTGTATTCCAAAGAACTGAATTTTTTTCTCAATATCATCCAGGTACAGGCCACTTCCAACCACCCAGCCCCATTCATTGATTTTTTGTGTAAAGGAAATTTTCGGCACCTCACGACCAAGACTGGGTTTGTTCCATTTATATTGAACAAATCCGCCATCGACTTTACCGGCTGCGCCAATCAAGGCCTGTACAATTTTTATACCGTTGGGATCAGTAGTGTCCCATAGGTCTTTGCCGGCCAGTTCCGGCTGAACCCGGTTAAGCAATCCAATCCCCTTATCAGTGACAACAAAAATATACCCCTCTCCGTGGGCATAAACGTAGGATTTCAGACCTCTAATTATTTGTTTTTTAATGTCTTCAATTGGGGCACCTTTTTGGGCCAGACGTTGACGCTCATAGTTGATATAATCCATAGCCTGATTAACCATGGTTCGGATCAAATCTTTTCTTTCATTAAAAATGATATGACGTATTTGGGCAATTTCATCTTTAGCATCAAACCAGGATTGAACAGCCAGGCCTGTCACCAAAACAACGCTCAAAAGAATAAGCGCCTGGCGCAAATTGTTGCGAAATACGTCAGGCATAGATTGGGAAAGAGATAGATCTGTCTTTGAAAACAGCCTGATCAGACTGTACCCCGCCAATACAAAAAGCAACAGCCCCAGCCCGGCGGCAATGGCAATGAGCCATTTTTTTGATTCCGGACGGTTGCGAATTTGGGTACCATGTGGCAATAGATCCGGATTTAAACCATGGAAACGAAGCTTGTCCCACAAAAAAATCGGGACATTGGGACTGTCTGTAATCACAGGGGGGATGCTTTTTTCCTGCAGTATATGACGGGCAAGTTCTCCGGCTGTTTGTCCTTGGTCCCGGGAACTGGCCAACATGCCACCGACAATACCGTGACCCAGATAAAAATCCCACATACCATATACCGGAGCAAAAGTGGCACGATCGACCAGCTCTGCGGCTGTCTCATAACTATAGTACACACCATTTTTATCCCGGTTGAAGAGCACCATAAAAACTGCATCGTCCGGAGAAACCGCGGCCAGTTCCTGCTGAAGTTCAGCCATGGATAATCCGCGAAGCCACACCGGTGTAAATCCAAAGCTGTTGGCCATCAAAGCCGCTTTCACCTCTTTTTCGACGGCTGCGCCGGTGGGGGTCGTCCCGGTAATAAAGTAAAGCATTTTTGCTTTTGGCTGGAGCAGACGGATCAGTTGGAGGGTCCGGACAGGGTCGGTCTTTTCCACCACGCCGGTGATGCGATTCTCGAATCCGTCAAGAAGCGTTGGCTGGAAGTTGTTGATGCCGCAGAAAACAACCGGAACATCAGGAAAAAGAGTCTCCTTGTAAGTTTGAAGGAAAGTGAGGGCATTATTGTCTGAAAGGATCAGCAGATCAATGGGAAGGATTTTGTATTTCCAGTTCAGATATTCAAGGATATGAGAGCCTGCCGCTTCCAGCGGCTGCCGCTTACTGTCCAGATACTCGCTGAAAATTTCAGCGGGCGCACCTTTCAGCGCCGTTCTAATACCTGTTTCGATATTGTCGGTCCAGGAAAATCCTTTATGATAAGAATGCAATATTAATATCCGTTTTGCGTTGGAGGGCACCGCAACGCCTATATCAGAGGCTGCGACAACCCCATCAAAAACGGCTAAAAACAAAACACAACAAGCAATTAAAAATACGTAACCTGGGTGAGCCAACCGGAATTGCATACAATATCTTATACAAAGTAGTGATTTAAATTTCATTTTAAAACAAGCAACATTTTCAGCCTCATATTTATCTTTAGCACTTGAGCCGACCGTTGTCCCGGCTTATTCATCGTCCCCGCGAATTCGGGTTTGAAATTCACCGGCAATATTTTATGAACAGGCTTTTATGACAATTTAAATCCAGCCATTAATTCATTAAGCTTGGCCGCCAATCCTGACAACTCCTCGGCCGTTGCTTTCACATTAATGCTGCGGTTTGAAATTTCACCTGCCGCCTGGCTGACGATAGATATATTCTCAGCAACTTCATCCGCAGCCGTGGCACACTGTCCGACATTCTCAGTCACCTCGGAAATACCAAAGGAAGCCTGGGAGACATTCCGGGCAATCTCCGCCGTGGCCTGGGATTGCTGTTCCACAGCTTGCACAATGGCGTTTACGCTTTGGTTAACCGCATTAATTACACGGATAATATCTTCAATACCTTCTGTGGTCTCCTGGGTGGAGCCCTGTATCCGCTCAATCTTCATCCGGATCTCAGTGGTCGCCTCCGCTGTCTGATTGGCCAGCACTTTAATTTCATTGGCCACCACAGCAAATCCCTTGCCGGCTTCCCCGGCCCGGGCCGCTTCAATGGTTGCATTTAAGGCCAGAAGATTGGTCTGCTCGGAGATATCGGTTATGGTTTCGGTTACTTTCCCGATTTCCAGGGCAGCCGATCCCAGTTGCACCACTTTTTCAGACGTCTGCCCCGCCTGGGATACGGCAGTCTCAGTGACTTGCCTGGACTGTTCCGTATTTGTTACTATTTCATTAATGGCAGCCGTCATCTGTTCAGCTGCGGCTGAGACGGAATTAACGTTGCCGGCGGTATCCTCGATAGATGCCCTGACACTGGTCATGCTAGCACTCATCTGTTCGGCGGCTGCGGCCACGGATACGGACAATTCAGAGGCCTCAGATGACTCGACAGACATGGTATGGGACGCCTCCGTCAACTGGTCCGAGGAACCGGAAAGTGTCTCCACCCCTTGGCTGATGTCCGCTATCATCCCGCGCAGGTTTCTAATCATGGTATTCATGGCCCTGGCCAGTTTCCCTGTCTCATCCTCGCATTCAATGTCAATTACATGACTCAGATCCCCATTGGCCATTACATTGGCAAAATCCACTCCCTGTTTCAACCGGCCGGTAATGGAACGGGCCGCCAGGAAGAACACCACAGCGGCCAAAAGAGTACCGGCAGCAATAAGTGCAGCAGCTTTAAAAACTCTGGACCGAAGTTGTGCATCCGCCTCATCCAGAGACTGAATGACTTCAAAGGCACCATGGACTTGCCCGGCTTTCCAGTTTTCAAAGGAACCACCGGTGGGATCTTTTCCATCGTCCCGCCCCCAAAGGGTTTTAGACTGCGCTGGGTCCCCGTGGCAGATCAGGCAGGTCTCAGACAGGCGAATAGGCAAAAAATACCGGACGGAATTGATATGTGTATCCACCACATGATATTCATCCAAATTCTCCTTTTTAATCTTTTCAAGGGCTGGCCCTTCAATGCTATAAGATTGACCAAAATCAGGTTCGTTTTGGGGATTTCGGGGATTGAACTTAGGGACCCGGAAGGTGTAACCACTCTGTTCTGCTTTGCGCATGGCCGCCCGCCAGGCCGAAACCACCGGGACAGTTGCTAAAAGTTTATCTGTCTGGCCTGAACGGGCATAGGATGAAATTTTTTCCAAAGGGAAAAGCCCCAGTGCCCACTTATCCTCCATTTCCTCGCGCACGGATTCACAGACCAAGCAAATGGACCTTGCTTTTTCTGCATACGAATCAACGGTCTCAACTTTGGCAGAGCGAACATAAAAAAAGAGCAGGATACCGCCCAGAAGAATCGTTGTACAAATACCTACAGCCACAAATTTGATAAAAATAGGCAAATCCAAAAAAATTTTCATTTTTCTCCCTGATTCAAATAATTAAACGTAAATGACAAATATGCATCGTTCCAGGATTGAGAAGACATAATTTTCAGCAGTATGTTAAATTAACAATTTTATGACATCAGCTCAACACGAAATATACGACGATGGTTATTTTAATTTTGCTCCAGGACGAATTTAATAAAATCAGGCAGTAGAAAAGTTAAGATTTAAAAAAAGCCGATCCACCCAATGGGTGATATCGGCTTTCTTTATGAAAAGGCAAAAAATTTGAATTAATCGTCTATCTGCTTAATAACAACCAACAAATCCTTTGCATCAACTTGTGTTCCCACTGATGTGACGATTCGTTCAACAACACCAGGGACATCAGAAACCACATTGGTCTGCATTTTCATTGCTTCAATGGTGAGCAGAACATCTCCACGTTCAATTTCCTGTTTCTCAGAAACGCAAACAGCAGATATCAGACCCGGCATTGGTGATCCAACTTCGCCGAGAACACCTGGGTTGGCTTTTTCTCGCGGTGCTCTTTCCGGAACTTTCGAACGATCAGGCACTTTAACAATCCTGGCTTGGCCGTTAAGTTCGAAATAAACCTCCCTATTTCCTTCGTCATCGGCCTTTCCCTTTGCCATGAAACGTATAATAAGCGTTTTTCCGGAAGCTATATCAACAAATAGCTCCTCTTCTCGTTTCATTCCATAGAAAAAATTGAGGGTTGGCAGAACACTTACATTTCCATAGGTCTTGCGATGTTTCGCATAATCAACGAATACATCCGGATACATTAAATAGGATGCAAGTTCGAAGTCAGAGATTTTTCTTTGTATCTCCTTTTCGACTTCTGCCCGCGTTTCGTCCATGTCAACAGGATCAAGTAGTTGTCCGGGACGAACCGTAATGGCTTCTTCGCCTTTCAATATCTTTTTCTGCAATGCAACCGGAAATCCTCCCGGAGGTTGCCCCATCATGCCTTTAAAAAAGTCGACAACGGATTCGGGGAACGACACTTCTTTTTCAGGATCCAAAACGTCTTCTTTAGTCAGGCCGCTGGTAATCATAGTTAAAGCCATATCTCCAACCACTTTGGAGCTTGGCGTCACTTTTATAACATCACCAAACATGTCGTTTACATCTTTATACACCTTTGCCACTTCAGGCCATCTTTCTTCGATGCCCAGTGCTCTGGCTTGTTGTCTCAGATTCGTATATTGTCCTCCCGGCATTTCATGCAGATAAACCTCAGAGGTGCCGCTATGAAATTCACTTTCAAAACCAATATACATCTGTCTTACTTTTTCCCAGTAGTTAGAAACAATACCCAGGGAATTTTGATCCATGCCGGTATCTCGCGGCGTATTTTTAAGTGCGGCTACAATGGAACCTAAATTGGGATGTGAGGTCAACCCGCTCATGGAATCTATTGCGGCATCAATGGCATCAACGCCTGCGTCTGCAGCCGCGAGCAGTGTTGCCCCGGCAATACCGCTGGTATCATGGCTGTGAAGGTGAATAGGCAGACCAACTTCATCCTTTAAGGCTTTAACCAGTACTTTTGCAGCAGCCGGCTTTAACAATCCTGCCATATCCTTAATCGCCAGAATATGAGCCCCGGCTTTTTCCAGCTCTTTTGCCATATCAACATAATATTTCAGGCTATATTTGGTTCTGTTGGGATCGAGAATATCACCGGTATAACATATGGAGGCTTCACAAATCTTATTATTTTCCAAAACCGCATCCATGGCCAGCCGCATATTTTCGACCCAGTTAAGGGAATCAAAAACACGAAAAAGATCCATTCCGTTTTCAGCCGCCTGTTTGACAAAGTATGTGATAGCGTTGTCCGGATAATTGGTATATCCCACACCATTGGAAGCCCTCAACAACATCTGCGTCAAAAGATTCGGCATGGCCTCACGCAATTTTTGAAGTCGTTCCCAGGGACACTCTTTCAAAAACCGCATGGCAACATCAAAAGTAGCGCCGCCCCAGCACTCTACTGAAAACAGGTCAGGCAAAAGAGCGGCATACGTTGGTGCAATCTTCACAAGATCAAAAGTTCTCACTCTGGTAGCAAGAAGGGACTGATGGGCATCACGCATGGTCTTATCAGTAATCAGCAGTTTTTCCTGATCTTTCATCCATTGTGCGACAGCTTGGGGACCTTCATTGTCCAACAATTGTTTGAGTCCCGGCTGGACCTGCTCTGCAGAACATTTTGGGACGGTAGGCTGATGCACGTGTGATGCTGGAACGGGCCGATCTTTAACGTCCTCATTTCCGTTAATAATTACATCGCCAAGAAATGAAAGAAGTCTGGTTGCCCGGTCACGTCTTTTGCTAAAAGTAAATAGCTCTTTGGTTTCATCAATAAACTTAGTGGTATATTCGGCATTTATGAAGGTTGGGTGAGAAATAAGCCCTTCTAAAAATTGCAAGTTTGTGGCAACGCCCAGAATCCTGATTTCCCTCAAGGCACGATTCATTCTCAAACGTGCTTCCTCGGGATTTGCCCCCCAGGCAGTTACTTTTGACAAAAGGGAATCAAAATGGCGGGTAACGATCGCCCCGGCATAAGCGGTTCCGCCATCCAGACGAATGCCAAAACCCGCTGCGGTCCGATAGGCTGTAATTCTTCCGTAGTCAGGAATAAAATTGTTTTCAGGATCTTCTGTTGTAATACGGCACTGAATTGCATGGCCGCTCAGTGTGACATTCTCCTGGCTGGGGATACTGCTTTCAGCAGATCCGATCTCCATTCCCTGGGCAATTCTTAATTGTGACTTGACAATGTCAACCCCGGTGACTTCCTCTGTTACCGTATGTTCTACCTGTATCCTTGGATTAACTTCCATGAAGTAGAGTTCTTCACTGTCCATATCCATAAGGAACTCAACGGTTCCGGCATTTTCATATCCAACCGTTTTGGCAATTGCCAGGCCTGCATTGCACAATTCTTCCCGTTTTTCATCTGAAAGAAACGTGGAAGGTGCCCGTTCAACAACCTTTTGATTCCTTCTTTGAACAGAACAGTCTCGCTCGAACAGATGAATGATATTGCCATGGGAATCCCCCAGAACTTGAACTTCAAGGTGTCTGGCTCTTCTAACAAGTTTTTCAATATAAATTTCATCACTTCCGAAAGCAGCGCTGGATTCCTTGCGAGCGGCATCAACCTGCTCCAAAAGCTCATTGGTGCTTTCCACGGCTCGCATTCCTCTGCCGCCACCGCCCCAGCTGGCCTTTAACATAATCGGATAGCCAATCGCTTCTGCGATTTCAATGACTTTTTTATCATCATAAGGTAATGGCTCACTTGCCGGAACAACAGGCGCTCCCGCTGCTACAGCCACCTTCCGGGCAGAAACCTTATTCCCCAGTTTTCGCATAACATCCGGTGAGGGCCCGACAAATTTAATACCTGCCTGGGCACAAGCCTCAGCAAATTCCGGTTTTTCCGCAAGAAATCCGTATCCGGGGTGAATCGCATCTGCATTGGTTTCCTTTGCAATTTCGATAATCCCTTCAATATCCAGGTAGGCCTCAATAGGACCTTTTCCTTCTCCGATTAAATAACTTTCACCGGCTTTAAACCGATGAAGTGCAAATCGATCCTCCTGGGAGTAGATACCAATAGTGTTTATCCCAAGCTCATGAGCAGCACGTGCTACACGGATAGCTATTTCACTGCGGTTGGCAATCAAGAGACGCTTGATTTTTTTTCCCATAACATCCATTTTACATATCCTTGTTTTAACTAGATTTCTACAACAGCCGTAATTTGCACGCTCCATAAAAAGAAAAGAAAAATTTAATAAAATAGGAAACGCTTGTCAATCTATATTTTAGGAAACGCTTATCAATTTATTTTTTTTTGCTTCGGTGCTTGATGACATGCTAATAACGGTTTGGATTAAAAGCAATTTTCATTGGTCCGGGCGGCATATATAAAGAGATCCGTAAGTGAATCCGGGACCAGGACAGCATAACCGATTATATCTATGTATTTATTGATCTTCCCGGATAGTAAGGCCGTGGGTTGGCCTAGTTTATCAACACCCAGACTCAACCCACAAAAAAGCATGAGAGCCTGTTTAACAACTTATTGGGACTTTCATATAAAAATCTGATATAAAATCTCGACGTGTTGTTACGGAATAGATAATTTTTCCAAAGCAGAAACTGAAAAACCAGTATCGCGTAACAGCTTGTTGAATTAAAATTTACCAGGAGGCATAGGAACCCAAGTTGAATATACCCAAAAAGGCCATTCTCCAGAAGGGACGGGGCAGAATCCGGAAACTGGCCAAGCTTAAATATATTTACGAGCGGGAATCCCGCTATTTTGCCCAGGTGGCTGAAAGCGTCAAGAATCTGGCTTTGAAAGAAATCCAGGAACTTGGCGGAAAAAATACACAGCGCGTGTTCCGGGGCATCTGGTTTGAAGCGGATAAATCCACATTTTATAAAATAGTCTACCTTTCCCGCCTGGTGTCACGGGTACTTGTTCCCCTGGTCGAGTTTGAATGCAAGGACAAGGATGAAATGTACAAGGGCGCCAAAACAATTCGATGGGAAGAATTTTTAACGCCCAAAAAAACCTTTTCCATCTCCGCCAACGTGTCTGAATCGCAGATCACCCATTCTAATTTTGCAGGATTGAGGGTCAAGGACGCCATTGCCGATTATTTCAGGGACAGGACAAATCGCCGCCCTTCAGTAAATACCCAGGCACCCTGGATCATGATCAATGTTCACGTGCATAAAGATCGGGCCACCATTTCCATTGACGCCGGTTTAGGACCTTTACACAAGCGGGGATACAGGGAAGCCAGGGTTTCTGCCCCCATGCAGGAAACCGTGGCCGCAGCCATTATCGCCCTAAGCGGATGGCATGGAGAAGAACCTTTGCTGGATCCCATGTGCGGATCCGGGACTCTTCTGTGCGAAGCCTTGATGCACTATAGCCGGATTCCGGCCCAGATTTTTCGTGAACAGTTTGGATTTGAGCGTCTGCCGGATTTCAATGCCCGGGAATGGGAGGCGGTGAAAGCGGCGGCGGACGAAGCCATCCGGCCATTACCCAGGGGGCTAATCCGAGGCAGCGATATAGCCGAACCTTCCGTTGAAGCAACAAAAATAAACCTGATGGGACTGCACCATGGCGGAGAAATTGACGTAAACTTATCAGATTTCAGACAGCTGAGCACGGTCGAAAACACCGTCATTATTAGTAATCCTCCATACGGTATCCGCATGGGCAAAGACCAGAACATGAAACAATTTTACAACGATTTTGGCCGGTTTTTAAAGGAACAGTGCAAAAGCTGTACAGCCTATATCTATTTCGGCGACCCGGGCTTTATAAAACACGTCCCCTTGGCCCCATCCTGGAAAAAAAATCTGGAAATCGGAGGGTTGGATGGAAAGCTTGTAAAATACCAGTTATACTGAATCTTAAAAAAACACATAGGCATGTATTAAGTAATTCGGAAAAAGTCATGAAAACAGAAGAAACAGGTGCTGATATAACTTCTATAAAAATTTATCATGAGATCATGGCCTATAGGGTGGCAAATATTCTTCTGGTCTCCAGCCCCTATGATGCTTTTATTATGGAAGAAGAGGGCCGACTTTCAGACCGGATTATCAATGAATATAAGGGGCTGAATCTGTCCGACCCCCCGAAACTGACCCTTGCGTTCTCAGTCACGGAAGCCTTTGAACAACTTGAACGCAAATATTTCGACCTGATCCTTGCCATGCCCGGACTGACCGGAATGGATGTTTACGCCTTTGGCAGACAGGTAAAAGAAAAATATCCACAGATCCCGTTTTATCCGATGTTCCACAGCACCTGTGATATTAATCAGTATACGAATGCAAACCACGAAGCCATTGTTGACCGGAACTATATCTGGAGTGGAAATACCTACCTGCTGCTGGCCATTATAAAAAATTTTGAAGATGAAAAAAATGTGGCCTTTGATACGAAAAATGCAAAGACCCGGGTCATTATTATGGTAGAAGACTCCCCGTATCATTACTCTTCTTTGCTGCCTGTTTTGTACAAACACATCGTCATCCAGACCCAGTTGGTCATGGATGATTCCATTAATGAAGAACACAGGATTTTAAAAAAAAAGAGCCGACCCAAAATTCTGATGGCCCACAACTATGACCAGGCCATGGCACTGTTTGAGCAGTACAGACCCTATGTACTCAGCATTTTCACGGATATGCGTTACCCCATTGACGGACAGGAAGATCCCCATGCCGGCTGCAAGCTTTTAACCCGGATCAAATCGGAAGTCCCGGACCTGCCCGTCCTGATTCTGAGTACGGAGGAACAAAATAGAGATATTGCCGAAGCCATAGATGCCCAGTTTATCAATAAAAGATCAAACAACCTCCATGACCAGATCAAAAGTTTTTTTGTCACACATCTGGGGTTCGGGGCTTTTGTTTTCCGCATGCCGGACTGCAGTGAAATAGCCCGGGCTTCCAATTTAAGGGAGGTTGAAAAACTGCTGCCGGATATCCCCGACGAATCCTTACTCCACCATGCCAGGCACAATGATTTTTCTCGATGGCTGCTTGTCCGCAACGAAGTCGATTTTGCGCTAAGCCTCAGGCCTTATACCATTGAAGATTTCTCCGACGCATCAGCAATCAGGCGGTTTCTCATTGAGCGCATCCGCTCCCAGCGCAAAGGCTCCCGCCAGGGGCTTGTCATTGAATTTGACCCGGAAAAATTTGACTCGGACACGGATTTCATGAAAATCGGAACCGGTTCCCTGGGCGGCAAAGCAAGGGGGCTTGCATTCATGTCCTATCAGTTGGGCATAGATCCTTCTTTGGGCCAAAAGTTCCCGGATATTGATATAACCATCCCCCAGACCTTTGTCATTGCCACGGACGAATTCAACATGTTTGTGGAGAAGAACAAGCTGGGACAACTTTTAGAACAGGACACAATACCGGATGATGCCCAGGTGGTCGAATGTTTTCTTAAAGCAGAACTGCCCAGCCGGCTGAAAAGAAATTTAAAGGCGTATATTCAAAATGTGCATTACCCCATTGCCGTCAGATCTTCGTCCCTGTTTGAGGACTCCCATTACCAGCCTTTTGCGGGGCTTTATAAAACCTATATGCTGCCCAATACCGGCACAAGCACTGAAAAACGCTTTGAGCACCTGATCACGGCCGTAAAACTGGTATATGCCTCAACTTATCTGAAAGCCCCAAGATCCTACGCCCGGTCCACCATGCACAGAACCCAGGACGAAGAGATGGCCGTGGTGCTCCAGGAGATAACTGGTACCCGGTACGAAAACTATTTTTATCCTTCTATCTCAGGGGTGGCCAAATCTTATAATTTCTATCCCATTGCCCATCTTAAAGCGGAAGAAGGCATTTCCTACATTGCGCTGGGGCTGGGAAAGATTGTCGTGGACGGCGGAAAAACCCTTCGGTTCTGCCCGAAGTATCCACAATTTTTGCCCCAGTTTTCCATGATTGATGACATTATGGAAAATGCACAAAAATATTTTTACGCCCTGAAAATGGACGGATTACCGAGCTTTGAAACATTTTTCGGCAATGATGAGGATCCCTGTGTGACCCGACTGGACATTGCCGATGCCAAGGACCATCCGGCCGTCCAGATGTTTTGCTCCTCCTATAATATGCAGGATGACCGTATCCGTGACCGGTTTATAGACAATGATTTTCCTGTGCTCACCTTTGCCAATATTCTCAAACACAACAGCTTTCCCCTGGCAGACATCCTGGCCGAAGCCACAGCTTTAGGGGCCCGTTGGATGGGCACATCTGTTGAAATGGAATTTGCCGTGGACCTGCCTGTTGAAGGTATCCGGTCAAGGCCGCGCGTCTCCCTGCTGCAGATCCGGCCCATGGGCCAATATAAGCAGAACATTGAGGTAACAATTACGCAAAAAGATATTAAAAACGCATTCTGCCATTCCACCCATTCCCTTGGCAATGGTGAATACAATGATATCCGGGACATCGTGTATGTGGATCCCAAAACCTTTGAACCGAATAGAATGGCTTTGGTGGCAGGGGAAATCAACAAAATTAATGCCATGTTCAGCGATAACGGAACAAAATACATACTCATCGGACCGGGGCGATGGGGGTCTTCGGACCCATGGCTGGGCATTCCCGTAGTGTGGAATAATATTTCCAACGTGGGGGGCATGGTGGAGACCACAATTGAAAGTATCAAGGCGGATTTTTCCCAGGGCTCCCATTTTTTTCAGAACATCACCTCCCTTGGTATTCCCTACATAACTGTAGAGGATAAGAATAACAATTTTATTGATTATGATTTTTTACATAGCCTGGAACCTGCCACGACCACCCGGCACTTGAAACACATCCGGTTTGACAGGCCTGTAAAAATCCTGGTGGATGGAAGAACATCCCAAGCCGTAATAATGCAGGGCATGGACGAATCCGAGACACAGATCATGGCTGACATTCCGGTAATAGATTGACCATAAGAGACTCTTTAAAAATTGATGAATCGGCCGCAATTCATGAGCGTTGGCTTCAACTTCTTAATTTTTTAAAAGTTTTAAGGAGTGATACATGAAAATCCTCATTGTGGATGACGAAGAAATATCCAGAACAATTCTGCTCTCAAAAATGGCGGATATGGGTACCTGCGTGGCCGTGAATAGCGCCAAAGCGGCCTTGGCAGAACTTGACAATGCAAAGTCGGAAAAACAACCATTTGATGTCATCACTCTTGATGTATCTATGCCCGGCATGGGCGGCCAGGAACTTCTTGAACACATCCGGAAAAGAGAAGTTCAGGACAAAATCCCAAAAAAAGACCGGGTAAAAATTCTAATGGCAACCGCCCGAATGAATTTGGGCACAATAAATGCCTGCATCAAACGCGGATGTAACGGGTACCTCACAAAACCGGTCAGTCAAGTCCAGTTGATCCAAAATTTGTCCCAAATGGGCTTTGATCCTACCACCGCAGAAAAAACCGACGAAGAAGATATATCCCACAGCGCTGGCGTGGCCGAGATTATCAAACGATTTTATTCGGACAAAATCGTACTGCCGGTGTTCCCGAGCATTATCAGAGAGATAGAAGAGTTATTGGCCGACAAAGACCCCTGCGTTGATGATCTGGTAAAAATTGTTGAAAAGGATATAGTGATCTCAGGCAAGCTTATCGCCATTGCAAATTCCTCACTTTACAAGGGCCTGGACGATGTAAACAGCCTTAATGGTGCACTGGTGAGGCTTGGCCTTAAACACACACTGGGCGTCTGTTCGGCCCTTGCAACAAAAAACCTTTTTGATTCAGAAAATGAAGCGCTTAAAACCGAAATGGATAAACTATGGGTTCACTCCTTTGCTGTGGCCACCCTGGCAAGACGCCTGGCCGAAGAAAAAAGGTTTGATAACCTGGATACCATTTTCCTGATGGGCCTGGTCCATGATATAGGCACAATGCTTTTGATGAAGGTATTTGTGGACATGTATCCGGATGTCTGTATTGGTGATAAGGATCTGCAGCTTGTTATTCACGAAATCCATACCACCTTCGGCGGAGTCCTGCTTAAAAAAATGCATTTTTCCAAACAGTTTATAAAAATTGCCGAATTTCACCACTGGGAGCAATTTGAAGAAGATACGGACAAGGAACTGCTTGTGGTCAGTCTTGCCAATTCACTAGCCAAGGAACTGGGGTTCGGCTTTTTTTCAAAAAAGGATGAAAACGACACTCCGAATTTTAAAGAAAGTGATATTTTTGAGTTTGAAATAGGTGATATTTGCCTGGAAATGAACGATGAATTTGAACTGGACCATGATAAAATAATGAAAGAACTGTCCAACCTGTCTTCCCTGAAGGTTCTGGGCCTGGATCCTGAAAAAGTTTTTTCAATCATTGAGCAAATTCATCCCATGATCAAGGATACCTCCCGTGCGTTCTGATGCCTGTTCCGGGGTATCAGATGTCCTATGGAACCCCTTCTAAGAGCCTCTTTGGTAATTGATGAATCGGCTGCAATCTCATGAAAATTAGTTCTCATTTTCATAAGATTTCGATTGGATTTCCTAATTTAATTACCAAACAGTCTCTAAAAAAGGCGAAGTAAAAAAAAGCCCAGCCACCGAAATAATTTCGGTAACTGGGCTTAATAACGTCAGTTGATTTACTTAAGCGTTATACTTAAGCATTATCAACAATCTGGTTCATTGTTGAGCTAGGTCTCATTGCAGCAGTCGTCTTATCGAAATCGATTACGTAGTAACCACCGATATCAACAGGGCTTCCCTGTGCAGACAGAAGCTCATCATTGATTTTTTGCTCGTTTTCTTCCATGGCTTTGGCAACTTTTGCAAATCTTTCTTTCAAGGCTGCATCTTCATCTTGAGCAGCAAGAGCCTGTGCCCAGTACATTGCCAGATAAAAATGGCTGCCTCTGTTGTCAATTTCATTTACCTTACGAGAAGGATTCTTTCTTTCTTCCAGAAACTTGGTATTGGCTTCGCCCAAAGCTTTAGCATATATTTTAGCAGTAGCGTTACCTTTGTTTCCAATATATTCCAGAGATTCAGCAAATGCCAGGAATTCACCTAAAGAATCCCATCTTAAATGACCTTCTTCCAGGAATTGCTGGATGTGTTTCGGGGCAGATCCACCGGCGCCGGTTTCAAACAGTCCGCCACCTGCCATCAAAGGAACGATGGAAAGCATTTTTGCACTGGTCCCAAGTTCAAGAATGGGGAACAAGTCTGTCAGATAATCCCTTAAAACATTACCGGAAGCTGCAATGGTATCTTGTGTTTTTCTTACACGACCGCAAGAAAAGGTACACGCCTCAGTCGGCGCCATAATATCAATTTCCAAACCGGATGTGTCATGATCCGGCAGGTATTTTTCGACCTTTTTAATCAGTTCAGCATCGTGGGCTCTGTTGCTGTCCAGCCAGAAAACAACCGGGAAACCCGTCAGTCTACCGCGATTAACGGCCAGTTTGACCCAGTCTTGAATGGGAGCATCTTTTACCTGGCACATTCTGAAAACATCGCCTTCTTCAACAGGGCGTTCAAGCAGAACGTTGCCGGCAGTATCGACAACCTTAACGGTTCCGGCAGCCGGTATTTCAAATGTTTTATCATGTGAACCGTATTCTTCAGCTTTCTTTGCCATCAAACCAACGTTTTGTACTGTACCCATGGTTGCAGGATCGAAAGCACCGTTTTTCTTGCAGTCGTCAATGGCTGCCTGGAAAACACCGGCATAGGCTCTGTCAGGAATCATGGCGAGGGTATCAGCAGCCTCTCCATCCGGTCCCCACATTTTTCCTGAATTACGAATCATTGCAGGCATGGAAGCGTCGATGATCACGTCACTTGAAACATGCAGGTTGGTAATACCTTTATCGGAATTAACCATTGCCAGAGGCGGTCTTTTTTCGTAGCAAGCCTGGATATCTGCTTCAATTTCAGCTTTTTTGTCTGCGGGCAAGGTTTCAATTCTTTTGTAAAGATCGCCAAGGCCCATGTTCGGATTCACACCGATTTCTTTGAACGTATCGGCATGTTTGTCAAAAACGTCCTGGAAGAAAACATAAACAATATGGCCGAAAAAAATCGGATCGGAAACTTTCATCATTGTTGCTTTAAGATGGGCTGATAGCAGAACGCCCCGATCTTTAGCTTCTTGAATCGCTTTAGCAACATATGCACGCAGCGCCTTTTTGCTCATCACGCATGCATTAATAACTTCTGCTGTTTCCAGGGCAAGCTTTTCTTTAAGAACAGTTTTTGATCCGTCTGCACCAACCAGTTCTATATTAACGTCACATGCTTTTTCAACAGTAGTTGCAACTTCAGTTCCGTAATAGTCGCCTTCGGTCATTGAAGCAACGTCGGTTTTGGAGTCAGGAGACCAGGGACCCATGGTGTGGGGATTTTTCTTGGCAAACTCTTTAACCGCAACAGCTGCTCTACGATCGGAGTTTCCTTCCCTTAAAACAGGGTTAACCGCAGAACCAAGATTCTTTGAATAGCGCTCTTTGATGGCAGCTTCTTCGTCATTTTTGGGCTCATCAGGATAATCGGGAACATCATATCCATTGTCCTGTAATTCCTTAATAGCAGCTTTCAATTGAGGAACAGAAGCACTGATATTCGGAAGTTTGATAATATTTCCGGCCGGGTCTACGGCAAGCTCGCCTAAAAAGGCCAGATCATCGGAGTGTTTTTGATCATCTTTCAAGCGGTCAGACCAGTTAGCTGCGACTCTTCCCGCCAGAGAGATATCTCTTAGTTCGATTTCAATATCGGATCCTTTAAGATACGATTTAATAATGGGAAGCAAAGAATGAGTTGCTAATAAAGGTGCTTCATCAGTTCTTGTCCATCTAATTGTTTCAGTCATGTTTATTCCTCTGTTGAAGTTTAGGTTTAAGACATCTAACACTATTATGTTTAGATAAAAGCCCGATCAAAGAATTCATTTTGAACTTAAGGCCTTCCATCTTACAAACACAAACGGCGAATTTCCCGGCCATGAGCAGTTCACCTTAACATACAAACAATACTAAGGTTTTAATGGTCTGAACCAATTTGTTCTTATTAAAGAACAAACCAAAACTTTAATAACATTCAACAAGATGCAAATCAAGACTGTTGTATAAATTACTTCAAAATTTTGTATACAATACAAAGTTAGCATGTTAAGGGACTATATAACCCTATCCGTGTTGATTTAAACCCGGTGTTTAGTTTTGATATGAAAGTCAAAATAACTTATTGAATTACTTTTATATTTTGTTGTGGGCCGAATATAGGGTTAATATATCAGGTCAGCCCATGGCTGTTATTTGCCGGTTATAGATGTGACACCCAAATATCGTTAACTTAAAGTTTTTTATGATGCCCATCTCCTACTTGCTTGGACATAATAAGAAAGGAAGGTGAAAAATGAAAATAGTTGTTCTTGATGGATACACCTTAAACCCCGGAGACCTTAGCTGGGAAAATTTTTCGGAAATTGGTGATCTGAAGGTTTTTGACAGGACAGCCCCCGAAGAGATCCTGGAACGAACGACTGACGCAAATATTGTGTTGACAAACAAAACCATGCTGACAGCTGAAAACATTGCGGCAATGAACAAGGTTGAGTATATCGGGGTTTTAGCAACAGGGGTGAATGTAGTCGATCTTGAATACACAAAAACAACCGGTATTACGGTTACCAACGTTCCCAATTATTCCGGTTCTTCATCAGCGCAAATGGTTTTTGCCTTAATTCTGGAATTGACAAACAGAGTGGGACACCACAGTCAGACGGTGATGGACGGAAAATGGTCGGAATCAAAGGATTTTTGCTATTGGGATTATCCTTTGGTGGAATTGGAAGGTATTACCTTAGGCATTGTCGGTTATGGCGGTATCGGTAAAGCGGTGGCGCGACTCGGATTGGCTTTCGGCATGAATATTCTGATCTACAACCGCTCTGTTCCCCCTGATCTTCCCGAGGGGATCACCTATTCGGATCTGGATAACCTGATCAAATCCAGCGATATCATATCCCTGCATTGTCCGTTGACGCCCCAGACAAAAGGAATGATTAATAAGGATACCCTGGCTCAAATGAAAAAAACAGCCTATTTAATCAACACCTCCCGGGGGCCGCTGGTTGTGGAAAACGAATTGGCAGATGCATTAAATAAAGGTATTATTGCCGGGGCTGCAATGGATGTCCTTGAGAAAGAACCCCCGGAGAAGTCCTGCCCGTTGCTGACGGCTAAAAACTGTTACATTACGCCCCATTTTGCCTGGGCAACGCTTGCATCAAGGGAAAGGCTGATGTCCATAGCCGTTGAAAACATAAAAAGCTATCTGGCAGGAAAACCTCAAAATGTAGTTCCCAAAAAATAAGAAACAATGGGAGATCCAGACGTTAGCACAAATGCGTAATTTTAAGTGCCTGTTTAAAAATTTGGTAATTTGGGCCATTCTCATATAATTCCAGTCGATTCATCTATTTTTAAACAGGCTCTAACCCCTCTATAAATTCCAAAAAAGAACTCCTTCATTTTTGTTGCGCCTTAGGGCTCATATTTCAATATGCTCCCTGGGGCGCGCTTTAAATACGAATAGAAATTCGGCGCAATATCTGCAGCACTTATCTTTTATCAACGACTCATCTAAAATGTTCAAAACGGTATGAATAAAATATCAATATGCATAAACTATGTTAAAAAGCTGACAATGCTGTGTTCAAAACCTGTTTAAAACCAATAAAAAACCGTGTTAAACAAGAATCTAAGCGATGTTAAAAAAAAAGCCTTATTGTTAATAAACAGGTTGATAAAATGTTAAAAATCAAGACGACATCATCTGAAATTTATTGAAAGACGGGTTGGAGTTAATATCAGGTTCAAAGATTTAAAAAATTATTAATAAAATGTCAATAAACATAGTACCATGTTTAAAAGTTGATAAATACTGTGTTTAAAACACGTTCAAAACGAATAAAAAACCATGTTAAATAATGATTTTAGCGCTGTTCAAAAAACATTATTGGGTTGTTGAAAACAGGTTAATAAAATGTTGAAAAAACGATTTCATATTGACAGAACATAAGTTTGTAAGTAAGTATCACTCACCTTATTTCCTGCATGTAAATTTTTACAATAGACAGGCTGCGTTATATGACCGGTAAAGAAAAACCAGATCCCCCCGGACGGATAAAAATCATGGCATCCTTTTCCAAACTGATGCAGGAAAAGGATTTTAGCTCCATTACTACGGCCCAAATTGCCAAAAATGCCGGAGTCACCGAAGGACTGATTTATAAATATTTTAAAGATAAAAAAGATCTACTTTACCAGGTACTTGACGCCCATTTCCAGGAATTTCATGAAAAAATAAAAAGCAGAATAGCCCAGGCCACATCCAGTATTGCAAAACTTGACCTGATTATTCTTGCCAGCCTTGAAGAGTATTTGGAAAACCGCCTGCTGTCTAAAATTCTGCTGCTTGAAGTCAGAAATTCCCAGGCTTTTTTCAATTCAGGCGCCTATGAAATGGTAACCATTTATGCACGCACCATCCTTAAAATAATTAGGGAAGGCATTGCCTCAGGTGAAATCGCAGCCGATACAAATCCCTATCTTTTACGAAAAGTTATTATAGGGGCCATTGAACATGCCTGTCTCGGGGAGGTTATTTTCGGTAAACCCCTGGATATAGAAAAAACGGCTTCCGGTATTTCACACATCATTTTTAACGGAGTGAAAGCATGACCCAGCTCAAAGAGATCACAGCAACAATTAACAATTACATCAAAAACGGGATCAAAAGTCTCAACGAAGATCGGGCAAAAAAGATTTTCAAAAAACTGGGATTACCCGTGGTACAGGAAATACGGCTGGAATCCATTGAAGATATCCAGGAGGCTGCTCAAACTATCGGTTATCCTGTTGTGCTAAAGGGTCTTGCAAAACAGATGCTGCATAAAACCGAAGCCGGTATGGTGGAAGTAGGTATCAGCAATGAAGTGCATCTAAAGGAAGCGGCTCAAAGAATGAAGTCCCGGGCCGGCGAAAGTTTTGAAGCCTTCCTGGTCCAACCCCGGATCCAGGGCCGAAGGGAATTTACCGCAGGCATGTTTAAAGACCCCCATTTTGGCCCGGTAATCATGTTCGGGGTAGGCGGTGTTCTCACCGAAGCCTTGAAGGACATGGTCTTGCGACTTGCCCCATTATCCGAAGTAGACCTTGATAACATGCTGGATAACCTGAAAGCCAAAGCCCTTCTGGGGTCATTCAGGGGAGAGACGGCTATAAACCGTGCAGAACTTAAATCCGTACTCCGTGGACTGTCTGACCTGGCCATGGCCTGCCCGGGAATACGCGAAATTGATATCAACCCTTTGATTATCAGCCCGGACGGCTCACCTGTGGCAGTTGACGGGTTGATGATCCTTGAAAAATCCGAAAACTTTAACATACAGGTGCATAAAAATATTAATTTCAATGGCTTACAAAACATTTTTTATCCCAAAACCATCGCTTTTGTGGGGGCCTCTGCAGTTCCGGGCAAATGGGGTCATACACTACCCACAAACGCCTATGCCGGGGGATTCAAAGGCGATATATTTCTGATTAATCCCAAGGGCGGCACTATTATGGGCCGGAATGTATACAAAACCATTGATGACATAGAAGGCGATGTGGATCTGGCTGTGGTAACCGTGCCTGCAAGCCGGGTAATGGACTTGATTCCCGCCCTGAAAAAAAAGCATGTCAAAGGCATGGTGCTGATAACCAGCGGTTTCAGAGAGGTCGGGGACCAGGGCAGACAGCTGGAGGATGAGATCATGGCTTCTGCCGAAAAAGCCGGAATCCTGGTCATCGGCCCCAACACCATGGGCCTGTGCAATCCCCATGCATCACTTTACGTTTGCGGAGCCAATGCCCTTCCACTTCCCGGCTCCATCGCCCTTGTGTCCCAGTCGGGCAATCTCGGCACCCAGCTTCTGGCCTTTGCCGAGCAGCAGGGCATCGGCATCCGGGTATTTGTGGGCTCAGGTAATGAAGCCATGATCACTATTGAAGATTATATGCAGGCTCTTGAACCCGATGACCTGACCCGCACCGTGGTCCTGTATATCGAAAGCGTGAAAGATGGGCGCCGGTTTTTTGAATCTGCCGCCCGGCTATCAAAAATCAAACCCGTGGTGGTGCTCAAAGGCGGAAGAACTCAAGATGGGGAAAAGGCTGCTTCCAGCCATACCGGAGCCATGGCCTCGGATGCAGGCGTGTTTAATGCAGTCTGCACCCAGGCCGGGATTATCCAGGTGGAGCAACCCATGGAGCTTTTAGATATGTCAACCGTATTTTCATCCCTGCCCATGCCCAAGGGAGGACGTGTGGCCATCATGACCCTAGGCGGCGGATGGGGTGTGGTCACCACAGACCTTTGTGCAGAATACGGACTTGTGGTGCCAAAACTTTCCAAAGAAATCATTGAACGGCTTAACAACTGCCTGCCGGACTTCTGGAGTCATGGCAATCCTGTGGATATTGTGGGCGAAGGGGACCCGGAAATACCCAAAATTTGCCTGGAGGAACTTTTAAAATGGGATGGGTGTGATGCGGTCATTCACCTGGGTATCCACGGCAGACGCATCCTGGTTAATGCCATGGCCAACGCTGCGCTGAAAGCAGATCCCGATACAACACAGGAAGCAGCAGACATGTTTATGGCAAACCTTCTCAAAGAAGAAGAGCATTACACCCGATATACCGTCGAAATGACGCAAAAATACAACAAACCAGTAGTCGGTGTCAGTCTTTTAACCGATGAATTGAGCCGCACCCTTTACCGTTATGACGATCTTGACTATAAGGGGGTATTTTTTCCTTCGCCGGAACGTGCTGTCAAGGCGTTGGCCGGAATGGTCCGGTACAAAAAATGGCTTGATTCGGCAAAATATAATATATAAACCCAAAACCAGGAGAGACTCATGAGCAAAAAAATTACCACTTCCAGCCTGATGAAGATGAAACAGGAAGGAAAAAAAATAACCGCCCTCACCGCCTATGACTATCCCTTTGCCGCCATGGTGGACCGTGCCGGAATCGACCTCATCCTTGTGGGCGATTCCGTTGCCATGGCGGTCCAGGGCTGGGATACCACCCTGCCCGTAACCATGGATGAGATGATTTATCATACAAAACTTGTGACCCGGGCCTGCACAAGATCCCTGGTAGTGGGTGACATGCCCTTCATGTCCTACCAGAGTGGTCTGGATAAAGCTGTTGAAAACGCCGGGCGGTTTTTAAAGGAAGCCGATGCCACCGCTGTAAAACTTGAAGGCGGTGCTGCTGTATGTCCTGCCATTTCAGCCATGGTAAAAGCGGGAATACCTGTCCAGGCCCACATTGGCCTTACACCCCAATCCGTACATCAGATGGGGGGATTCAAGGTGCAGCGGGATGAAGAGCGTCTGCTCAAAGACGCCAAAGATGTTGAGGCTGCCGGGGCTTTTTCCGTGGTTTTGGAAGGTATTCCCTCTGCCATTGCTGAAAAAATTACCCAGGCCCTGTCCATTCCCACCATCGGCATCGGCGCCGGTCCCTTTTGCGACGGCCAGATTCTGGTGTTCCACGATATGCTGGGTATCAATGACGGATTTATGCCCAAATTCGTGAAAAAGTACGTGGACATCGCGGCCCTGGCTGCCCAGGGGCTCAATGAATATATTAAAGAAGTTCAGGATGGCAGTTTTCCGGCCAAGGAACATGAATACAAATAAAAATATAATTATGAATACGCCCAAACGTAGATTTTCCGTGATCGGCTGTGGACGGGTGGGGATCTGTTTAGCCGCATTCCTCTTTAAAAAAGAGTATCAACCTGCAGGTTTTTTCAGCAGGAGCAAGACTTCGGCCCAGGCCGCCAGAACAGCAGCCGGGTGCGGCACGGTGTTTGATACGGCTGCTGAGTGTGCCCGGGCCGGGGACATCGTTTTTATCACCACTCCTGACGGCTTAATAGAGAGTATTTGTGGCGATCTTGCCCAACAAAATGCCCTGGGACCGGAAACCATGGTTTTTCACCTGTCAGGCGCCCATTCTTCAGAAATTCTTGCCCAGGCAAAGCAGGCCGGGGCAGTTGTGGGCTCCATTCATCCCTTGCAGTCCTTTACCCTTTATGAGCCGGGGCAGGCAAGTCCCTTTGAAGGAATCAATATTTCTGTTGAAGGGGACCCCGATGCCCTTTCCCAGGGCAAGGACATTGCTGCAGCCCTTGGTGCTCAGGCCTTTGCCATCCCAACGGAATCCAAAACCCTTTACCATGCCTCGGCTGTGGTTGCCTCCAACTACCTTGTGACCCTGGTGCGGTTTGCCCTGACCCTTTTAATGGAAACAGGACTTCGGGAAGATGTGGCATTTGAAATTTTGTCGCCCTTGATCCAGGGCACTCTTTCTAATATCGGCTCCAAGGGCTGCACCCGCGCCCTGACAGGCCCTGTGGTCCGGGGGGATCATGAAACAGTATCCCGGCACCTGGCTGACATTGACGAAAAAATACCCGAATTTTCAATCCTTTACCGTCTGCTGGGCGCCCATACCCTGGATATTGCCAAAGCCGGGGAAGGACTGCCTGAAGAAGCGGAACAAATACTATCCAAACTTTTTGAAATGTAAAACTCGATCATCAAGTTTTAACGATCACTCCATCTTCTGTTTAAAACCACGGAAGACACGGAAAGCACTGAAAGTTAATCCGTGTCCTTCCGTGCTTTCCGTGGTTTATCCAACTACCTATATTTTATAAAGAGTCAACGGCGCACGCCCTTCTGCTTCAAGTTCCTGGTTGGCCTGATCCAGCAGCGGTTTTGAGGAAATAACGGAAATACCCTTGGCAGCGTCATCCCGGAAAAAATACCGACCTGCCGTTTCCGCAACTTTTTGCTTGTCTAATCCCAGCAGCGCATCCTTGAACCCCTTACGAATTTCATCGGATAACTTGGTTATTTGACGATAAAAAGCTTTCATGGCAGAAGGTGCCGGTGTTTCCGGCTTATCAATGTCCGAACAGACCTGAAGGATGGCTTCTTTTACGTCTGTCCCGGTGAACTGTCCCTGGGTGATAAAATCACAGGCATCTGCGTAAACATCCAGGGTCCGTTTGATATGGGGGTCACGGTAGGAGCCAAATGAAAAAATACCCTCTTCCATATTGTACAAGGCAAATCCGCCGTATGCCCCGCCCTTTTCCCTGATTTCCCGGTGCAAAAACAGGGAACGCAAAAGCTTGGCAATAACGGACAAGGCTGGTGCGTCTTCATGGGAGATGCGCACCGCTTTAAAGGACTGTCCCACAAAGGAGACAGCTGTATTTGTCATCCAACCATCGTAGGGCTGCAGGGTATCTGTTTCTATCTGTGGTGTATAAAAGGCCTGGCTGCTGCCGTTGGGCAGGTTTTCGTAAATGTTTTCAATACGTTTATCTGCCTGGACCATGGACGAAGCAGACCCGATAACAGCAGGTTTAAAATTATCTTTTCTCATGATGGCGGAAGCTATGGCAGAAAGGTCTTTCTCCAGTTCAACCAGGGCCTGGGCGCCTGTTTTCTCATTATTCACCCTGGCGGTAAGATCCTTGATCCGGGTGTACTGGGCGATGCCATGCCACATTTCATTGATACTGGCAGCCGTTGACAAATGGCGGGCAGAGAGGGTTATGGCATACCTGTGACCGGACCCGACAATGGAGGCTTCAAGACCTGCCTGATATTGTAAAATAAGGCTTTTGAGCCGATCATGGTCTTTGAATCCACTCTCATTAATATATTCATCCACCATATCAAAAAGATAGTCAATATTCCGGTCCAAAGCTTTTCCCTGTAACGCCAGAAAGCAGTGGCCGTCACCCTTATTATCAAAGTGAGTGCCGGAAAAAGGAGACATGGAAATGCCGCCGGTATAAAGGTCCATACGTTCGGCCATCTGTACATATGAAGAACTTTTTGTACCTGCATTCGTAAAGGCCCGTGCAAAAAACGGCACCATGGGAAAAAGATCCGGCGCAATGTTTCCGGCACCTACCGGGCAGGTAAAGTAGAGGATGCCCGAAGTGGCCTTGTCAAAGGCGGTGGCGCAGGTAATGCCCTTGATGGTGTCAGGGTGAACTATTTCAATCTCAGGCGGCACGTCTTCAAGGGCCAGAGTGGGCAAAACATCCAGGTTTTCTTCTGTTTCCTGGCGTTTTTTCAGGGCTTTTGCATCCTCATTGATTTGCGCCAGTTCTGCTTCACCCAGGGATTTTCGTATTTTCTGAAGTTCATGTCGTACATTTTCGGCCTGGCGGGCTTCAATATCTTTATCCGGGGCAAGGGTAAACAGCAACCTGTGAGGATTATCCAGAAAATACCGGCGAATTCGGTCTTCCAGGAAAGGACCTTTGGCCAGCTCTTCCTGCAATCTCTTTAAATCATTGTCAATATTGATGGCGGTTACGGGATCACCTTCATGAACAATGATTGGAGCAATACCCACAAGCAGTTTTATACCATACGGGTATGGTGTATTGGTGATCTCCTTGCGGGAAAATTCGATCTGATGGATGGCAGAATCTATTAAATGTTGATCAATTCCTTTGTCGGCAAGAGTTTCAAGGGTATTAAAAATAATTTTTTCCACTTCGGGAACCGCAGAGACTTCAATATCTTTCAGCCCGCAGGCAAACATGGTGTCCCGGTTATCTGAATCAAACCCTGTACCATCGCACAGGGCAGAACCCAGGGCGCTGTCAATGAGTGCTTTTCTCAAGGGAGATGCGGAATTTCCAAGGAGAATCTGTTCAAGCACGGCCATAACCAGCACTTCAAAATCATCCGCGATATCAGGCGTCAGCCAAGCCACACACCCCTGATATTTAGCAGCGATATTATCGGTGTCTGAGTAGCTATATGCCTGGGTCATGGTTTTAGGAGCCTGCCACCGGGGCTGGGAAGGCACCCGGGTGTCCATTTCAAGAAAATCAAACCTGGAGAGTACCTTTTTTTCAATAAAGCTTAAGCTCTCTTCCAGGGGCAAATCCCCATAAGTATAAAAATAACTGTTGGACGGATGATAATACTTTGCGTGAAATGCCTTAAGATCCTCGTGGGTGAGTTTTGGAATGTCTGCGGGTTCGCCGCCTGAGTTATTGGCATAGGTGGTGTCCGGGTAAAGCCCTTTAAGCAGCGCCCGGGACATGACCTGGCCAGGGGAAGACATGGCACCTTTCATTTCATTGTAAACCACCCCTTTATACACCAGTTCAGGTTCCCCGTTTTCCCCTGGTTCCAATTCAAGCCGATGGCCTTCCTGCTTGAAGCTTAAGTGATCAATATCCGGAAAAAACGCCGCATCCAGATAAACATCCATCAGGTTGTAATAATCTTTTTTATTCTGGGTAGAAAAAGGATACATAGTCCAGTCTGATGCGGTGAAGGCATTCATGAAGGTAGACAGGCTTCGTTTGAGCATGGAAAAAAAAGGATCCCGGACCTTGTATTTTTCGGACCCGCACAGCACGGTATGCTCAAGAATATGGGCAACCCCTGTGGAATCCGTGGGTACGGTTCTGAAAAATACCCCAAACGTATTTTCCTTATCTTTATTGGCAATATGGATGTGGACAGCTTTTGTCTTTTCGTGAACCAGTTGAATGAGATGGGCATTAATTGCAGGCAGGGGCGATACCTGTTGAATTTTGTAGCCGCAGATGGTCTGCCCGGGTGTAAATGATGCAGTCTTATTCATATATTTTCCTGTAAAAAGTTTCCCTTAACCGTCTTAGGGGCATGGGCCTTTTTTCGCATATTTTTATTTATTATAGGGATTACGAATTCGGGTGATCCCGGGCTCAATATAAAAGTCTCTATAGAAAACTAAATTCTTTTGTAAATTCCCCGGCTGACCCGTTCTATTTTTTTTATTTTATCCAGCCTGAAAATGATATTTCTCAATTTTTTATCGTCAAAACCTGTGGCCGCCTTAATGGTCTTAAAATTAGTGCCTTCCGGATGGTTGCCGATGATATTCAACACAATGGAAGATGCACTCTTTTTTCTTGGGGTCCGGATTTTGTTTTTCTGTTTGCTCGACGGATGACTCTGATAAATCAATTGTTCTAGCTTGTCAAGCCTTTTGTGAATATTAGCAATATCTTCTTTAGCTGGAATGTCCAGGTGATGAAGAAGCATTTTAATAAAGCCCTCCCAATTGTTGCCCAATTCTCTAGGTTCCATGTGTCAATCCTTCTTGAAACTGAAATTTTTCCGACTTCCTTAAAAAAGACCGATAAATCCCGTTCAGTGGTGTTAATTTAGTTATAGTAATTTTTTTTAAGGCGCTGGTTTGTGATCCAACCCGCTTTTTTAATATGATAATTTTTAATTTTTACTTCTTAAATCTCTCAAAGTCAAGTAGACCATATCTAAATAAGTAAAAAAAGTATCTGGCAACAGATCTTAAATTTTATGGAAATTAATAAAAAACTGTGATTTACTGGTATTTACCTTAAAAATTTCAAAGGAAAACCGCTACTGTCAATCTTTTATTCCTTTTCCAGGGCGAAAAGTATTTGGCATATGGCCTTCTGGAAATAAACAGCCAATAAACGGAGAGCAAAAAGAGGAATGACGCATCCTGGGGAGTTATTAAAAAAAAACGGGTTATATGCCGGAAAAGAGTTGGGGCAAAATTTTTTGTCCAGCCCTGCTACAGCCCAGATGATTGTAGATAGAACCGGGGTTGATAAAGAAACGATCGTACTTGAAATCGGTCCGGGTTTAGGGGCAATCACCCTGCCTTTAGCAAGGGCCTGCAAGCAGGTTGTGGCTGTTGAAAAAGACCGCCGTATAATTCCCCTGCTTGAAGAGGAACTGGCCGGAGAAGGAATCTGCAATGTTACGATTATCAATCAGGACATTTTAAAAACAGATATAAAACAGATCGCAGGGACAGAAAAACTTGTGGTGATCGGGAATCTACCGTACAATATTTCATCCCAAATCCTTTTTAAGCTGATTACAATCCGGCAGGTTGTAACACGTGCGTTTCTGATGTTTCAAAAGGAACTTGCCGAACGTCTTCTTTCATCACCCGGTTCCAAAGACTATTCAAGGCTTTCTGCGGTGGTTCAGTATGCATCAAAAATCAGCCGGGTTACAGATCTCGGGGCCAATAATTTTTTTCCCAGGCCGGAAGTGGACTCCACAGTCCTGCGCTTTGATTTTTTTGAAACCCAAGGCATGGGAGAAGAAGATGAGACCCTGTTATTCAGCGTAATCAAGGCAGGATTTTCCAAACGAAGAAAAACCCTTCACAATGCCATGTCCGGCGGGGAACTGGGCCTAACAAAAGAAATCGTGGGTACTGCGCTTGAAAGTGCCGGCATTGACTCCTCACGGCGGGCTGAAACCTTAAGTGTCCAGGAATTCATAGACCTGTCCAAGGCAGTTGGAAAGGTTAGACCCATGAATCATGATTGAATCAAGAATATCCATAGATAAGCTAATTGATGTTGTCCGCCAGGGCGGCCAAGTTAAAACCGGGGTGGATGTGTATGACGGTAAAGGCACCTTGCTCTTGGCCAAAGATGTGTTGGTGAATAAAACAAAACCGCTTAAAATCATACGAAATAATGGCCTTCGGCATATACCCGTGGCAAGCAACGGAGGTGTGTTTGACGCCTCCGGTAATAAAATAGACATGGGACCCGCCAACATGCCTGACACTTTGCCGGATTCATTTTTTAATCCGGAACCCGTTAAAACTCAAAATGTAACTGAACGGCTCAAGGAAATCCTGGAACTGCGCAGGCTTGCCGAAGCCATAAGCTTTAAAGCCCAGGCCATCATAAAAAATGCTGTGAAGCAAATCCGTCAAACAAAGGGTGAGTTTGATGTGGATGCCGTATCAGATCAGGCATCGGAGCTTGCATCATTTGCCGAACAGACCCACCACCCCTTTGCATACGCACCAAGGGAGTGGTTTTTCTATGATGACTATTTATACAGCCATGCCGCCCATGTCTGCGCCCTGGGCTCCCAGGTATTACACCGGTTTAACGATGCCTTTTCAAACGTAGTTGAAAAATCGCTTTGGTCATCATCAGCACTTGTGGGCAAAAGATCTTCCGGAATGTTTTCCTATTACTACCCCCAAGAGATAGATGAGATGTCCTTTGGCCTGTTCATCTATGATCTGGGAAAATCCATGGTGCCGGAATATCTTTTAAACAAGACATCTCCCTTGAGCAAAGATGAAACGGAACTGCTGCGCAGGCACACCAAAGATTTTGGATTTACGATAATTGAAAAAAATCATCTGGGCAGTACTGTACTCGACAACATGATCCGGTATCATCATGGGCCATTATATGAGGGAGAGCCCGGGTGTTATCCTATGGGTCTGGAATGCGGGATGATGCCGCCCTATGTTCGAATATGCAAACTTATGGACATTTATGATGCCATAACTTCCAAACGCAGCTACCAGGATGCCATTAACCAGGTTACTGCCGTCACCGGCCTGTTCCGTAGTTACGTACACAAAGATCCTATCTTGCAGTTTATTCTCCATGCTTTTGTTAAAACCGTAGGGCTCTATCCGCCGGGCAGCATTGTTTTTCTTAAAAGCGGACAGATGGCCTATGTTCTTGAAAACGAGGGGCCCCTTGTTCTTCCTTTTACAGACAAAAACCAAATCCCGTTAACATCCAGACCGGATCCTTTTAACGCCGGGGAACAGACCGGGCTTCTATCCATTGACAGTGACAGAAGCATCAGGCAGCCCAAAAAAATATGGGACTGCCTACCTGCATTTATCAGGGAAATTGCCCTGCCCAAGGATCAGGTGGCAGCAGCAATTGCTGCTATTTCAACCATATAAAGCATATACGACAATCTGTGTTTGGACGGTTCGTTAGAGGGGCATGTGCCCCTCTAACGAACCGTTCAAACACACTTGTTATGGCTTAAAAAGCGCTGAAACACTTTCTCCTGTATGTATGTGCTTGATGGCCCGGGCAAAAAGCGGTGCTACAGACAAAGCTTTAAGCTGGGGAAACTGTTTTTCTGCAGGGATATGCACCGTGTTGGAGACAACGATCTCAGATATAAAAGTCTGACTTAAATTTTCCACGGCCTGGCCGCAAAGCACCGGATGGGTCGCACCAACATAAACCTTAGCCGCACCTGCCCGTCTCAAGGTATCCACAGTGCTCACCAAGGTTCCCCCTGTGGAGATTTCATCGTCAAAAACAATGGCATCCAGACCTTTTACATTGCCCACAACCAATCCCTGCTCAACATCTGAATCGCTAAGCCGACGCTTGTCAATAATGGCAAGGGAGGTGTCCAGACGTTGGGCAAACCGACCGGCTCTTTTAGCCCCGCCGGCATCAGTGGCCACCACCACCACCTTTGACAGATCCAGAAGTGTTGCAAAATAATCACAAATTGTAGGCATGGCTGTTAAATGATCCACGGGAATACTGAAAAATCCATGCACGGCATCGGCGTGCAAATCCATAGTCAGTACCCGGTCTGCTCCGGCAGTTTTCAAAAGATCCGCCACCAGGCGGGCAGCAATGGAAATTCTTGGGGCATCCTTTTTATCAGACCTGGCATATGAATAATAAGGGATGACGGCTGTAATCCGTTTGGCAGATGCGCTGCGCAAGGCATCCAGGGTAAGCATCAGCTCCATGAGGTGGTCACTGACAGGCGTAGTTAAAGACTGGACCACGAATACATCGTCTTCCCTGACACTTTCTTTTATTTGAACGAATAAATTGTCATTTGAAAACCGGGATACTTTCATAGGACTTAAAGGAATTCCGATATGCTTACAGATTTCCGTTGCCAGATCTGGATTGGATCCACCGGAAAATATTTTTAAATTGTCTGTCATTTTAGCTTTCCTGAAGGGAGTTTAGATTCGCGTTTTTTTAATACCAGTTTACGAATAAAGAAACAAGAGACTGGGGATAAGGAACGAGTATCTATATTTTATTAGAGGATAAATATATTTAAGTATTAATTTAAAAAATATAATAGTAATAATAATTAAGATTTAAATGTTTATAAGTTATATAATATGATGGAATCATTTATCATTTTATTATTTTTTTTGTTAAAAATTTTGAATAAAAAAATTTCAAAAACATCAGGTATTGAAAGCTTATTTTTTAAATACTCATAAAGCAGTTTTTTTGAACAATTTTTTGTCAAAATTGGATATATGCTCTGATACCCTTTAAATGCGTTGTTTTGGGTCATCTGAAAAATTTTTTTTGATAAATTTTAAAACATGGTGTCAATAACGTTGATAAGTTTTATGATTAAAACGATTATTTTCAAAAATAAAGATAAGGAGGGAAAATTATGAATGGACAATTGAACTGGTTTAAAGGCGGTCTTTTACTGGGCGCTGCATTTTTTCTGGCGGTGGCCCTCGTGAAACCCATCGGGGTGTCCACCCAATTTGTCATTGCCGACGGTATTGTTTGGAATGTATTTTCCGACACTGTGATTCAAAAAGATACGGCAAGCAAATCAGGATATGCCAGCCCCAATGCATATTTGAACAAAAGCGGCGGAAAATACGCTAAAAACGTTGCAAAGCCTTTGAACTACAGTTTTATATTTGTCATTGCCATGGTCATTGGTGCCTTTATATCGGCACAACTGGGCGGACCAAAACCAACAGCTCAGGACCGCATTGCCCCTGAGCCCTGGCGGAACCGTTTTGGACAAAAACCTGTGCTGCGGTATGTAACAGTATTTTTAGCCGGTGTCCTGGTTTTATTCGGTGCTCGTCTGGCCGGCGGGTGTACCAGTGGGCATATGATGAGCGGCATGATGCAGACATCTTTGAGCGGATATCTATTTGCCCTTGGGACATTTGCCGCAGCCGTTCCTATTGCTGTACTTGTTTACAAAAGACGTTAGGAGGTGACCTATGACTATTTTTCTTGCCATAATACTCGGTATTTTTTTTGGATTTGCCCTACAGCGGGTGGGTGCCACTAATCCGGCAAACATTATCAATATGCTGCGCCTGACCGATCTACACCTGATGAAAGCTATCTTTTTTGCCATCGGCCTCAGTTCAACCCTGTTATTTGTACTCATGAACATTGGTCTTATTGATCCAGGACACCTTTCCGTTAAAAGCAGTTACTTTGGCGTGATTATCGGCGGGGCTATTATGGGAGTCGGATTCGCCGTGGCCGGTTACTGCCCGGGTACGGGCCTGACAGCCCTTGCGGATGGTCGCAAAGATGCCCTGTTTTTCGTGGGTGGCGGGCTGTTAGGCGCCTTAATATATACCTTGGTATACGGCAATATTCAAAACACCTGGCTGTTTAATAAAATAGCAGGCGGCAAAGTGATGCTGGCTACAGGCTCGGATACGTTTCAAGCACTTTTACCCACCATTCCGGGCACCCTGTTGGCAGCCTGCATTGGGATCGCTTTTATGATCATCGCATGGATTCTGCCTAAAAAAATATAGTTTGGACGACTCGATATAGGAGCATGTGCAAGGTTACAGATGGATTACTTTTCGTTCAAACATCAGTTTTTAAATTTTGAGAATTTCTAAGAGGATGGATGGTATATTAAATATTATTTTAAAAAATATAATAGTAATAATAACCAAGTTTTAAATGTTTATAATTAGTTTAATTCTAAGATATGATTGAGTATTCTTTTATTTTTTATGTTGATAGTTTTAAATAAAAAAATTTTAAAACTATCGGGTATTGAAAGCCTGTTTTTTGAGGGTCCATAAAACAGGCTTTTTAAACAATTTTTTGTCAGGATTGAATCCACGCCCTGATATCCTTTAAATCCGATGTGTTTCAGTCACCTGACCTCTTTTTCTCGATGAATTTTAAAACAGGGTGTCAATAACTTTGATAATCTTCATGACTAAATTCGGTAACTATTTGTAGCGGCACGGAATAATTCAATCCGGGTTCTGTTTATACGTTTTTTGAGACTCAATAAAAAGGTATGTCATATTTAAAAAAAAACCGAGCCTTACCTCTGTCATTTCCCACCTTTTTAAAATCATTGGGAGCGGTTGATCATACCATCATTGTGGGCCTTAGAATTACTGATTTTGGAGGGTAAAGAAATTTGTATACGATTTTCTTTTCAACATAAAGTTGGGCTTCCATATATTGTGTTCGAGATGAAATTGAAAATTTAAGCCAGCCCCCCATAAATATTGTTTTTTAAGTCCTATCTTTTTTCCCTTCAACCGGAAGTCGGATAATAAAAGTTGCTCCTTTCCCTGGTTCAGAATTAACTTCCATCCTGCCGTTATGATTTTCTGTTATTATAAAATATGAAACAGAAAGCCCAAGGCCGGTTCCTTCACTAACCGGTTTTGTTGTAAAAAATGGGTCAAAAATTTTTGATCGAGTTTCCTCATCCATACCTGGTCCATTATCTTCTATTTCTATCCGAATCATTCCTCCTTTCTTCTCTCTAAAAGCTCTGAGATAAAACCTTGGAAATTTCGTTTTTGCACTTTGCATTGCTTGTACGCCGTTCCTGAGAATGTTTAACAATACCTGCTGAATTTCCCCTCGCTCACAACGCAGCATAGGCAGATCTTTTTCATATTCTTTTACTCGATGTTCGAGTTTTTTGAAGTTGACATCAAAATGTGCTAAAGAAGTTGAATTTTTGGTATAAAATTTTAACAGAATTCATAGATAGAGATGCTACTCGAACGCCCGCTGCCCTTTATTGAAAACTATCTTGAATGCATAAATCAAGAATTGATGAAAAAGAACCCCAGTTATGGACTATCCAAAAAACAAAAACTGTGGCTAAGCTTCTGTTTAAGTGGCGTTTTGTTAACCAATAGTATTTGCTGGAAACGATTTGAACGAATCAGTTTAGGGAAATTCCGTTTTTCCGCTCTTTCTTGGATGTTCCGAAATTCAAAAATCAGCTTCGATGACTTACTGCAACAGAGTACGTGTAATATTTTGAAGCATTATGGCATAAAAGAAGGGGTTCTTTGCATAGATGATGTAGACCGTGCCCGATCAAAGTCCACCAAAAAGATATATAAAGTTCAAAAGCTTAAAGATAAACTTACCGGAGGTTTTTTAAATGGGCAATGCATTGTCTTTTTATTTTTGGTAACACCTGTGGCCTCTTTCCCTGTGGGGTTTGAATTTTATCATCCGGACCCATTGTGGAAAGAGTGGAAAAAGGAAGATGATCGCCTTAAAAAAAAGAAAATTCCTAAGAAAAAGCGTCCCAAGGAGCCGCAGAGAAATCCTGAGTACCCAACGAAAGTTCAATTGGCCCTTGTGCTTTTGAAAATATTCCATAAAAAACATCCGGACATTGAAATCAACGCTATTTTGGCAGATGGTCTTTATGGGCACGCTGAATTTGTTGATGGCAGTTCCCTTATCTTTGGTGGTACTCAAACCATTACCAAAATGAAGTCTAATCAAAATGTACGGTTTAAAAATCGCATAATTTCTGTACAAAAATTTTTCGAATCTTATCCTCTGATATCTCAAAAAGTATCGGTTAGAGGTAAAGAGGACATTGAAATTTTTATCTCATCGGCTCGTCTGTATGTGCCGTCTCACAATGCAAAGCGTTTTGTTATCGCCATTCAGTACCCTGATGAGAAAAAACCACGTTATTTGTTAGCCTCTGACTTAAGTTGGAGAACATTGGATATTGTTCAAGCATACTTTTTCCGCTGGTTGATAGAGGTTTTCTTTGAGGACTGGAAAGGTCATGAAGGATGGGGCAAACTGACCAAGCATACAGGCGAAGATGGATCTCGGAGTTCCTTGATCCTAAGCCTGCTGTTAGATCATGCATTGTTCTTCCATCATCACCAGAAAGCCCGCTTGGAAAACAAACTTCCTGCATGGAGTGTGGGAAGCCTATCCCAGCGGATTCACACAGAAGCTTTAGTTCAATTTGTCCAGGATTTCTGTGGAAACGAAATTAGTGAACAAAAGCTTAATAAGTTAAAAGAGCGCATTGATAATATTATTCCTTTCAATCCTTCTACAAAACATATGAGCAGCCGTACTTTTCCTCAAATGAAGTCATCCCCATCTTTGGAACGCTTCCGGAAAAAAGTAGCCTGATTCTAATCGAGGATTGTTTGGCAGTCAAATTCAAAAAACTCGAACATCGAGTTTTATGATTTCAACTGATTTAAAATCATATTGTTTTTTTAAGTCATAATCTGTGGCACACAGTTGAATAATTTTGTCTATCAGTTCATTAGGATAATGGGAGGAAAAACAGGGCTCGGATTTCCTTGCAAAACCAAGCATACTGCTGACAATTTCTGCAACACGTAATCCAGATTCATGGATCATATCAAGCATCCTGAAAATTTTCCTCTTTTCCATAAAGGCTCTGATGCCCTCCAACGATATACCAAGTTCTTTTGCAACACGAAAATTTGCAGGCATATCCATGTTTTCCAAACGAGATCTCATGACACTCGCATTTTGTATCATGCCAGCCAACGGATTGTTTATTTCATGGGCCATACCTGCAGCAATTCTTCCGAACGATTCCATTTTTTGTGCCTGTTGCAGTTCTTTCTGAAGTTTCTGTCGTGTAACCTCGTCCTTTTTTTGCCGGGTGATGTCTTTAATAATGCAGTACGTTTGTTGAAACTCCCCACTGGCTTTCTTACCGATCCGGCCATCCAGGTTCACCATGAGAATTGAACCATCCTTTTTGATCATCTCAAATTCAAACCCAAGTATTTCGCCGACGGCCTTGAGTTTCGGAAACTTTTCTTTGTAGTGCGCTCGCCATTTTTCTCCGAGGAAATTGCCAAAATTCTGCCCAATAACCTCTTCTCTTGAATATCCCAGGAGATCCAGCCAAGCCTTGTTGGTCTCAACTATACAACCATTTTCGTCCAACGACTGATATCCTAAAGGAGAACGATCATACAATTCTCGGAGATACTTATTTTCTTGAACAAGATTGTATGCTTTCTGTTTAAGGTCCGTTATCAGTTTTTTCTGTGCTTGAAGCTCAACCTGAATATCTTTTTCTTTTTGATTACCTTGAGGCATATCTATTTTCATATCCTTTAGTACATGCAAAGAATTTTTTTAGCCAAATATTAACAGTATTAAACATATCGCTATTATTGCTTAATGTGAAATAAGTAACCGCGTCTGAAAAAATGAGTTTTCAGCAGATGCTTGCAAGGGAATAAAGCCGCAATAAGGAACAAGAGAATGGGTGTTTTTTTTATTTTCTGCACCTTGGTTTTAGCGAAATCAAAATACATCAATTGAAGATTAAACTGATTTTGGCTGAGATTTCAAGCCCCTTTCCTAAATATAGCAAATTCTGGCGGGATATTTATAACTGTTTTCGAGTTTTTCAATCTGATTTTTCAAATTTTTAAGTTTGATTTTTGCCTGAATTTCCGTATTTGAATGATCAAAAATATTCGCAATTTGACCGATTATGGAACGAAATTTTGAAATAAAGCCGCGGTCTCTCTTTTCAAGCGCTTCTCTCTTTTCACGTTCATTTTCAGTCAGGTTGGAAGGCTTTTTCAGCAGTATCCATCGTAATTTCCAAAGCTCTGAGGCAATTTCCAGCATATCTTCCTCCTTATTTTTTTCACCTTCCGCTTTCAGGTTCCTTCTATATTCCAAAAGGCATTTTTTAAATTTTTCCATATATTTTTCGCCGTATGAAAATGATCGGCCTGAAATTTAGCATCAGGAAATACCTCTCTGATTGCTTTCACATAGCTGTCTGAATAATCTGAGAATGCCGAAGTAATTGTCGTTGATCACCTCAGACTCACTCCGCAGATAACTGCCAGAAAACATGCCAGACGCAATACACCTCTGCTCACATGCTGTTGTGCTGATACTTCCCTGAGCTTTGGGGTGAACCATATTTGTCTGTTCTGGTCATCATAATACCAGGCCTGAGCTGATATAAACCGGTAAACAATCGGATTATGAAATACTGAAAATTTATGTATATCTACTTTATATGTCTTTTCTGGCCAGTGAACATCATGGTTTATCCCGGCTTCTTTCTGACAATCCTGCTTCCTCATATCAAATTCTATAATTGTATTCTCTCCTTCCGTATATGAACGGGTGAATACATCCAGATTTGCTTCCACAACGGCAGAATTGAACTGACTTTGAATTATTACAGGCATTCCCTTCATCCTCTTCCCATCATTCAGTTGTATATAATGGAAGATGACAATTGTCCGGCGCCGGGTCAAATAAAAGTTGCTCTACTATTTTGATTAAAATCTCATCTTATGTAAAAGGTGGGACACACCCAAACAGGAGGATTGGATTGAACCAAGCAAAACCGTTTTGTATTCCAAAACATGAGGTCGTGGAGGCATATGAACGGGTTAAAGCCAATAAAGGGGCTGCTGGTGTAGACGGACAGTCGATAGAAGAATTTGAGTTCAGCTTAACACTACAGCGACACTTTGATATTTAAATCTTGAGCGATTGCAATTTGTTTTTTTCTATGACTTTGACGCGCTTTATTATTGCGTTTTAATTGATATTTGACAATGTCTAATGCCCCCCCTGGGTGTCAATGAACGAATTGGCAATACAGTTTGAACCAATTTTTTAGCCATTGGTAAACTTAGGCATTTTTTTTTAGCCGTTTTCTAACACGAAAAAGAAAATGTTGCGCAAGCATTACATAAATCATGTGTCGATGCCATGCCGGCCATGATCGATGTTCATAGTGATCCATGCCAAGATGCATTTTTCCTTCCTGAAAGCAGCGTTCGATAGACCAGCGCAGGCAAGATGCCCGGCATAGCTCTTCAAACGATATTGTTTCCGGTGCATTTGAAAATGCATATCTGATTTGGCCATCAGTTCGTTTTCTAATAATTAACCAAACCGGATCAGTCTGTGGTAATCCATCCCGCGAAGGAAAGACCCTTATGCATGCTACTTGCGCAAGCAGTGGGCCTTTGCTTCCTTCCCCTAAATTCACGAACTGCCACTTGAGTTAATCTGACTTTTCCAGTTTTGATACGGAAATTGGTTTGTGATCCGACAATACTTTGGGTTTTGTAGGACGTTTTCCCCTTCCTGCATATGGAGGAATGCCAACTTCCGGTTTTTCCAAAAAAACTTTGCTGTTTGATTTTATATCGGCAAAATAATAAAGCGAATTCGGCAAGGATTTTAAAAAATCCATATCGCTGCCAAGACCTGCATCGCAACCTATCCAGCGGGCAGGAAATCTTTTACTGACAGACTTTATCAAGTTCGACGCAATGTCGTTTTTTGTTTGAAATACTAAATCTTCCGGAACGAGGTTGGTTTTCCGAAGCTCTTCATGGTCTTTCTCAAACCATGATTTCGGCATATATAGTTGAGCATCAATGAGGCCATGCCCTTTTCCGCTGACATAGCCGATAAATACACCTGATTGACAATTGTCTTTTTTGCCGGTATTGCCGCAATATTGATGTGCAACACCAACGGATTTATTTCCTTTTTTTGGAAATTCAGACGGATCTACCGTTATCATACCGTCTTCAGTTGCAATCTGCTGGACGACCTGCTGTTGGTGTATTTGAAGCATGGCGCCATGATCCCATTTGTACGTTTTTAAAAAACGCTGGGTTGACCGTACAGATTGAGGGGTTTTGATTTCCAGAGCAATCCTCTCTGCAGTTTTTTTTTCAGTTGCGCTCATTAAGCCGGAAATATAAGTGTAGAGAAGCCCGTTAGATTACCTCAAATCCAGCCTTAAATCCCATGATCTATTACCTTCGCTATCAAATTCAGGGATGAGAACTCAAGAAAATTCAGGGTGAGTTGCATAGGACTGTAGTCAACCGCCCATGCCTTTTATCCTCCTCCCCCCTTTGGGGGGGATAAGAGGGGGGGACATGTGTTATATCCAATTTCGACCAAAAAACAGGAGAATAAAACATGCACCCCCCATGGATTTCTATATTGACTGCTTTGTCTGAAATAACAAGTAAAAAGTACGCCTCTATTATAAGTTGCCCTTATTGCGGCAACCGATATTGCTATGTAAAATATGGATTTTATAACCGATATCTGTTCAATGATGAGTTGATACAAATCCAACGCTATCGTTGCGATAATGACCAATGTCCGCAAAGGACCTTTTCAATCCTGCCCCATGCGTTTTTACGGATAGCCAGAGCGTCATTGTGCATGTTTATGCATGTTTTGCAAATGAAAAAAGACGGGCACAGTATTGCTGATATAGCCAAGTATACAGGCTACAGTTGGCCCCGCATTCAAAGATGGATAGCCAAAGCCCAACAGATCAAGGAATGGATTGATTCTGAACGAAAACAATCTGCACCCTGCATGTTACCCAAGAATGAATGGACCAATTTTATACGGGATTTTTCCTGGGCTTTTTACCCCAAAAGATATCCTGCCGTTGCCATCAACACAAAACGTATATCCCTATAATTAAAGGAGGTTGATAGAAAAATCTGTAAATATTCGGGTTAGTCATTTTTAGGTTTATTTGAGTAAAGCCTTAAAATTCTGGTCCAAAGGATAAACCCAAACGTCTTTGATTGGAACAATTACTGTCCCTTTCTTTGGGTTAGCACCTAATTTACCACGCCCTTTAGTTTCTCCAACAATTTGCCAATTTGCGGCTTTATAACAGGTTCCTGCGAAACGATCTTTTTGAACAAACGTCTCAAGCATTACAGGCCGGATGTTATATTTGTTGTGCCAATCATTCGGGAGTCGGTGTGTTATCAACGAAAGAATTTTGGATGCTAAATTTTTCGATTGAATCCACGGCAAAATAAGGAACCTGGCATTATTCACAATCAAATGCAAATTTGCCTTTCTTTGATCATGAGTCCATCCAATAAACTGATCTCTTGGTGCGGTTTGCCAAGCCGCTGCACCAAACCCTGCCAGGGCAACGATTTGTTCGCCGGCAGTGATGAAATATCGAAGTTGGGCACCCGGCAAAGGCTTATGCCCAAGATAATGATACCTTTCGATGTATTCATTCCACAAAGCAGATGTCGCTCTGGTAACGATCTGCGAATTAAGTTCCGCCAAACGGTGAACCGGACAGACAATCCGGTGTTGCGGATCAGTAGCTGACGTTAATTTAATGCGTCTATCAGGCCTTTTTTTCCGAGTAGATGGCGGCAGGCATATGACTCCATCTTTTTTCATCTTCAGCATCGCAACACGGCACGACATATCTTTGGTTTTCCCATCGGGTTTAAACCATTGGAGAATCCGGCAGGCCTCTATTGAAAGTCGTGTTCGGTTGAACTGGGGGTTATTTTTTATGAGAGCCCTGATTTGTGTTATTTCTGTTGGGGTGAAAACCCGGCCACAGTATCGGATCATGATGTATCTATCGGTTTTGACAATTTATCCAGGCGGGCCTCATCCATTTCCCAGGGAAGAAATTGTGATAATTCTTCAGGTGCTTTCCCATGGTTTACAGCGCAGGCGTTAAGGTATGAATTTAACCAGTGGTGACAGTTTAGTCCCCATAAATCCAAGGTTTTAAAAAGTGAAAACATCATCGCTGCCAGTTGGGCGCTCCATACACTTCCTGAACCATAAAAATTTTTACGACCTGTTACAGGATTGCGAATGGCATTTTCACCTTTATTATTATCCATGGGGACTTCCGGGTGTTCGACAAACACACTCAATCCGTCCCAATGGTTTTTCAGGCTTTTCATAATTTTGTATTTGGCATTGGATAATACCGTCAAATTAGGGTTATCGGGATCGTGTGATTCTATAAATGCATTTCGGTCCTGCGTCATTTCGTTCATCTTTTGAATCAAAGATTCGTGTTGCTTTTTGAATGATTCCGACTGCCATTCCACAGGAAATGCTTTATTAAAGGATGCACAACGCAGATTGTTTATATGATACAGCTCTCCGATTTTTTCGATCCAGCTAAATGTCCATTCTTCCAGTTCCGGATACTTCCTGGCAGCATCCAGAAAATCACGTCGGACGTGTGCCCAACAAAAGGCCAAAATAATGAAAGGCATTTTGTTAGCTAATGCTTTATAAGCGCTATACCGGTCGCAGATAACAATGATTTTACTTTTCCGGGTATTTTCAAAATAGGATATCGGAACATCTGCACCTCGTCCTTGCGCAATCATGAAATACACAACGGATTCAGAACGACTGACCCATAACCACCATTTATTGCCAATTTTACCTATAATTTTTTCAAAGACCTTCCAGATGCTTTCATCTTGATGGAATCTGTCTTCGGTCATTTGCTGAAGGTAAAGCCTGTTGTAGATGGGTTGAAATAATTCTTTAAGATTTTTCAAACCACCTGAAATTGTACCGGCCGAAATGGGTAAACCAAGCTCCCCATACTGATTTAAGAGACGATTGGTCGGCTGGCAATAATGAAATTTGTTCAACAAAACATCTGTCCAGATTGAAATGCCGTATGGGCTTTTGGGCATCAGTTTTGGAGGTATCGGCGCAGTAAGAGCTTGAGGCACTCCTTTACATGAGCATATTTTTGTCCCTGTTTGGCGGACAATTCTCCTTGTGTAGGCTTTGACTTCAACCTCAATAATTTGGGTTTCAGGCCCCGTATTCTCATCAAGTGCGTAGGGCAACCCGCAACAAGGACATACTGGATTTTCCGGAAAACAAGCTTTCTCTTCTACGACGGGAAGGTCAGGACGCTCTGTCAGGCCGTGACCTTCACTTCCAGGTTGTTGGCCACGAGGCCTTTTGTCCTTATTTGTTTTTGGATCGGTTTTTTCTGTTTTTGACGTTTTCTTTTCACTTTTTTTTCCAAATAGCCGGTTTTTTAGATCCCGGATTTGGCCATCTTTTTCTTTTATCTCCTGCTTGAGCCTCTCTTCTCGCAAAAGAGCTTTTTGGTGCATGGATTTCCAATAACCCACCTGGTTTTTTAATGCCAGATATTCTCCCTCTGGGATTGAAATATATGGCTGTGAGTCGGTCGGTTGATCAATAACCCGACCATCAATTTGATGGATGCACGCTGCGGATAAATTTTGACAAGAAAACACCATACTTCTTCTTGTATCAATATTTTATGTCCGTGTCCCGTTTTTTTTTTTGAGGTGGGAGAAAAAATAATTACTAACCCGAATATTTACAAAAATCTTCGTTGGAATAAACCCAAATTAACGGAGGTTAAATGGAACAAGAAAACGACAAAAATCTGGAAATAGCCTTGTGGCGTTACGGTCTTATCAGTCCACTTCTACACAGGGATGCCAATGATCTGACATTAAACAAAATGTTGGATATGGCATCTTCACGCAGGTATGTTCACCCAAACGGCACCCATGTTCTTTTAAGCGGCGAGACTTTAAGAAAATGGCTGTATCGTTACCAGAGATTGGGATTGCCGGGCCTTGAGGACAAGCAAAGATCCGACAAAGGGCTGCACAAAATCCCAGAACCCCTGTCTGATAAAATGATAGCTCTTCGGTTGGAGCACCCACGCTGGACCACCGCCAGGCTTATTAAAGAACTTGCCCGGGCCGGCGTATGGAATGGCAGAAAACCCAGCCGGTCAGCCCTTTATAGATTCGCCAAGACCCATAATCTACAAAGAGATCCTCATCTGAACCCTGAACTGGGTGCCAGACCTTATGCGTTTGACCATTTCGGACAACTATGGATGGCAGACTTTCTCCATGGCCCCAAATTGTACCATGGCAAAAAAAAGAAAAAGACATACCTGCATGTAATCCTGGATGACTGTTGCCGGTATGTCGTTCATGGCGGATTTTATTTGACCGAATCGGTCAATCCTTTGGTCTTTGATCTTATGGGCAGCGTAAAACGATTTGGTATCCCCCAGCGCTTTTATGTCGATAATGGTGCGGCCTATTCCAGCCGTCATCTCAAAATTATATGTGCCAGAAACGGCATTGATTTGGTGCATACGCCGCCATACAGGCCCCAGGGCAGAGGCAAGGTTGAGCGTTTATTCAGAACCGTAAGGGACCAGTTCCTCTGCGATAAATACAAAACCGTCCAGCAGATCAACCAGGCCTTTAAAGTTTGGCTGAGCAATTATCATCAGAGCATACATTCCTCTTTGGGGTGCTCTCCTAAACAAAAACGGCTTCAGACACGCAGTTGTTGCCGGACCCTTCCTCCGACAGCCGACATTGAGTCTTTGTTTAGGATGGAACGACGGTGCAGGGTATATAAAGACTCAACCATTCGGTTCAGAAAAAATCAGTATGAAATTCCCGGATCCCTGCCGGGTTCCAGGGTCATCATTTATTATATGCCTTGGGATATAGAAGACGTCTATTATGGAGAAGAAATGAAAAAAGCACGTATCGTTGATCTTAGTGAAAATGCCAGAAGATTTGATGCTCCCGGCGGGAGGACGAAATGATGAAAAATGGTGAATCACCCAGGGAATTCTTTGATTGTGAAGCGCATCCGTTTGCCGATACCTATCGTTTAAAAGAGCTTTATCTTGGTAAACAAGATGCCCATTTTTTGAGAATGGCTCGATCATTAATTTCCAGTGGCAAAAGCTTTACGCTTTCCGGGCCGTCGGGGACCGGAAAATCAACCTTGGTCCGTTATGTGTTATCACAACTTGATCCCAATTGTTACAGACCCGCCTTAGTCCACTATGGGGGGCTTTTGCGAAACGGTTTCTTAAAAGCGATTGCCGACGTGATTGGTGTGGATACCAACTCCCGGACAGTACCGTTGTTAATAAAATTGCAAAAACAGATCACACAGGTGACGCCCGAAAACCGTGGTCTGTTCCCGGTATTTGTTATTGACGATGCCCATTTAATGGAAAAAGAATCTTTGATGGATATCTGCTCCCTGATGTTTAATCCACATAGACAGACTGTTGCGGCAAGTTTTATTCTCGTCGGCGATGAAACCCTTGAAAAGAAACTGCAACTGCAGGTTATGGCACCAATCAAAACCCGTTTGACCGGTAATTTTAAGCTGGATCCCTTGAGCGATGAAGAAAGTCTTGAGTTTATGCGATTCAGGCTATCAAAAGCCAAGGCAGATGAGAACCTGTTTGATGCGGATGCCTTAAGTATTATGGCTTCCCACTGCCGTGGGAATCGTCGACAAATCATGAACATGGGGACCATACTTCTATCGGAGGCATATTTCAGACAGGAAAGAACCATAAGCACCGAGTTAATTTATACATGTGACGATATATTGATTACTGAGTGAAACGGAGGCATACGAGAGGGGACTCCGATGCTAAGGGATAGCTCAGTGCGGTAGACTACTGTCTGCTTTAGGCCCAGTGACAAAAATCATTGGGCCTACCTTTTTGGTGGGTCGGTAAAATACTTTGACATTTTCCAAGGATAAAAACGCGACAATCTACATATAAGTCAAACCAAGACTTTCTTGCTCGCTTCAGCAAAAGCAGTCTGAAAAAATATTGTGAAATTCCGTTAATTCTTGAGCGATTGAATCAAAATTATGGTCAGTCAACTCAAATTCTTCCAACAGTTCGGGTGTCCATTCAGACTGCTGTAATGACAAACTTGTTTCCTCCACATTTTTTGATAAACGATGTTCAAGAAAATCTGTGGAGGGAACGCCTAAAATTTTTCTGTAGCAAGAATCAAGAATGTATATGTAAATTTCTTTGATTTGACCATGATAGATATATCTCTTCCCGCATTTGGTATATCTTTTTGTTCTTCCCAATTTTCTCCAATTGCTCGCTTTGTAAACGGTTCCCTGGAAAAAGGAAGGATCGACAAAAGTTTCTACCAATAAAAGTTCATCATGAAATTTTTCTAACCAGTCTTTTCGGAGACAACGGAGATTCATCCCCAGGATGTGTGATCCAAAGTTAGGAATTTGAACCCATGGAAAAATGACAAATCTACTATTGGCTGCAATCCGATGAAGGGAGTGTTGTCTGGAATCGTCGGACCATCCAATAAATTTATCTCTGGCTCCAAGTCTTTTAGCCGGTGCGCTCCATGATAAAGCTGCAACTGGGAAATCTTCTATAAATGCCAGATACTTCAGTCTTTTTCCCAAAAGGTTCCTATGTCCCAAATAATGATGCCGGTAAACTAATTCATTCCACAAGGGCTCAAGTTCACTTCCGTAAACTTGCTGCAGAGTTACTGGAGAAAAATCTTTCAATAAACCTTTGAATTGCAATTTGCTTCTAATGGGATCAATATTTTTCTGCATGGTTTTCTTCACAATTTTCATGTAGAGTTCAGCATAGTAGATTCAATGAGGGCTGTTTACAATTTTAAATGTCGCTGTAGTGTTAAACAATTTTTTTCTCAGGATTGAATCCACGCCCTGATATCCTTTAAATCCGATGTATTCCAGTCATCTGAAATCCGTTTCTCTATGAATTTTAAAAACAGGGTGTCAATAACTTTAATGACCTTCATGATTAAAAAGGTTTTTTCAATAATTAAACCCTCTATCTCGTCTTCTGATGAGGAAGTGTCAATGGTGGGTGTTTTTAAACCAGTGATATTGAAACTTTCACCTTTGATGGAAAATTTATATTCCTCTTCACCCATCCTGCAGATCAGGTTTAAATCTGTTACCCATGCTCCTTTTTTAAGGGCTGTGGTTCCTTCTTCAAGACCGGCCTGGTCGCCTTTAATGGTAATTTTTTCCTTTGATTTATCGCCAAGATTGTTCTCCAGGCTGATGGAATTTCCAATTTCAAAGGTTACCGGGTCTTTTGAGTCTGAAAGTGCTGTAATATCCTGTTCTGTTTCAACAAGGTACCAGATCCAGGTTAAAAATTCGTTTCCCAGGAAGCCGTATTTATTATAAGCGGTAGCAATATCCAACATCATTGAGCCCCTTTCATATTTAACGGGGCCAAAGCCAGCACCCTGTCTTTTTCATCACTCGAAAAACTGCCCTGCATTTCCACTATTGTATAGGGAAATATCCTGATGGGTTTATGGTCAAAGGATTTGAAAAACAGAGTTTCAAACAGTTCGTTGGCCGCCTTCTGGGTGGAAAATAAAAGCAGGCTTTTGTCTTCATAATCCCATAATACATCATAGAGATTTGGAATAAATGGGGTTTTGTGCATTAAAATATCAATAACCATCTCTTTTATTTCAGCTTTTTCATTTTTTGAAATAAAGGGTCTGCCGCTTTCTTTCTGTTTTTTCTCTGTTTCAATGGCCATATGTTTCTGGACCAGTTTGGCCGGGATTGATTTTTTATCAATGCGCAGGGAAAAGGCAAAATAGGTGCCGAATAGAAATGAAGCCGATTGAAAGTCTGGTTTATAGGGGGTTTCAAGGGGGGTCCATCCGGCGCAAATTTCATCGTATTCGCTTTCAATTTCAGGGATGGCGTTTTCAATCAGTCCCTGGCGGACACCTTCTGCAGTACCGTCAGGAAATTCACCGTCAATATAATAACGGCTTATGGAATGGGTGGACGAGATTAATCCCAATATATACTCCTTTTTTTTATAAAAATTTTTTGGTGGTTCCAAATTAAAATTATGAAGCATGAGATGCATGAATAATTATCTATTCTTTATGCACGTCATGTTCTTGGTAAAATGATATTAACGTTAGGGGTATTGATCAATCAAGAAAATTTATAACCGCTTACATATGCGCTGTCATTTAGAAATATAGGATAAAATTGTCAAAACAGCTTGTAACGCATACAATAGAGACATATTAAAAATTGAATGAAAAGGCAGACACCATGATAAAAATACCTTATGCCGTTGGAAGTTATGAAGAAATACAGGAACAAGGGTATTACTATGTCGATAAAACCCGGTATATCGCAGCACTTGAACAATGGAAAGTGCCGGTCTTCTTAAGACCACGCAGATTCGGCAAAAGTCTTTGGTGTTCCACTCTTGAATGTTTTTATGACATTAACCGCAAAGATAAATTTGAATCTTTATTTGGCAATACCTGGATAGGAAAGAACCCAACACCGTTAAAAAACAGTTTTATGGTGCTGCGCCTGAATTTCAGCGTGGTCACTGTAAAACCGGATATGGCCTGTATTGAAGACAGTTTTAATTTTACCCAGTCAGCCAGGATAAAAACCTTTGTATCCTATTATAAAAATTTATTCGGCAAATTCCCTGATATCTCTGATAGCTCCATCGCGGATCAATTGCAGTTTATAATTGAATCTGTTATGGACAATAACCTTCCACCCCTTTATATCATTATAGATGAGTACGACAACTTCTCCAATCAGTTAATTACCACCCGCAACGATGACCTTTATAAAGAGCTGACATCAGGTGATTCTTTTTTTACGGTCATTCTTCAAGGTAATAAAATCAGGCGTCGAACAGCAAAGTATCGGCAAGGTATTTATTACAGGGGTACTTCCGATTACCATTGATGACCTGACTTCCGGGTTCAATATTGCACAAATTGTTACCCTTCAGAAAAAGCTCCTGAATATGATGGGATTTACCCACCAAGAAACAAGTCAGTATCTTGCCAGGGTTTTTGAATTCCTGGACAATAATCCTGAACAAATACCTCAAATACAGGAAATCTTGAACAACCACTATGATGGTTACCGTTTCCTGCCGGAAGCAGAAGAACCCTGTATAATTCCGCCATTGTTACCTATTTTTTTAAACACCTGGTGATCAATGATGGAGAAATTCCAGGAGAACTTATCGACGACAACCTGAAAACCGATGTCTCCTGGATTGAACGCCTTACCACGGTAAAGGAAAACACCGACGCCATGATGGATGTCCTGGTTTTTGACAACCAACTGGAATATGACCTCAAGCAACTTGTTTCCAAATTCAACATGCGCCGGTTTTTTGAAAAAGATTATTATCCTGTATCTCTTTTTTATCTTGGTATGATAACCTGCAAAAATGATTTTACCATGTGCCTTCCAAACAACACCTTAAGGGAAATTTTTGTTGATTATTATAACGAACTCAACAATTACGAGGTTTCAAAAGGGTACACCGAATATTTCCGTCAATATCTTGAAAATCAGGATATGGAAATACTTTTTGCACGTTTTATGAGCTTTGCACCCGCTATCTGTCACGCTATTTTATCTTTTCTATGGAAGTCAACTACCCTTCGGAAGCGACTGGGAAATGACCGGCAAGTATCATACTAAATACAAGAACACCAAAACTATCATTGAGTTTAAATACACCCCATCAAAAGAGGCCAACCATATATTATCCCTTGAAGCCCCACTTGAAGGCGACACAAACCAAGTGCTGGGTTATAAAAATGATGCCCTGCAAAAATTTGCCCATTTTTCCATTCTCATGTGATTGCAGCCGATTCATCTATTTTTAAACAGGCTCTTAAGGCTGCAATTCTTCCTTGAGCATACAACAGGCGATTTTGTAACGGGGATAACCTTTATCATCGTAAGACAGATTTCCCGGCTGTATTAATTTGTTCATGACACAACCTTCGGGAATCTGCAACGAGAAAAAATCGGTTTCATTGATTTTTGGACGGGGTGTAAGCACATTGTCTATTATTTCATAGGAATGAAATGGAAAATCCTCACATAAAGGACATTGATACACCCGTCCGTTGGGGAATATAAAATAGTTGTCCGCTACATTGGCAGCACATTCAAAGGTTTCTTCATGGGTGAGGAAAACCTTGGGGTAGGTAACAATAATTCCTTGTTCTGCAATCTGTTCTGCGGTTTTGGGAATGGTATCCTGCCAGATTGATTTTGATACCTGGTGCTTTGCATCGGTATTTTCAGATTCGCCTCTGAGCCCCACTACCTGGATAAAAAAACGGGAAATTCCAAGCCCCTTTACCAATTCAGGAAGTTTTGGAACCTCATGAATATTTTTTTCAGAGACTGTATAGATCATTGAGCAGGAGAACCCTTTTTTCACAGCATTGCTTATACCGGACATGACTGCATCGAAACATCCGTCTCCCCGGATAGCATCATTGGTTTCCCGGGTGACACCGTCCAGGGAAAATGAAAAAAAGTCAATCTGATTTGGTTCAATATTGTCCAGGATGTTATGAAACATAAAACCGTTGGTATCAATGGTGATGGATTTGAATCCCATGGATCCGGCAATGGATACGGCTGAAGCAAGATCTGGATGAAGGGTGGGTTCACCCCCTAAAAAAATAAGGTTGGTATCCTTTGCCTTTGAAGAAAAGATGCCAAGCCAGTCCTTGATCGTGTCCAGGCTAAGGGTGTTGCTTCCGTGCTGCTCCCGGTTGATATAGCAATGGGCACAGCGTAGGTTACAATTTGTCAGTATGTGAAAAAAAAGATTGGCGCTCTGCCTTGAAAATGCAACTGTTTGTTTTTTCATTGAACTTTTATCCCATACACTGTTTGGTAAAATTAGGATCAAAGGGCACGGGATAGGTTCCGTCAAAACAGGCTTTGCAGAAATTGGCTTCGGGCTCATTAACCCCGGACGCTTCCAGCATGCCTTCAATGGACAAGTAATGCAGGGAATCCAGTCCAAGGTACTCAGTCAGTTCATCTAAAGGCATCTGGGCCGCAATTAATTCTCCCTTGGATGAAAAATCAATGCCGTAGTAACAGGGGAACTTATGGGGCGGACAGGAGACCCGCATGTGTATTTTTCCGGCGCCCAGCTCCTTTAGGGCTTTAACACGGGTTTTGGCTGTGGTGCCCCGGATAATTGAATCTTCAATGATGATAATATCTTTACCTTTTATCAGTTCCCGTACCGGATTCAATTTCACCCGCACAGCAAAATCCCGCATGGACTGGGTGGGCTGAATAAAACTTCTACCTACATAGTGGTTGCGTATCATTCCCATTTCAAACGGGATGCCGGATTCTGCGGCATAACCGATGGCCGCATAGTTGCCGGAGTCGGGAAACGGCATGACTATATCTGCATCCACGTGGGATTCCTGGGCCAGGCGTCTTCCATGTGCTTTTCTCATTTCATAGACGTTTTTGCCGTCAATTGTGGAGTCAGGCCGGGCAAAATATATATATTCAAATATGCATAAAGATTTTTTAACAGCTGCTTTAGGATGTTTGATACTCCTGATACCATTTTCATTGATAATAACAATTTCACCGGGATCCAGTTCCCGGATGAATTCGGCCTGGATCAGGTCAAAGGCACAGGTTTCAGACGCCAGTACATAGTGGCCGTTTAATTTTCCAAGGGCCAGGGGGCGGAATCCGTTGGGGTCTTTCATGCCGATGATTTCACCTTTACAGGTGAGCAGAACCATGGAATAGGCCCCTTCAACCCTTGAGGTTGCCTTTAATATAGCGGATTCATAATCGCCCTTTATCAGATTTTTAATAAACAGATGCAAAAATACTTCCGAATCCATGGTGGTCTGGAAAATGGAGCCATTTTCTTCAAGTTCTTCCCGGATGATGTGGGCGTTGACCAGATTACCGTTGTGGGCCAGGGCATAGGAGCGGTGTCGATGGTTGACCACAAAAGGCTGGGCATTGGCCAGAACAGAATCACCCGTGGTGGAGTAACGGACATGACCGATGGCTGATCCGCCTTCGATACGGTCAAGATCTTCCATGTTGAAAATTTCCGGTACAAGCCCCATGCCTGTATGGGAGAAAATTTTGTCGTTGATCCCCCGGTTCACGGAGATGCCCGCGCTTTCCTGGCCCCTGTGCTGAAGTGCATAAAGTCCGAAGTAGGTAATCTTGGCCGCTTCCGGGTGTTTATAAAGGCCAAAAACCCCACATTCATCTTTGGGGCGTTCGCTTGGCGTAAAAATGGGACAGGGGCTGTCTGGTTGGATGGTATTCATGTCTGGTTTTTCCAATATTTAATTCTCTTTGTGATAATGCTGGATAGGCTTAACCGTCAGATTCTCTTTTTTCATGGCCTGGATGGCCAGGCTGATGGCCCGGGCCCCGTCCGTGGTGGTGGCATAGGGTATTTTATATTTAATGGCAGCCCTGCGAATTTCATATCCGTCTCTTTGGGTTTGGCTGGATGCGCCTGTGTTTAAAATCAGTTGGATTTCACCGTTTTTTACGGCATCCACCACATGGGGCCGGCCTGCAGATACTTTTTTCACAAATGTGGCTGGAATTTTGTTTTCTTCCAGAAATGTGACTGTTCCCCGGGTGGCCATGATGGTGAATCCCATATCATGGAAAAGTTGGGCCACAGGCAGTGCTGCCTTTTTATCCTTGTCTTGGACAGAGATAAATACAGTGCCTTCCTTGGGCAGTTTCTGTCCGGCAGCAAACTGGGCTTTGGCCACAGCGGCACCAAGATCCTTGTCAATACCCATGACTTCGCCCGTGGATTTCATCTCCGGCCCAAGAACAGGATCCACGTTTTCAAAGCGGTCAAAGGGCATTACCGCTTCCTTGACACAATAATAGGGCGGGATGATTTCTTTTGTTACCCCAAGTTCTTTCAGGGTTTTGCCCAGCATAACCTTGGTGGCAAGCTTGGCCAACGGCACGCCGATAGCCTTGGAGACAAAGGGAATGGTCCGGGATGCCCTGGGATTAACTTCAATGATGTACACCGTGTCATTCATAATCCCGAACTGGATGTTCATTAACCCCTTGACATTAAGTTCTTTGGCAATGGCTTTGGCCGCATCCGCCATCTGTGTGATATGGTGTTGGTCAATGGAATAAGGCGGCAGTACACAGGCGGAATCGCCGCTATGAATACCTGCCTCTTCAATATGTTCCATCATCCCGCCGATGACGGTATCCTCTCCGTCGGAAATGGCGTCCACATCCAGCTCAAAGGCTTCTTCAAGGAACTTGTCAATGAGCACGGGCTTGTCCGGTGAGGCCTGGACCGCCAGGTCGAAATATTCTTCCAGGTCTTTTTCATCATAGACGATTTTCATGGCCCGGCCGCCCAGAACAAAGGAGGGACGAACCATAACCGGGTATCCGATATCCCTTGCAACGGCTACGGCTTCTGCATAGGAATATGCAATGCCGTTATCCGGCTGGCGCAGGTCCAGTTTTTTAAGCATGGCCGCAAATAGATCCCGGTCCTCGGCCCGGTCAATACTTTCCGGACTTGTACCGATGATGGGAACCCCTGCTTTTTGGAGGTCCGTGGCAAGGTTTAAAGGCGTCTGGCCGCCGAACTGGACAATCACACCAAAGGGTTTCTCCTTTTCAACGATGTGAAGTACGTCTTCTCTGGTGAGCGGTTCAAAATAGAGCTTGTCGGATGTATCATAGTCAGTGGAGACTGTTTCCGGGTTGGAGTTGACCATGATGGATTCTACCCCCTCTTCCCTTAAAGCAAAGGAGGCGTGAACACAGCAGTAATCAAATTCAATGCCCTGGCCGATGCGGTTGGGACCGCCGCCCAGGATGATCACCTTTTTCCTGTCCGCCACCCGGGCTTCGCACTCGCTTTCATAGGTGGAGTAATAGTAAGGGGTAACAGCCCTGAATTCCGCGGCACAGGTATCCACTAGTTTATATACCGGAACGATACCAAGGTCTTTTCGTTTCTGTTCGATCTGCTTGTCTGTCAGTCCCCCGGACAGATAAGCCAACTGCATGTCGGAGAATCCGTATTTTTTTGCCTTTTCAAAAAGATCCTTTGGCAGGTTCATGCCGGCCAGCTTCAACTGCTTTTCAAGATCCACAATTTGTTTCATCTGATACAGAAACCAGGGATCAATGTCAGTCAGCTCATGGATCATAGTGATAGGCATGCCGTGTTCAATGGCGTATTTGATATAAAAAATCCGCTGGGAATTGGGGGTGGATAATTTGTATTCCAGATCCGTACCTGTCACTGATCCGGGAGCCGGATCTTTTCCGTCGGCACCAAAACCGGCCCGACCGATTTCAAGGGAGCGCAGACCCTTTTGAAGTGCTTCTTTAAATGTTCTGCCGATGGACATGGTTTCACCCACGGATTTCATGGCCGTGGTGAGTATATCGTCGGTTTCGGGAAATTTTTCAAAGGTCCAGCGCGGAATTTTCACCACACAATAATCAATGGACGGCTCAAAGCAGGCCATGGTTTCGCCGGTGATATCATTGGGAATCTCATCCAGGGTATACCCCACCGCAAGCTTGGCTGCAATTTTGGCAATGGGAAATCCCGTGGCCTTGGAGGCAAGGGCTGAAGACCGGGACACCCGGGGGTTCATCTCAACCACGATAATATCCCCGTTGTCCGGGTTCACGGCAAATTGAACATTGGAACCGCCCGTGTCCACGCCGATTTCCCTGATGATGGCAATGGAGGCATCCCGCAGAGCCTGGTATTCTTTGTCCGACAGGGTCTGGGCCGGGGCTACGGTAATGGAATCACCCGTGTGAACCCCCATGGCATCAACGTTTTCAATGGAGCAGATGATCACCACGTTGTCCGCATGGTCTCGCATCACCTCAAGCTCAAATTCCTTCCATCCCAGAACAGACTCCTCAAGCATCACCTGGGTGATCAGAGAGGCGTCAAGACCGGCCTTGGCAAGATTTGCAAGCTCTTCCATATTATAGGCCACACCACCACCGGTTCCCCCTAAAGTAAAGCTTGGCCGGACAATAATGGGAAATCCGATGCGCCGGGCCACTTCTTCCACTTCAGTCATATTGACGGCAAACCCGGATTTGGGAATTCTCAAACCGATTTTATTCATGGCATCCCTGAACAGTTCCCGGTCTTCGGCCTTATTGATGGCGTCAATGGATGCACCGATCAGTTCAATATTATAACGTTCAAATATTCCTGTTTTGGCTGCATCAATGGTGGTGTTCAGGGCAGTCTGGCCGCCAAGGGTGGGTAACACGGCATCGGGCCGTTCCTTTTCAATCACCTTGCACAGGGTTTCAACTGTCACCGGTTCAATATAGACCCGGTCAGCGGTTTCAGGGTCGGTCATGATGGTGGCCGGATTGGAGTTGATCAGGACAACTTCAAACCCTTCTTCCTTCAAGGCCTTGCAGGCCTGGGTGCCGGAATAGTCAAACTCACAGGCCTGGCTGATGATGATCGGGCCGGCACCAATGATCAGAATTTTATGGATGTCGTTACGCTTTGGCATTTTCCATCACTTTTGCAAACTGGTTAAAAAGATAGGCCGCATCATGGGGACCCGGGGAGGCTTCAGGGTGGTACTGAACTGCAAACGCCCGGATGGTATCGTTCTTAAGCCCTTCCAGGGAGTCTTCGTTCAGGTTAATGTGGGTCAGGTGGCATTTGTTTTTATCAAGGGTATTCAGATCCACTGCAAATCCGTGGTTCTGGGAGGTAATCTCCACCTTTCCGGTATCCATATTTTTCACCGGCTGATTGCCGCCCCTGTGGCCGAATTTAATTTTCATGGTTTTACCGCCCATAGCAAGGCCTAAAAGCTGCATACCAAGGCATATACCGAAAATCGGAAAATTATTGAGAAGTTCGCGTATGGTTTCAACAATATAGGTTAAGGGTTCTGGGTCACCGGGGCCGTTGGACAGGAAAATACCGTCCGGGTTCAGGCGTTTTATGGTCTGAACATTGGTTTTTGCAGGAATCACCAGCACCTCACACCCTGCGTTTTCAAGGCAGCGGATGATATTGTATTTTATGCCGAAATCCAGGGCCACCACAGAATGTTTTTTACCTTTATGGCGCCATATAAAGGGATCTTCAAGGCTTTTGGTATCCACATAATCCGGTTGGTTGTATTTCCAGAAATAGGGTTTTTGGGTTGTGACATATTCCACCAGGTCCGATCCTTCCATGGAGGGGATCTGTCTGGCGCGTGCCACAAGGGATTCAGGATCCAGGTCCGTGGTGGAGATCATGGCCCTCATGGCACCGGATTTTCGGATATGCCGTGTCAGGGCCCGGGTATCAAGGTCTTCAATACCCAGAACATGGGATTTTATCAGATAGTCGGCAAGGGTTCCCTTTGATCTAAAATTGCTTGGAAACTCCTGGTATTCTTTGACAATGAAGGCTGCCACATGAATACGGTCTGATTCAACATCTTCCGGACACACCCCGTAGTTGCCTATGAGCGGATAGGTCATGGTGACCATCTGTCCGTAATAGGACGGGTCGGTCAGGATTTCCTGGTACCCGGTCATGCTGGTGTTGAACACCACCTCTCCCTGGGCTTCTCCCGGCCCTGTAAAACTTCTACAGGAAAAAGTTCTTCCATCTTCCAGGGCTAACAATGCTTTCATATGGATTAATACCTGTCCCTTAAATATTATGGTAAAAAGCGTTCCACAGTTTATTTAGAACCTGTTTAAATATCATGAAAAAGCTTTAATTTTCAAGTCCCAGGCCGATTTAATCTTTCAAAATTCCTTTACTTCCATCTTTAGTCTTGATACGGAATTTTAGATTTTAGAATCGAATTTCAACAATTTTTAAATATCATTAATTCAGTGGATGATATGTGGTTAGATATGTAAGATATACGGACAACCGGTAATCAACTTGTTCATATTGGACACACGGCAGCAATTCTAAATTTAATAAAATATTATCTTTCCTGCCTGCTTTTTTCTTGCTCGTGCTCTTAATCATGCTCTTGCTCGCAGTATTATTTCGAGCAAGAGCACGAGCAAGATTAAGAGCAAGATGGCGTACGGACTCAAATTTAGAATTGCTGAAAAAGTGGTAGAAAGTCTCGATTCTCTACGAAAGATTAAAAATGTGTATAGAACGTCAATACCTTCGCCAAATTAAAATTTAGGTGGGGGTGAAAAATAAAAAGTTGTTGTATTATGATATGCGATTATTCAATACTTTAACCCTGCTGCCCAGGAGGCACCATGACCTTATATAATACCCGTTTGGATAAAGACAGTTGCGGATTCGGCTTGATTGCCCATTTGGAAGGCCGGGCCAGCCATAAGCTGGTGCGCGAATCCATATTTTCCTTGGCCAGGATGAGCCACAGGGGAGCCGTGGGTGCTGACGGTAAAACCGGAGACGGCTGTGGTCTTTTACTCCAGAAGCCTGATGGTTTTTTCAGGGACCTGGCCCGGGAGGCGGGCTGGCAGCTGGCCACAAGATACGGGGTGGGCATGATCTTCTTAAGCCAGGACCCGGATCTGCGTCAGGCAGCCATGGAGCAGGTTGAGGCTCAATTGGCAAAAGAAACCCTTACCATTGCCGGATGGCGGCAGGTTCCTGTGAATCCGGATGTGCTGGGAGATATTGCAAAGCAGAGCTTGCCTGCCATTTTCCAGGTATTTATCAACGCCCCCTTTGGGTGGGGGGCAAAGGATCTGGAGCGCAGACTTTTTATGGCCCGCCGCAGGATTGAAAAGGTTATGGTCCATGACCCGGAGTTCTATGTGGCCAGCTTTTCCAACCTGGTGGTGGTGTATAAAGGACTTTGTCGCCCCAAGGATCTGCCCCTGTTCTTCAAGGACCTGGGGGACCTGAGGATGGCCTCTGCGGTATGTCTGTTTCACCAACGATTTTCCACCAATACACTGCCCCAATGGTCCATGGCCCAGCCCTTTCGCTACCTGGCCCATAACGGGGAGCTGAACACCATTACAAGTAACCGGCAGTGGTCACGGGCCAGGGGTTACAAACTGACCTCCCCCCTGCTGCCGGATATGGTGGATGCTGCGCCTTTTGTGAATGAGACAGGGTCTGACTCCTCTTCTCTGGACAATATGCTGGAGCTGCTTCTGGCCGGTGGGATGGACCTTTTCCGGGCCTTCAGACTCCTGATTCCACCAGCCTGGCAGAACCATCCGGATATGGATGAAAATTTAAGAGCGTTTTACGATTTCAACTCTATGCACATGGAACCCTGGGACGGTCCTGCAGGCATTGTCATGAGTGACGGCCGTTTTGCCGCCTGCGGTTTGGACAGAAACGGCCTGCGGCCTGCGCGGTACGTGGTGACCCGGAACAAGTGGATTACCCTGGCATCTGAAGTGGGTATCTGGGACTATGCCCCGGACGAGGTTGTGGAAAAAGGCCGGGTCAGCCCGGGTGAACTCCTGGTGATTGACACCCTCACCGGCAAACGCTGGACCTCCTGGCAGATCGACCAGGAACTCATGTCCCGCCATCCCTACAAGCAGTGGATGGCAGATTGCTGTACGTCTTTAAAACCTGCCCCGGACCATGGGTCGGGATCCCAGCCTGCATCCGGTTTTGACCATGAGACCCTGATCCGGTATCAGAAAATTTTCAACTGCACCAATGAAGAGGTCCAGGAGGTGATCCGGGTGCTGGGAAACATGGGCAAGGAACCCGTAATATCCATGGGGGATGACGCGCCCATGGCAGTGATGTCCAGACACCCCAGGAATCTGTCTGACTATTTCAGACAGATGTTTGCCCAGGTCACCAACCCGCCCATTGATCCCCTGCGGGAACGCCATGTCATGTCCCTTGCCACCTGTCTCGGCCGGGAGAGAAACGTATTCAACGAGACCCTGGGCCATGCCTGGCGGGTGCTGTTTGCTTCCCCTGTTCTGGTCCGTTCAGATCTGGACCAGCTCCTTGCCCTGGATCCCCTGTATTACAAGCATGAGTTCATTGATCTGAACTATGATCCTGATGTCGGTCTTGAAGCCGGGGTTCGGGCTATTGTGAACACAGCTATTGAAAAAGTCCGGGAACAAACTGTTCTGCTCATCCTTTCAGACCGGAATATCTCCCGAAAGACCCTGCCGGTTCCGGCAGCCATGGCAGTGGGCGCAGTGCAGCAGGCCCTGGTGGAGCACAACCTCCGGTCTGATACCAATATCATTGTGGAGACAGCCACAGCAAGGGACCCCCACCACTTTGCCCTGCTTTTAGGCGTCGGCGCCACAGCGATTTTTCCCTTTCTGGCCTATGACATATTAACGGCCCTGGATGAGAATAATGAATTATCCCTCCCCCTGGAAAAGGCCATTCTCAACTATCGAAAGGGTATTGATAACGGCTTATTGAAAATTTTGTCCAAAATGGGGATTTCCACTATTACCTCCTATCGCTGTTCCAAATTATTTGAGGCAGTCGGACTTTCCAGCAAGATCATGGATCTCTGTTTTAAGGGTATGGAAAGCCGAATCCAGGGAGCTGACTTTGAAGATTTCCAGAAAGACCAGGAGATTCTGTCTTGTCCAGCCTGGGAAAAAAAGTTTCTGCCCCTGCCCCGGGGGGGCTTGTTCAGGTATATCCACGGCCAGGAATTTCATGCCTATAATCCGGATGTGGTTCAATCTCTGCAAAAGGCGGTAAAGACCGGTGCTGATGCGGATTATGAGATCTATGCCCATACCGTGAACAACCGGCAGCCCGCCCATTTAAGGGATCTGCTGGCATTGAAAAAAGGGCAGACCCCTATCCCCATTGAGGAAGTGGCACCTGACACAGAGTTTTTCAAACGCTTTGATACAGCAGCCATGTCCATCGGTGCCCTGAGTCAGGAGGCCCACGAAGCCCTGGCCCTGGCCATGAATCAACTTGGTGGATATTCCAACTCAGGTGAAGGCGGGGAAGATCCGGCTCGATACGGCACCCCTGCAGTTTCTAGGATAAAACAAGTGGCCTCCGGCCGATTTGGCGTGACCCCTGGATACCTCATGAGTGCGGATATCATCCAGATCAAGATGGCCCAGGGCGCCAAACCAGGTGAAGGGGGGCAGTTGCCCGGTCATAAGGTCACCCCCCAAATCGCGCTCCTGCGCTATGCCATCCCGGGTGTTACCCTGATCTCTCCGCCCCCGCACCATGATATTTATTCCATCGAGGACCTGGCCCAGCTTATCTTTGACCTGAAACAGATAAACCCTAAAGCGCAGATCTCTGTCAAACTGGTGGCGGAACCCGGGGTGGGGACCATTGCCTGCGGCGTGGTCAAGGCCTATGCGGATATGATTACCATCTCAGGCTATGACGGGGGGACGGGAGCCTCTCCCCTGACCAGTGTGAAGTATGCGGGCAGCCCCTGGGAGCTGGGCCTGGCCGAAGCCCAGCAGGCCCTGGTGGAAAACGGGCTGCGCCACAAAATTTGTCTCCAGGTGGACGGGGGGCTGAAAACCGGTCAGGACATTGTCAAAGCAGCCATTTTGGGGGCAGAAAGCTTTGGATTCGGAACAGGACCGCTCATTGCACTGGGATGCAAATTTTTGCGGATCTGCCACCTGAACAACTGCGCCACAGGGGTGGCCACCCAGGATGAGACCCTCAGGAAAAAACATTTTTCCGGCCTGCCTGAAAAGGTGATCCAATACTTTTCCTTCCTGGTCCAGGAGACCCGGTCCATTATGGCCAGCCTGGGGATCAGGGATTTAAGAGAGCTTATCGGCCGTACCGACCTGCTGGTCCCCCTGGAGGGGGTAACCAAAAAACAGAACAAGCTGGATTTGTCCGGCCTTCTGGTATCTCCCATGCCGCCCCAGGGGAGGGCGCGGTATCACACAGATCCTAACCCCCCTGCAGATGACGGACAACTGAACTTGACGATTACAGACCAATTTAAAGCGGCCGTGACCTCAGGTTCCGGCGGAGAGGGCGCGTTTGACATTCAGAATACGGATCGGTCTGTGGGAGCGATGCTCTCAGGCATCATTGCCGAGGTCCATGGCAATACGGCCATGGAAAAGAGGCCTGTGACCCTCAGATTCTCCGGCAGTGCGGGCCAGAGTTTCGGGGCCTGGAATGCCGGCGGACTTCACATGGTTCTGGCAGGCGATGCCAACGATTACGTGGGCAAGGGGATGGCTGGCGGAAAATTGATTCTCAGGCCGCCTGCCGGGGTCTCTTACAAATCCAATAAAGCTGTGATTATGGGTAATACCTGTCTTTACGGGGCAACAGGCGGCACCCTTTTTGCTGCCGGCCTTGCGGGCGAACGCTTTGCCGTGAGAAACTCAGGTGCCAGGGCGGTGGTGGAGGGTATCGGCGATAATGGCTGTGAATATATGACCGGGGGCATGGTCACCATCCTGGGATCCACCGGGGTCAACTTCGGGGCCGGTATGACCGGCGGTTTTGCCTATGTTCTGGATGAGGAGGGCCAGCTGGCCCAGCGGACCAATTCCGAGCTTGTAGAAGTGGTTTCCATCATCGGGTATCCTGTTTTTCAGGAACATCTGCGGGGAATCATCAATGTCCACTATGAGGCCACCGGCAGCCAGCATGCTGAGCGGATTATGGCAGGATTTGAACAGATATGGGCGGAGCGGTTCAAACTGGTCAAACCCAAAACAAGCGATATCGCAACCCTGCTGGGACATCGGGGGAACCGACCCGAAGAGATCCTGTCAGAGGCCTATTAAGGAAATTCCCATGACCACAAATATATATCAATTCATTGAAGTCGACCGGGTTACACCCAAGAAAAAATCCATTGAGGAGCGCAGGCATACTTTCAGGGAAATCTACGAACCTTTTCAAGAATCCCAGGTAGCCATGCAGGCGGACCGGTGTCTCAACTGCGGCAACCCATACTGCGAGTGGAAATGCCCGGTGCACAACTATATTCCAGACTGGCTCAGGCTGGCCAACGAAGGCAAAATTCTGGAGGCAGCCGATCTTTGCCACCAGACTAACAGCCTGCCGGAAATCTGCGGCAGAGTCTGCCCCCAGGACCGCCTCTGCGAAGGGACCTGCACCCTGAACACCGGATTCGGTGCTGTCACCATCGGCAGCATTGAAAAGTACATTGTGGATACCGCCTTTGATATGGGATGGCAGCCGGATCTCTCCGCCGTGGTTTCCACAGGAAAGCGGGTGGCTGTGATCGGGGCCGGTCCGGCGGGCCTTGCCTGCGCTGATGTTCTGGTGAGAAACGGGGTCTCGCCAGTGGTTTTTGACCGGCACCCTGAGATCGGGGGACTGCTGTGTTTTGGCATCCCCAACTTTAAGCTGGACAAAAAAGTGCTGGTACGGCGGCGCAGAATCTTTGAAGCCATGGGCATTGAATTCCGGTTGGGAATTGAGGTGGGAGAAGATATGGACCCCGGGGATCTGGTCGCTGAATTTGACGCCCTGTTTGTGGGTACCGGCACCTATTCCCCCATTTCCGGGGGGCTTGAAAATGAAGATGCTTCGGGTGTACTCCAGGCCCTGTCGTTTTTGATTGGCAACACGGATTATTTGATGAAAATCCAGCGGGATACCTATCCATATATTAATCTTGAGAAAAAAAATGTGGTGGTGCTGGGGGGCGGGGATACGGCCATGGATTGCCTGAGAACTGCGCTTCGCCAGGGGGCATCCAAGGCAATCTGCGCCTACCGCAGGGACAGGGAAAATATGCCGGGCTCTGCCCAGGAGGTGGACAATGCCATGGATGAGGGGGCCCGGTTTTTATTCAATGTCCAGCCTCTGGGAATTGTATTGGACGACGCCGGCCGTACCGCGGGTGTCCGTGTGGTGAAAACCCAGATGGGACAACCAGATGAAAGAGGCCGGCGAAAGCCTGTTCCCGTGCCAGACTCCCAGGAGATCATCCCTGCCCATGCTGTGATTCTGGCATTTGGCTTCAGACCCGGTCCCCTGACTTGGCTGACCCCCCTGGAGGTGAAGACAGATACAGGAACCGGCCGTATCCTGGCGTCTGAAACCAGCGCCTTTCCCCTTCAGACCGGCAATAAAAAGATCTTTGCCGGCGGTGACGCGGTATTGGGCGCAGACCTGGTGGTCACGGCAATTGCCCAGGGCCGGAAAGCAGCCATGTCAATGCTGTCTTTTTTGGGTGTTTAAGGTGTTGTGGTCAATGCCTGAAAACGCAATGGATAAATTTGGAGTTACTGCTAAAAAACACCTGACTATTTTTTTTATATGAAAGAACTAAACTAACCAGTTAGTTTCTTGCATGATTTGTTGTGGCCTAACCTCGGTGAAAGACCAGGTCGGCCATGGCCGTTATATGAAACACTCAAAGTTATCATTGACTTTGTTACAGTAAATTCATTTGAAGAGTTGGTTCAGGTAATTTTTTTTATAAAAACCAGCAAAACCGTAAGGGGGCTGTTTTAATATTCATAGATGAAATTTATATGAAAGAACTGAACTAACCAGTTAGTTTATTTCATGATTTGTTGTGGCCTAACCTCGGTGGAAGACCAGGTCGGCCATGGCCGTTATTCAAGATCTACGCAATTATCGGGGGCATGCCGGAAATCGTTCAAAAATATTCCGATCAGAAAAACATCATTGTACTTAACAGCATATTAGACAGTTTATATCCTTCTTCCTCTGGCTCTCCCCCCTTGCTGGAATCTACATTGCCTTACCTGACCCGGCGGGCGGAAGAAAACACGGCCATTACCGGCCAAATGAGTAAAGAGCTTGAAACTATAGAAAAAGAACGGCGGCGGAGAAAAAGCGCAGCTTAATTCATGATGGATTAGCTGCCTAATATTTGGTAGCCGTAAATTTTTTAAAAAAAGGAGTTATAAAATGACAAACAGCGTATTTACCGTGCCTAAACCCTATAATGAACCTGTTAAGATGTTTGCACCGGGTAGTCCGGAACGTGGTGTACTATCCGCAGAACTTGGCCGCCAAATGGCAGACCAGGTTGAAATTCCAATGATTATCAACGGCGAAGAGATCAAAACCGGTGATGTCCGTGATGTGGTCTGCCCCCATGACCATGGTCATGTGCTGGGTAAAGTGCATATGGCAGGCGAAAAAGAGATCAAGGCTGCTGTGGCCGCAGCTCTTTCTGCAAAAGCGGCCTGGGAGACTATGGACTGGCAGGAGCGTGCGGCAGTCTTTCTGAAGGCCGCAGATTTGATTTCCGGTAAATATTCGGCCAAGATAAATGCTGCCACCATGCTGGGTCAGTCCAAAAACGCCTTTCAGGCCGAAATTGACGCCACCTGCGAGTTTGTGGATTTTTTGCGCTTTAATGTCAGCTATATGGAAGAGATTTATGCCAACCAACCGTTGAGCGAAAAAGGCGTTTACAACCGGCTGGAATACCGTCCCCTGGAAGGATTTGTTTTTGCGCTGACCCCATTTAACTTTACAGCCATTGCCGGTAACCTGCCCACCTCACCGGCCATGATGGGCAACACCGTTGTGTGGAAACCCTCCACCACGGCTGTTTTGTCCAACTACTATGTGATGCGGATCTTTAAGGAGGCAGGTCTTCCAGACGGCGTCATCAACTTTATTCCGAGCCATGGCTCCCAAATCGGCGATATTTTATTCGCCCATAAGGATTTTGCCGGCATGCACTTCACGGGCTCCACGGCTGTCTTCCAAAATTTTTGGAAAAAAGCGGCCGAAAACATTGAACATTACCTTTCCTATCCCAGGATTGTGGGTGAGACCGGCGGTAAGGACTATATCTTTGCCCATGCCAGTGCCGATGTGGATGAGCTTGTCACAGGTATCATCCGCGGCGCCTTTGAGTTCCAGGGACAGAAATGCTCTGCATGTTCCCGTCTCTATGTGCCAACCTCTTTGTGGCCTGCGGTCCAGGATCAGCTCAAAGAAAAAATAGCTGAAATCAAGGTGGGTCCGGTGACTGATTTCACAAACTTTATGAATGCCGTGATTGATGAAAAATCCTTTGACAACATCGACGGTTACATTTCACGGGCACAAGAATCTTCCGATGCTGAAGTGATTATTGGCGGTCAGCGGGATAAGTCCAAGGGTTATTTTGTTCATCCCACCGTGATCCAGGCCAAAAGACCAGATTATGAATCCATGGCCGAAGAGATCTTCGGACCGGTGCTCACTGTTTATGTCTACGAAGATAAAGACCTTGATGCCACCCTGGACATCCTGGACAATACAAGCCCATATGCTCTGACCGGTGCTGTTTTTGCCCGGGACCGCAGAGTGGTCAATGCCCTGATGGCCCGGTTGACCCACACTGCCGGAAACTTTTATATTAATGATAAACCCACAGGTGCCGTGGTCGGCCAGCAACCCTTTGGCGGGGCCCGCAAAAGCGGCACCAACGATAAAGCAGGGTCCTATCTGAACCTGATCCGCTGGGTATCACCCCGGACCATTAAAGAGACCTTGGTACCGCCTCAAAATTACAGCTATCCGTTTATGGGATAACCCGCCGTATTTTGTTGAAGATTCATTCGGATGCGCCAAAGAATTTCAACCGAAGCAACCTCATGGTTATGTGAGGATTGAGATTTTTTTGGCAACGTCACAGCCGGGCGGATTTTATGCACAAAATATTTGTTTTTGGATATTAACCAAACGGCATGAGCACGCCTCACCAAAATTTGCACAATGCATTGAGAAATATTATATTAAAACAGTTATAGTTTTAAATGATTTAAGGGAGAATTTCTGTTTGGCAAACCATGGCTTCATCCGCAGGTGTATCAAGGAAACCACAGAGGGATTGAGGGCGGGGTTGACTCATTTTTCCGGACCCAGCAGGGCAGCAGTTATTTATGCCATTACACCCGACGATCCCATCTATATCTTTGATCCCCAGAATCTTCTGGCCGGGCACGAACCGAAATTCAAAAAATTGTATATTGATTCAGATGATTGGCGAAACAAGTGTTCCATCAATTATGATAAAAAAAAGTTCAGTGATCTGATTCCCGAAAAAAATCTTGGTCTGGCCGGACTGATATCTTATGGCGGCAGATCAAGTTCTATCGTTTATCAGATGTGGTTTACCGACCACCACCCGGATATGTGTACCATAGGCCCAACTGAGCGGTGGCTGGAGCATGCTGTTTACAGATTTTCCCATGATATGGCCAATGAAGAAGACTTGTACACAGGTATTTCAGGTTCTTTTCTCAAGGAATACGCCACCCATGCGGTCAGAGATTTTATTGTGGATGAAATGAATGTTTTGATTGGCTGGGATACCAGAATGAGGGTTTACCCGATTTTAGAGACCGTGCTTAAAATTTCAAGAACACCGGAAGAAGGAGAATGGCCTAGAGGTAAGCTGATTTTTGTGGAAAAAGAATCAATCCCCAAAATGAATTTTATTTTAGAACTTCCCAGGGCAGAACAGCCAGGGCTGGACAATGTCAAGCATATCAGAAAGCTGCTTCAGTCGGTTGAAAATTTAGATTTGAAACTGGTTGCCACTGAAAATACGATTATCGGGATCACCAGGGAAGATCATCCGGATTTTTCAATTTCAGTGGATTTTAGAGGCGGATATGGTTTTCTGGCACTTAATGATAAACAGGTGTGCTCTTTTTCCGACGGCAGCTTCAAATCTACCACGCATAAAGCAAAGCTGGTTCAGGTGGAAGAGGCATTGATGGACTCTGATATGGATGCTGAAAAAGCAGCTGTTTTATTTAAAATAATTACCGGGATTGTTCACAATGCTGCCGGCCTTCGGCATGGATGCAGCATTGTGATTGACCTGAATAAGTCTCCGGTTTTTATCATGGGCCATTCGCTGCTGCACCCTCTGGATTTGAAAAATCAGGATAATTATGATCTAGTTAAATCTTTGTCCAAGGTAGATGGGGCGCTGCACATAGGGAGTGATATAAAGCTGCATGGGTTTGCCTGCCTTCTGGAAGGCAGTTATGTGCCCGGTGAAAACAGGGCCAGGGGTGCCAGGTTCAATTCAGCTTTGCGGTTCACGGCAGAACACAAAAATGTTATTGTGATTGTCGTTTCATCTGATACCCTGGTCTCGGTCATGATAGGAGGTGCGGTACTAAAAACCAAATGGAAACTGGAAAAATCTCTCATATGCAACATCCCTGTACCATTGGAAAAATGGGTTGCTGCAAGCAAAGAATGCCCGAACTGTGAATTATAATATGAAAGTTATGCCATGATCCAAGAAGCCATAGAACAGTTAATATTCCCTGTGTTTCCCGAACTTCCCCAATCCCTTTACCAGACCTTGCAGCGGCGGATCCAAGATTATTTTTCTGCCGGGGATATACAGGATATCAGTCGGCTGCCTGTCACGGCCCTGGATTTTACCCGGGTGATGCTGTTCAGCCCTTTTACCGCTGAACATATTACAGCTAACCCCTTGATACTTGACCGGCTTGGTAAAAGCGGGGATCTTGACACGTCATATGCCCCGGGTGACATCAAAAAAAAACTTGGGGATTTTATCGGGGATAATCACAATAGCGAAAAGTTTAGAGCCCGGTTCCTTGAATTCAAGGTGTATGAAATCATTCGTATTGCCTGGCGCGATCTTACAGGTGCGGCGCCATTATCCGAAACCATGGCGGATCTGTCCGATCTTGCCTGTGCCTGCATTTCCTTTGGTTTTGAACAACTGTATCCGGTTTTAACCCAAAAATGGGGAACCCCCAGGGACAGCAACGGTAATGCCCAGAATATTGTGGTACTGGGCATGGGTAAGCTTGGGGCCGGCGAGTTGAATTTTTCTTCGGATATTGATCTTATTTTTGTATACCCCCATTCGGGTCAGACCGATGGAGACAGATCCATATCCAATGATGAGTTTTTCACAAAACTGTGCCGGGAATTTATCAAGCTGTTTTCAATGGGCAACGGCACTCATTTTTACCGGGTGGATACCCGTCTGCGTCCGTTTGGGGACAGCGGGCCACTTGTTATGGATGCGGAAGCTTTTGAACATTATTACCAGTCCCAGGGCCGGGAATGGGAACGCTACGCCATGATTAAAGCAAGCCCGGTGGCAGGGGACATTGCAGCGGGCAACACAATTATTCAATCCCTGAAACCCTTTATTTTCCGCAGATATCTGGACTACGGCTCCTTTGATTCTTTCAGGGACATGAAACAGCGCATAACACTGCAGGTGAAAAACGCCAGACTAAAACATAATATCAAGATAGGGGCCGGCGGTATCAGGGAGATTGAATTTTTCGGTCAACTTTTTCAGCTCATTAGAGGCGGGGTGGAACCGGCACTTCAGGCCAGGCCCATATTGTTGGTGCTGGATACGTTGGTAGAAAAAAAGTTGGTAGATAAAAAAGTGTGTGATGAACTCAAAGACGCCTATCATTTTCTTCGGCTTGTGGAAAACAGGCTCCAGGCGTACCAGGACCGGCAGATCCACGACATCCCCGAAGATCCGGTTCAGCGACAGATCCTTGCCCTGTCCATGGGATATGATGATGAAGATGCATTTTATGGGGAGCTGTCCAGGATTCAAGGTGTCGTGCACAAACATTTTTCCAGGCTTCTGGTACAAGCCGACGATGAAGACAAAGACAGCAGCAGCGAGGAGTTGAAACAGATATGGGACAGTATCACAGATCCCCAGTTTCATGGTGAAGATCTCTCTATTTCCGGTTACCGGGATACGGAATCTGTGGTGCGGCTTCTTAAAGCCCTGGCAGCGCATCCCCACACCCGCCAGCTTTCCCAGACCGGGCGAAATAAACTGTCCCAGCTTCTGCCCCAATTGATTAAAAAGGTGGGTCAACACCCGGATTCAGACGAGGTGATGGCCAAACTCATTGATCTGGTGGCGACCATTGAGCGGCGCACTTGTTACTTGTCTTTACTCATTGAAAATAAAGGTGCTCTGGATAACCTGATCGTACTTGCCCGCAAAAGCCCATGGATTATTTCCTTTTTAAGCCGGCACCCCGTACTTTTAGATGAACTGATGGATCCGGTTACTCTGTACTCGCCTCCCAAACGGGATATGCTTGAACGGGAAATGGAACGTAGCATGGCCCGGGTCCAAAAAGGGGATCTGGAACTCCTGCTGGAAGAACTCAATATTTTTCGCCAGATCAATACGCTTAGGGTGGCTGCGGCAGATGTATCAGGCAATTTTCCGCTGATGAAAGTCAGTGATCATCTGACCTGGATTGCTGAAACCATTCTTAACCAGGTGGTGGCGTCATCATGGCAGATTGTTACCGAAAAATATGGGTATCCGAAGGGTATGGAAGGCAAAGGCATTGAAGGGTGCGGGTTTATTGTCATTGCCTACGGCAAGGTGGGCGGCCTTGAAATGGGATATAAATCCGATCTGGATCTGGTTTTTATTTATGATGCTGAATCCGGATACACCAGCGGAACAGAACGCTCCATCGACATCGGCCGTTTTTATTCCAATCTTGGCCAGCGTATTATCCATGCCCTGACCATGCATACCCCGGCCGGTACCCTCTACGGCGCGGATATGCGGCTTCGTCCCGGCGGGGATTCAGGCACTATTATTACTCATATCCAGGCATATGAGGATTATCTTAAAAATAAGGCCTGGACATTTGAACACCAGGCCTTGATCCGGGCCCGCCCTGTGGCCGGTGATCCGGCATTATTCAAACACTTTGATACCATTCGTAAAAAAATTCTTGCCCGTGAACGTGATGATTCAATATTGAAAAACGAAGTTGGGCAGATGCGTGAAAAAATGCGGCTCCAGCGGTTAAAGTACGAACCCGGACTGTTTAATCTCAAGCAGGGCCGGGGGGGAATTGTGGATATTGAATTCCTTGTTCAATATCTTGTGCTGCGCCATGCCTGTGATCATCCCGACGTTTTGGAATGGACCGACAATATCCGTCTGCTTGAAGCCCTGAGTGTGGATGCCCTTATATCCGGTGAAGAGAGCGGCATTCTCCAGAACGCCTATGTGGCCATGCGAAAAACCATACACCGGCTCACTCTCCAGGAGCGGTCCGCAGATGTTGATGAGGATCTGTTCAGTGAGCAGGCCGCCAAAGTAGCGCAGATTTATGATGCTGCCTTTATGTCTTAACTCGATGATCGAGTCTTAAGGGTTCGGCACATTTATCATTAGTCTATATAAAACTACCGATACAATTTGTTTTATTTAACCCGGCATCAACCCGAATTTCTTTTCCAGGAACCCAGGTTGATGCCGGGTTAATATTCTCAGAGCCTGTTTAAAAATAAATAAATCGGCTGCAATCACATGAGAATCGCCCGAATCATTTAATTTTTAAACAGGCTTTCAACACTTTTTCAACCCGTTTTCAACAATTCGATATTTTTTTGAACCAGCGCAAAGATTATTATTTAATAAGGATTTTTATTTGTTTTGAACATGTTTTAAACACAGTTTTCATAAGCTTTTAAACATAGTGTTATATTCATTGACATTTTATTGATACTGTTTTGAACTTTTTAGACGAGTTTGTTTATAAATGCAGGAATATGGTAAAATATATAATTACCATTAATGAAAATATATACCCCGTTTATTATGGACAAACTTAAAAAACATTGGAAATACGACCATGACGACACCTAAAGACACCATGAACAGCACGTCAAATCGTGAATTTCTTGGCAGCGGCACTTTCAAATTTGCCTGTCACGACGATGTGTCTTGCTTTACCTGTTGCTGTCATAACGCCGACATGTATCTTTATCCCTATGACATTGTGCGCATGAAGCAAAATCTTAACATGACCTCGGAAGAGTTCCTGGTTGCCCATACCACAACAGCCATCCGCGACATGCCCACCTTTCCCAATGTGATGTTGAAAATGAGCGACCGGCAGGGTAACCCCTGTACGTTTCTGACGGAAAAAGGGTGTACGATTTATTTAGATAGACCCTACTCCTGCCGGGCTTATCCTCTGGAGCCGGCCATTTATGGTGACGCCGACGGCAGCATGCACGTACAGTACTATGTCATGCATCATGATTACTGCAAAGGGCATGGTGAAGATAAAACCTGGAGTGCTAAATCGTGGATGGCGGATCAGGAAATGGAAGCATATCATGAACCCAACAATTGCTGGGCCAGGATTGCAGGCCGTTTACAGTCCGATTTTTTCAGTACCCAGGGCATTGATACCAACAGCCCGCTCATGAAAATGGCTTTCATGGCCAGTTACAACATGGATACCTTCCGCCGTTTTGTTTTTGAAAGCAGTTTTTTATCGCGTTATATTGTCCCACAGCAACAACTGGACGTGGTGAAAGAAGATGACCGGGAGTTGCTCATGCTTGGACTTTCCTGGATCGAACGGTTTTTGTTTAGTGAGGGGCCGTTAGAGGAACGCACCTGACAGGTTGTTACAGAACGTCACTTTTTGCCCAATCTCTACGTTGTATGGAATTTTTAATCCTTAAAATATGTCATATATTCCTGCGGTTAAAAATTCCATACGCCTTGAGATTGATCAAAAATTAACATTCTGTAACAACCTGTTACCACAAATTTGATTATTTGATTTAAGGAAGAAAAACGTGACAGAACCAATCCAATCCATTGAAGCTCTTTTTTTTGATTTTGACGGGGTATTGGTGGACTCAGCCCGTACCAAAAAAAAAGCCTTTGAAACACTGTTTAAATATTTTTCCGATGAAATTATAAAAGCGGTTATTCACTACCACACCTTGCACGGTGGTATTAGCCGGGTTGAGAAAATCCGGCACGCCCATGAAAACATTATTAAAAATCCCCTGACCGAAAAAGGGGTTATGGAATGGGCGGACCGATATTCAGATCTCGTGGTACAGGAGATGATTCGTCTTCCCTGGATAAAAGGGGCAAAAGCGTTTCTGGATGCATATGCGTCAAAACTGCCTGTTTTTGTGATCTCAGGTACTCCGGAAACCGAGCTCAAATATTTGGTTGATCAAAGGAAAATGAGCCATTATTTTAAGGAGATCCTGGGATCACCCGTCAAAAAACCGGAGCATATCCGAAACCTATTGGTAAAATACAGCCTTACACCGGAACAATGTGTTTTCATCGGTGATGCCCTCACCGATTATAATGCTGCCCTGGAGACCGGTCTTCATTTTATCGGTATCCAGGGTGAGGTTCATTTTCCTGATACCGTCAAGCCCCTGCCTGACTGCCAGGGGCTTGAACGCGCTATTAAGAGCCTGTTTAAAAGCTGTTAAATTTGCATCTGGTCCATGGCTTTTTTCATCTGCCGGACAGCCTGGCGCAGGCGTTCTTCATTTTCAACCAGGGCAAGACGAAGATATCCTTCCCCCTCTTCGGAAAAACCTGCGCCTGGTGCCACGGCCACATTCCCCTTGTTCATCAACTGAATGGCAAATTCCATGGAACCCATTTTATCAAAAGGTTCAGGAATTTTTGCCCAGACAAACATACCGGCCTTGGGTCTTTCTATATCCCATCCGATTCGTTCAAGACCCGAACAAAGTACATCTCGACGGTGTTCATAAATTTTTGCAAGTTCCGGAATGGTATCATCACAGTCCCGGAGCGCAATAATCCCTGCCACCTGAATGGCAGAAAAGATACCATAATCAAAATAGCCTTTAATTTTTCCAAGTGCCTCGACAATTTTTTCATTACCAACGCAATAGCCAATGCGCCAGCCGGCCATATTGTATGATTTTGAAAAGGATCCAAACTCAACACCGACATCTTTGGCGCCCTCAATTTCCAGGAAACTTGGGGCAACATACCCGTCATAGGTTATTTTGGCATAGGCAAAGTCATTGATAACCATGAACTTAAATCGCTTGGCAAGCTTTACGATCTCTTTGAAAAAAGCCTTATCCGTTACAACGCCGGTGGGGTTGTGGGGATAATTAAGCATAAGAACCTTTGGGCTGGGGTAACAAGCTTCACATACTTTAATGATCCTGTCCAGAAAACCATTTTCAGGTTCCAGGGGGATTCTCATAACATTTGCACCAGCTATTACCGATGCATAGATATGGATGGGAAAGGCCGGTGCCGGAACCAGAACGCAGTCCCCGGGACCCATGATGGCCAGACACAAATGCGAAATACCTTCTTTAGAGCCAATGGTGAAGTAGGTTTCTTTGTCCGCATCCAGATCAATATTGTAATGGCGGTTATAATATTTGGCAATTTCCTTTTTTAAATTGGGAAGTCCCGAACTTTCCGGGTACCTGTGGGATTTTGGATCTTGGGCAACGTTTACCAGCTTTTCAATAACCGCATCAGGTGTGGGGTCCATTGGGTTTCCCATACCAAGGTCAATGACATCATCCCCATTACGCCGTTTATCCATTTTCATTTTATTGATCATACCGAAAAGGTAAGGGGGCAGGTAATCCATCCGGGATGCAAACCGAATAATATTGTCTTGTTCCACTTCAAAAGCTCCTAATGATAAATGGTTGAAACATGAAATCAAAGTAAAAAGGATATCAGATTTTATTAAACTGATAAAATCAAATCTTAGTAAAAATTAAATTGTGTTCATTTTAATAATGTTTCACGGGAAACATTATTTTAAAAGGGAAATATTCACACTGAACACATCCGGATCTTCCTGGAATATTTTAAGACCTTCCATGATGCCGGTCGCATCTTTGACTTCACGATTACCAGGGCCTAAAATCAGGGGGCCTCTAAAACTGCCGGGGATGATCAATTCAGAATCCGGATCAGTATCCGGATTTTTCATTGAAATAATAAAAATACCGGTAACTTTTTTTTCCACAATATAGGGAAAGACAATACCGGAAGGAATAAAAAAAGAGCCTTTGCCGGCAAGGCCCCACCCGTAACATGGTCGGTTGTGACCAAATTTATTCCAACCAAGAAACATCTTGTCTATAAATTTAAGATTTAAGCCTTTAAGGTATAAAAAAGATAAGGGGTCTTCATTATTTTTGCCCCAAAGATGTTTATAGGACCTGATGGCAAATGCCTTTGCTTTTTTTTCCCAGGCTTTGGCATTCACACAAGAATTGTTTTTAGAATAACGATCAGGTTTCATTAGGTATAAACATGGCCAGGTCCGATGAGGACAATGCCTTTGCCTTTTCAATTACAGTTTTAGAGTACCGCCCTTTTTCAATAACAAGGGCGGTCTTATCAATATAGTCATTTTTGGTCAATAGGCCGGCAAACCAAAAAATTTTTGGGACCAGCAGCGCATTGATAAACGGCACCTTGCGCCTCAGGCAGAATTTGGCTCCCTTTGCATCGTCTATCATAATAAACGAGCGCTGATTCGGGCAGACATTCTGGAAATAAAGCATCAGGGTCTGCAGTTCGCCGAGATCTATGTTTTCGGGCAGGTTTATATCGACCTGACGGTCAGGATCAGTCTTGCACACCTTCACTCGGTTTTTTTGAACCATGGATAAAAAAAAATTGGCACCAGGATGGTCCGGCACCCGAACCTCTTTGTAGACATGGGTTTCCATAACCATAGAAAAATATTGGGTGCACGGAACGAAAAGTCCAGTTTTATATAAAAGAATAGCAGAAGAGGCGTCAATATAAACTGTGTGCATTACAATATCCCCAAGTTTGAATTCGAAAACCATATAATAAATATTGTAAACAGTGTCCATTTATAAAAAGGAAATCGAAAAAATATTGTTTAAAACGTTTTTTAACAGGCACATTCAGCCATAAAAACTTCGATATTTTCAGACACCTGTGATTTTATCGGTTTTTTCGAAAAACATTATTTTGTTTAATTGCTTGAAATTATATGGAAAATAACGTTCTTGTTTGGAATAGTTAAAAAAAAATAAAAAACTATTTGACAGCCGTGTAATTTTCAGGCATATTTCGCCGGTCTTCTCGAGGGGACAAGCAAAACGGTTTTCTTCGAGAAGATTTTTTTTGAAGCAGTAAGTTTGATCTTTGAAAATTGGTCAGTGAAAAAGAAAAGAGCGGGTCAATGACAATGCGCTTTTAAGCCTTCGGGCTTTAAGGGCGTAGACCTTAAAAAGTTTTAGTAAAGGATTATAACTGGAGAGTTTGATCCTGGCTCAGAATGAACGCTGGCGGCGTGCTTAACACATGCAAGTCGAACGAGAAAGGGATTGCTTGCAATCCTGAGTAGAGTGGCGCACGGGTGAGTAACACGTAGATAATCTGCCTTCAAGCCTGGGATAACTATTCGAAAGGGTAGCTAATACCGGATAAAGTCGATTCACATAAGTAGATTGATGAAAGATTGCCTCTTCATGAAAGCAATTGTTTGGGGATGAGTTTGCGTACCATTAGCTTGTTGGTGGGGTAAAGGCCTACCAAGGCAACGATGGTTAGCTGGTCTGAGAGGATGATCAGCCACACTGGAACTGGAACACGGTCCAGACTCCTACGGGAGGCAGCAGTGAGGAATTTTGCGCAATGGGGGCAACCCTGACGCAGCAACGCCGCGTGAGTGAAGAAGGCCTTTGGGTCGTAAAGCTCTGTCAACAGGGAAGAAATTATAATTGTTTAATAGATGATTGTATTGACGGTACCTGTGGAGGAAGCGCCGGCTAACTCCGTGCCAGCAGCCGCGGTAACACGGGGGGCGCAAGCGTTATTCGGAATTATTGGGCGTAAAGGGCGCGCAGGCGGTCTTGTCCGTCAGGTGTGAAAGCTCGGGGCTCAACCCCGGAAGTGCACTTGAAACAGCAAGACTTGAATACGGGAGAGGAGAGAGGAATTCCTGGTGTAGAGGTGAAATTCGTAGATATCAGGAGGAACACCGATGGCGAAGGCATCTCTCTGGACCGATATTGACGCTGAGGCGCGAAGGCGTGGGTAGCGAACGGGATTAGATACCCCGGTAGTCCACGCAGTAAACGTTGTACACTCGGTGTGGCGGATATTAAAATCTGCTGTGCCCAAGCTAACGCATTAAGTGTACCGCCTGGGAAGTACGGTCGCAAGACTAAAACTCAAAGGAATTGACGGGGGCCCGCACAAGCGGTGGAGCATGTGGTTTAATTCGACGCAACGCGAAGAACCTTACCTGGGTTTGACATCCTGTGAATATCCCGTAATTGGGATAGTGCCTTCGGGAGCACAGAGACAGGTGCTGCATGGCTGTCGTCAGCTCGTGTCGTGAGATGTTTGGTTAAGTCCAGCAACGAGCGCAACCCTTATCGTCAGTTGCCAGCACATAATGGTGGGAACTCTGGCGAGACTGCCCCGGTCAACGGGGAGGAAGGTGGGGATGACGTCAAGTCCTCATGGCCCTTATATCCAGGGCTACACACGTGCTACAATGGTAGGTACAAAGGGCAGCGACTCTGCAAAGGGAAGCGAATCCCAAAAGCCTATCCCAGTCCGGATTGGGGTCTGCAACTCGACCCCATGAAGTTGGAATCGCTAGTAATCGCGGATCAGCATGCCGCGGTGAATATGTTCCCGGGCCTTGTACACACCGCCCGTCACACCATGGAAGTTGATTATACCCGACGTCGCTGGGCTAACTATTTATAGGGGCAGGCGCCTAAGGTATGGTCGATAACTGGGGTGAAGTCGTAACAAGGTAGCCGTTGAGGAATCAGCGGCTGGATCACCTCCTTTCAAAGGAAAGAAACACATAAAGCTTTTTTTGGATTCACTGGCCAATTTTGAGAGATCGAAACTCTCTTTGTTCTTTGACAATTTGTTGTAGTAAATATCAATAGCGTTGTTGAGAAGGTGTTAGTGAACACCCAATCAACTAAATATAAAATGGTGTGAAAGATGAAAATCAATCACTCCATGCTATGTTGAAGAAAATTTTGCTGAAATTCAAGGCGCGAGCGGCAATTTTAAATAAAGCGTAGTAGACTACGCTGTTTTAAAATTGACGTGAAGCAACGAAGAAGTTCACAAAATTTTCAAAAACATCAAAGCGTTTAAACTTATTTGTGGAATAGTGGCTAAGCTACTAAGAGCAAACGGCGGATGCCTTGGTGTCAAGTGAAGAAGAAAGACGTGGAAAGCTGCGATAAGCCTCGGTAAGGAGCTAAACATCCTTTGACCCG